>CAMAPJ010000023.1 GCA_945860085.1 Synechococcus sp. UW140 | reverse complement strand
ACGTTATCGTTGTGCCGCTCACCTTGGTCGTAATATCCATCCAATTCGTTCCGCCATCCAACGATCCTTCCAACACATCGCCACTCGTCAACGCTGCCGACAACGTCCCGCTGATCGTCTGCGCCGCTGTCTTCGTGATCAAGTCACTGCTACTGGTTCCCGTATCGCCGCTCAGGCTCACACCACTCACCGTCAGGGTTGACGCCTGCGTATCAAATGTCAAACTCGGTGTTATGCCAGCTCCACCATCATTGCCTGCCGTATCGGTATAGCTTCCTTGCGCAACCGTAATCGATGCCGTTGAGCTATCAATCCCTGCAGTTGGCGTAAACGTCGCCGTACGCGTTAACCCACTGCCACTAATGCTCGATAGCGTCCCGCCATTCACCAGCACATCACCACTCGTGCCATCCCACGCAAACGTGCTACCGGGATCTTCTGAGAACGTAAAGGTGATCGTCGCGGTTTCTCCGCTCTTCAATGCCGATACATTGCTTGTAATCACGAGCGTTGGCGCTAACGTGTCAAATGTCAAAGTCGGTGTTGTGCCCGCTCCGCCACTATTGCCGGCAGCATCTGTATAGCTACCACTCGCAACCGTAATCGTTGCCGTTCCTCCATTCGTGCTTGCCGTTGGTGTAAACGTCGCCGTACGCGTTAACCCACTGCCGCTGATGCTCGACAGGCTACCTCCGCTCACCACCACATCAGCTAACGTGAATGTCGATCCAGGTTCCTCAGAGAACGTAAACGTGATCGCCGCTGTCTCACCGCTCTTTATGGTTGATACATTGCTTGTGATCGCTACCGTTGGCGCTAACGTGTCAAATGTCAATGTCGGTGTTGTGCCCGATCCTCCACTATTACCGGCAGCATCTGTATAGCTTCCACTCGCAACCGTAATCGATGCCGTTCCACCATTCGTGCCGGCTGTTGGCGTAAAGCTCGCCGTACGTGTTGAACCACTGCCACTAATACTCGACAGCGTCCCGCCACTCACCACCACATCGCCACTGCTCCCATCCCAGGCAAACGTGCTACCGGGATCTTCTGAGAACGTAAAGGTGATCGTTGCGGTTTCGCCGCTCTTGAGCTCCGATATATTGCTTGTGATCACTACCGTTGGCGCAGCACTATCCAGCATATAGGCACTGCTTCCTGTAGTACTTCCACTATTGCCGGCACTATCTATCACCTTAAAAGCAATACTATTGCTCCCAGACAACGTCACTCCAGTCCAGCTAATCGCTGTTCCGTTCACCATTGACGTAATATCCATCCAATTCGTGCCGCCATCGAGCGATCCGTATAAATGATCCCCCGTAGACAAACCTCCAGATAGCGTCCCGCTGATCGTTTGCGTCGCTGCCTTTGTAATCAAGTCACTGCTACTGGTCCCCGTATCAGCGCTCAGGTTCACTCCACTCACCGTTAGCGTTGGGGCGTTGATATCAATGGTGGTTGTATCAATAATTGCCGTAAAATCAGTCGATGCCGCTGAGGCATTGCCGGCACGATCAATCACCTTGGCCGTAATCCCATAGGTCGTACCATTGCCCAGTAATTCGGTGGCAACATCGGCGTAGCCATTATTGATCTCTGTTGACGTCAACGTATAGGCAGAGCCAAGCGCGGTAGAGCTGTTATAAAGCTGAACGGTATCACCTTCTTCAGCATTTGTATTTATCAGCGACACGCAAACCGTTAAGTTCGTACCATCAGTTCGGTCTCCAGATGTCAGCGCTCCGCCATCATCAGTAACACTGGTGAGCGACGGTGCATTCGGTGCCAACATGTCCAACACATACCCTTGAATTGAGACCAAACCGTCATTCCCGGCTTCATCGCTAACCTTAACTTGCAAGCTGTTGCTTGCGCTTAAGGTGGCTCCATTCAGCAGCCAACTTGTACTACCGACTATCGAGCTCGCTTCACTCCAGTTGATGCCACCGTCCAGGGAAATCTGCACACGCTCACCGCTGGCCAGATTTGCTGATAATGTCCCACTGATCGTTTGCGAACCATTATTGGTAATCAAATCGCTGCTACTGCTACCCGTATCATTAGAAAAGCTATTAATAGTATTTGCCGTTGTTGGAGCTTGTTCATCCATCACATAACCTGTACTCCCATTCACGACCCCTTCAATGCCTACTTCCTCGATGAGCTTGAACATAATAGTGCTTGCACCTAACAAGCTGGCGCCATTCCAACTAATGTTGGTTCCATTCACCATGGTCGTGATGTCGATCCAGGTCAGGCCTGCATCTACTGAGCCATAGAGGCAATCACCACCGCTTAAAGCTTTGCTTAAAATTGCGGTGATCGTCTGTTGTTGCACCTTCGTAATGTAGTCACTACTGCTAATACCGGTATCGTGACTAATGTTGACGCCCTTAATAACAGGCGGCGATGCAGTACTTTCAACGCCGATTTTTTTTACTGGCGCTACTATTGGCTGAATTCGCCAATAATTCTAAAAATTGACTAGTTCTTGCTGTATCGCGATTCTTAGTCTCACCTTGCGCAGAAAGTGGTCCATCAACGTCCAATTCCTTTTTACTTGTTGGACCTTGATCAACAAGATTCAGCCGAGTCCTTTTAGGAGCAAAGGCAATCCGAGAATATCTCTTACCGTTAATTAATAATTGTCGGTTTTTGGTGCGTTGTTTGAAGACTTTACCGCCACTGTTGCCTGTTAATTCAACAGCTAATGCAGGCCCAGTCCGGTTTGGGCTTAGGCTAAGGGCAAAGGTTCTAGGTAAGTTGGGTTTAGGGCGGAGTTGAGCTGCCGGTACATTGTTGGGGCTTGAATGTTTTGATTGTACCTGAGGATGCGCTCCCCCCAAGGCAAGCTGAACTTGGTTTGAAATCCATAACTCATTACTAACAAATTGACGGCTAGCATCTTCACGAAGAAGTTTACCTAGGCCAAATTCATTAAATTTTTCTGCGGAAGGCCTGTCTTTTCTGGGCATCCATAGAACTAGAAAGGCATGGCTCAAGCTGCCACCGATGCCATTTAAAATCCCATTCAATAGATTCGAGATAAGGCTCATATCAATATTCCTCAACGAACAAGCCAGTAAATATGTCCTTCAAATCCAATAATGTCCGTAGCAATTCCTTAGACATGCGATAAGCCAATGGACTACCTAAGCAATAAATCGCTTCAGAGATTCTTTGGTAGCAATCGGAATGACAATGGGTGTCCAAATTACCTCCTGTACTGTCATCCGCTCGCTGATCAAAAGAAAAGCCATAGAAATACGCCAGCAATACTTGAGAATTGGTATAATGACGCACTAACGGTCCTAGATCGAGCATGCATTTACCTTCCATGGACAACAATTGCTTTTGATTAATGATTTAAATTGCTTAATGTGCAGACTTGATGCAGCCCCCTAATAAAGCCTGCAATGAAAAACTTATCAGGCAGGGCCTTAACCGATAGCCACAGCCTCGCAGGGACTACCTCGGTTCTCGAATGGACGAAATTCAATTCGCCTCAGAACAAAGGCGTTAAATGCTAGTTCTACAGGTGAAATCGAAGCGTTAGACTTCTGATCGTAATAACGACGATAAGATACGTTGAAAATGTATATAATCTTGCCTATGGACCGTCGCAAGGAGTCCAAAATGTCCACAGCAGACATACAGGAATCTTTTGTGAAATCCAGGCTAGCCATTAATTTAGAAAATTTATACCTTAAATCTACGCTTACATTGTTCGGCAGTCTATCCCCGCCGGGGGATGATTCGGCAACTTTGACCAGCCCATTGCCGCTTGCCTCAAGAGATCAGGGCTGCATGATGCTGACATCGAGCTTGAAGAGTAAGTTTCTGTTGTAGATTTTTGGGGTTTTTGGGGCTCAATTTCCAACGTTCAGCGACTCCTACATTGGAAAGTCCCTAGGACAAGACATGCAAGTTGCGACCCTTCTCTATTCATGAACCTGAATCTCTGCTAATCAAACAAAACCATATTCATGTTGGAAGCTGATTTGCGGCGATAGGCGCTAGTGGCAACTTGAAGTAGTAGGATAATCATTTACATAGGCTCGTTCCCATCTGCATAGGTGATAGAAATCTTGCCGGCAAGTCTGCACCCTGACTCACGACTAAGATGCTCGGAAACTCTATTACAAGTCACGAAGAAAACGACCAATAATTTCTTCCTGCAGAAACTCGCGAATAACACACTTAGGCACATCTTTCGCTAGATGGCATCTATCCTGTCAGGATTAATCGCTGCCATTGATCACAAGTCCGCAATAGTATGCCTTATTTTGCAATTATTCTGCTCGAACTAGACCATCCATCCATGGCAGGATCCTTGCGGATGGAGCGACGGGGGGCCTGCTCCATGAAATCGGTTAAGACAATGGCAATTACCTTACTACATGAACAATGAATCTGCTATTGCTAAAATTCTCGATATTTTTGAGTAGTCCTTTGCGGGGTCCCCCACCCCCCCCAGCAGAATTACAGCATCTAGGCCAATTGAGAGGTCACAACGCTGTCAGCGTCTATCCCGAATTTTGATACCTTTGGTCTAAGAATCAGATACAATGAAGCCTTACCTTAAATTTTAAAGCATCGCGGCAGCGACATCGAAAGGACGCCCATCAATACGCTTGTACAAAGCCACTGCCCATCATCTTCAACAATGCCAACTGGCGATTGCTAACATTTAATTTAGCAAGCAGATTTCTACTGTAGGTTTTGGTGCTCTGGGGGCTAAGACTTAACTTTTCAGCGGCTTGAGCATTGGTGAGGCCAAGGGCAAAGCATTCCAGCATTTGGCGCTCCCGTGGCGAGAGCTTAATTGTGTTTTTATCGTCATCAATAACTAGGTGATTGGGAATGGATGGGCTGCGATATGTGGTATTGGCCAGGGCAGCTACCATGGCCTGATTCCAGGGTTCACTTTCATCACCGATATCCTTAGTGGATACAATCACAGGGGATCGCCACTTAAAAGCTTGTTCTTGGGGGTAGTGATGATGATCGGCGATCAATACACAGCGCAGCGAAGGATTAATCAGGCGGGCCTGGGCTATTAATTCATCACCGGAACCATCATCAAGATCTATCGTGCTAAGTAACAATCTAACACTGTTTTGCCTAAGGCAGGCAAGTGTCTCCCTGCCTGTAGTAAAAAGGCCGAGGGTATTTCGCTTGTAGGTTACACATCCATACATCATAGACAAAAATAGCTTATTATTAGAAGCAAAAATGAATTGGCGCCTAAGACCAGATCTCAGAATCCCGTCGGCTACAACCCGCTTAAGACGCCAGTAGTTTTGATTGAGTTGTGGATGCAGGTTCATAACTCCTAAATTGACACAGATGCCAACATATCTTAACTTACTGCCATATCCCCCCCCATATCCCCCGGAGGGGATATGGGGGGGATTGAACGCCGAACCAAGCAGCATGTAAGTGAGAAGCGCGAATCCCAGCCTGGCCGCCTGCCACAAAACAATTGGCCACATTATTGCATATTTTGCATTAACCATGTCTGTCCATTGAATATGGCAACGTAAATTCTTCCTCGACACGATTGGCATTAAATTCATGGCAATGACTTGCAAACCCATGCAAGGCAACGATAAGAGTACAAAGAGACACAAGAATCCCATCCCAAGCTGGCGCAAATATGTTCTTAAAGTGATGTATTTTTAAGCCACATATGGATGCAAGTCTTGCCGGATACGCTCTCCCTGGAGACGGGAACTGCGGCCATCGAATCCAGCAAATTATCCCTATCTGATCACAGTAAAATCCTCACCGAATCAGCCAAAGACTCCAGTATTTAAGCTTCATGTGCTTTGAAAAGACAGTCGCTCTTGGCCTGACATAGGTCTGGGAAGCCTTCTAATCAATGGATTTCTCATTCTGATCACAATAGGACCAATCCTCAGCTTGTGGATCTCGACTGATTTCAAGCTAGTTCTTTTGACTGGGCAATAGTTGCCCCACAGGCAACAAGTTTCTTAAACAGAAAGCCACTCATAGATGCCTCAAAGAAGACCTGAGAGTGCCCAGTGATTGAAAGACATTAGAAACTTATATGCTGGATCAATCCCAGCCAATACGCGACCCTTCGATAGGTTGGCTGCCGGTCCTCCCCTAAAGCTCCCTGCTTTGTCGATCCAGACGCCCCTGCGCTGGGATCTCGCCGATCCCCTCCCGGCTCGGGCCCAGTTGTTGATGGCGCTGGGTCCCCAAGATCCTCCCATCGTTGTGCAACTGGACTGGCTGCAGCAGGCCGCTGCTCCGCAGGACCCCAGCGTGAGTCCCTTCCCCCAGGCCCTCAGCCAGCATTTGAACGCGACCGAGCGGGCACGGCTGGTGGCCTTTCGCCAGCCCCAGGACCGTTGGCGCCATGGGCTGGCCCGCTCAGGGTTAAAGCTCCTACTAGCTGAAGTCCTTGGCGTCAAACCCTTGGCCGTAGACATCCAATCGGGGCATCGAGGCAAGCCCTATCTGGCCCCTACTCCTGCTCTGCCTGTGCCCCCCCAGTTCAATGGCTCCCATGCCGGCGATCTGGTGTTGCTGGCGCTCCATCCCAGCCAGGCCGTGGGAGTGGATACGGAACGGCTGGCTCGCCACTTCAATTTGGAGCGCCTGGCGTCGCGGGTGCTTTCCGAGCAAGACCATCTGGCCCTGGGCCTCTTGCCGGCGCAGCAGCAACGCGCCTTCCTATTGGCCCACTGGTGCCGACTAGAAGCCCAACTCAAGTGCAGCGGTTTGGGGTTAGCGGGGCTGGATGCGCTCGGCAAGGGGGCTGATAGCCCACCCCTAAACCTGCTGGCGCTGGCCTTACCGGAGGGCTACTGCGGCGCCCTGGCCTGGGCTCAGCCCCCCATTATTCAGCCGTTGAGGCGCTCGAACTCGGCCAGCACCGCCGCCTGATTGCGCAACAGGCCCAACAGATTGAGCCGGTTGCGGCGCACGGCCGGATCGTCGACCATCACCAGCACGCTCTCGTCGCCATCAAAGAACGCCGCCAGGGCAGCGGCCCCCTCGGCCAGGCCATCGGCCAGGGCCTGATAACGCTCCGTGCCCTTGCCTGAGGCAATTGGCTCCAGGTCCTGGAGCACGGCCAGCATGGCGGACTCGCTGGGCTTCTCAAACAGCTCGGGAGACACCACCCCCTGGGCCGAAAGCACATCCGGGGCTAGGTCCCCCTTGGCCGCCAGGCGGGCCGCCCGGGTGACCACGGCCTGCAGCGCCGCCAACTGGCCATTGGCGCGCAGGGCCACCAGCAGCTCGGCCCGCTGACGGGCATCGGCAGGATCGGCCAGCACCCGATCGATCGCCACCCCAGCGCCTGCCACCGCCTGGACCAGATCCACCGGCAAGCCCTCCTCCTCGAGCAGGCTCACCAGCCGTTGGCGCAGAAAATCACCCAGGTCCGCCGCCAGGACCTTGGCGTCGACCCCAAAGGCGGGCAGCAGCTCGGCCCAATGGGCGCAGGAGCGCTCCAGTAGGGCCTGGAGATCAAGGCGCCAGCGCTGGTGCCAGAGGATCTGTAGTAGGCCGTTGCCGGCCCGGCGCAGGGCGTAGGGGTCGGAAGAACCGCTGGGCCGCTCCCCCTTCGCATAAATGCTCAGCAGCAGCTCCAGCCGTTCCGCCAGGGCCACCACAGCACCGGCCGTGGAGGAGGGCAACGCATCGCCGGCGCCGCGGGGCAAGTAATGCTCGAGCACGGCTAGGGCCACGGGCCGCGGTTCGCCCTCGGCCAGCAGGTATTTGCCGCCCATCACCCCCTGGAGCTCGGGGAATTCGCCCACCATCTGGCTGACCAGATCGTGCTTGCAGAGGTGGGCGGCGCGGCGGGCGTGGGCAGCCTCTTGCTCGCCCAGCTCCAGCAGCTCCAGCAACACATCGGTGCACCACTCCAGCCGCTCGACCCGGTTGAGCAGGCTGCCGAGCCCCTCGGCGAAGGTGACCCGCTCGAGCTGGTCGCGTCGATCAATGCTGGCCACGGACCGATCAGCAGCCACAAAAAACTCGGCATCGGCCAGGCGTGCCTTGAGCACCCGCTCATTGCCCCGCCGCACCGTGCCTGTGGCGGCGGGCAGGCTGTTGGCGATGCAGAGGAAGCTGGGCAGCAGGCTGGAGCGGGCATCAAGGGCCAGCGGATCGATCTCAGCCTGCTGGCGATAGAGGGGGATATAGCGCTGGTGGGAACGCATCACCGTGCTGAGCACCTCGGCCGGCAGGGCCAGATAGGCGTCGGGCACTGTGCCTTCGATCAGCAGGGGCGCCTCGACCAGGTCGGTGAGTTCATCGAAGAGCTCTTGGGGCAGGTCAGGGCGGGCGTTCAGGGCAGCGGCGGCCGCGTCCACGGCAGCGCGGATCGTGGCTGCGCGGCGCTGTCGATCCACCTCCACCCCCGCGGCCGCCAGGGTGTCGGCGTAGGCGCTGGCGGTGGCGATGGAGACAGCGGTGGCCCCAGGGGTTCCCTCCCCAGCCTGGGCTCCATGCAGCCGATGGCCGCGGGTGAGGCGGCCGGCGCTCACCAAGGGATCACTGCCCAAGAGGGTCACCGGAATGACGGCGCCATCGAGCAGGGCCACGAGCCAGCGCACGGGCCTGGAAAAGCGGCTTTCGCCCTCGGCCCAACGCATGAAGCGGCGCCCCTGCAGGCCGGAGATCCACTGGGGGATACAGGCGGCCAGCAGGTCGGCCGCCGGCAGGCCTGGTTCCCGCACCCGGGCGAACACAAACGGTCCCTTGGGGGTGTCGCGCACCTCCAAAGCGCTGGCCTCGATGCCGCAGCGCTTGGCGAACCCGATCGCAGCCGGGGTGGGAACGCCCTCCTTGAGGGCTTGGGCCGCCGGCGGCCCCTTGCGCTCCTCCTCCAGGTCGGCGGCGGCCGCGGGCAGATCCGCCACCAGCAGGGCCAGGCGGCGGGGGGTGCTGGTGACGGTGACGGGTCCGTGGCTCAGGCGCCGCTCGGCTAGGTCACGGCGTACCAGGGCTTCGAGCTGGGGCAGGGCCAGGCGGGCGAAATCGGCGGGCAGCTCCTCGGTGCCGATCTCAAGCAGAAAGGTCGACACGGGGCTGGCGCAAGCAATGGGCTGAGTGTATGGAGGGGCAGGGGCCTGGGATGCCGCTGGGGCTGCTGCCCCGTTGCCGAGGATTAGGCCAGGCCTGGAGCCCCTGCGGGCGCTTGGAACCAGAACGGACCCAGGAGCCAGGCCAGCCCACCCGCACCCAACCTCCCCCCTAGGGACATGTAACCCCGCACGCTGATCGCTAGGGGCGTTTCGCTACGGTCGAACTTGATAAAGGCGATGCTGTGACCGTGACTCCAGGGCACCCCTCAGATTCCCCGGATGGCTTGCAGCAGGCCCTGATCCCGACAACCAAGACCCCGGTGGGGGTGCCGCCGCAGCTGCAGGGCGATCAGGGGGCCTTTGCCAGCCTGGCCAGCGGCAGCGACCCGACCAAGTTCGAACAGCTCAAGGCCGACAGCGGCTACCTCAAAGAACCCCTGGCCACCGAACTAGCCAACGAGGCCCACCACTTCAGTGATGGCGCCGTGCAGCTGCTCAAATTCCACGGCAGCTACCAACAGGACAACCGCGAAAACCGCCAGAAAGGCCAGGAGAAGGACTGGCAGATGATGCTGCGCCTGCGCAGCCCCGGCGGTCGCATCCCCGCCAGCCTGTTTCTGGCCATGGACGAGCTGGCCGATCGGCTCGGCAACGCCAGCCTGCGGGCCACCACCCGCCAGGCCTTCCAGATGCATGGCGTGCGCAAGGACAACCTCAAGGAGGTGATCGGCACGATTGTGCGCTCCATGGGCTCCACCCTGGCCGCCTGCGGTGACATCAACCGCAACGTGATGGCGCCGGCAGCGCCGTATGAGAAGGGCGCCTACCCGGCGGCTCGCCGCCTCGCCGATGAGATTGCCGACCTGCTCACCCCCACCGCCGCCGAGGGCTCTTACCTGGACCTCTGGGTCGATGGCGAACTGAGCTACCGAATCAAGCCAAGCGCCCCGGTGAAAAAGGTGCGTAAGCGCCAACTGGAAGGCGGTGTGTTCAGCGGCGATGTCAACGAGCCCCTCTACGGCTCCACCTACCTGCCGCGCAAGTTCAAGATCGCCGTGACTGTTCCCGGCGACAACTCAGTGGACCTGCTCACCCAGGACATCGGCCTGGTGGCCTTCGCCTATCCCAACGGCAAGTTGCGTGGCTGCAATGTTTATGTGGGCGGTGGCATGGGCCGCACCCATAACAAGGAAGAGACCTTCGCCCGCACCGCCGATCCGCTCGGCTATGTGGCGGCCGAGCATGTGCTCGATCTGGTGCAGGCGATTGCCGCCCTGCAACGGGACCACGGCGATCGCCAGCAGCGGCGCCATTCGCGCATGAAATATCTGATCCACGAGCGCGGCGTCGCCTGGTTCAAAACGGAACTGACCGACCGCTACTTCACCCAGCCGATCAAGGCGCTCCACGCCGAGCCCACCAGCAAACTGGAGGACTACCTGGGCTGGCATCGCCAGGGCAATGGCCGTTGGTTTGTGGGCCTGCCCGTGCTCAGTGGCCGAATCTCCGGCGCCTTCAAGGCGGGGCTGCGCCAACTGGTGGCTACCTACCAGCTAGAGATCCGCCTCACCCCCAATCAAGACCTGTTGCTCTGCAACATCGGCCCCGCCCAGAAGGCCAGTGTGGTTGCCGCCCTAGCGGCGCTCGGCATCGACAACCCCGGCGAAACCACCCTGCTGGCCCGCCACGCCCTCGCCTGCCCGGCCCTGCCCCTCTGCGGCCTGGCGGTGACCGAAGCGGAACGGGGCCTGCCCGCGATCCTTGAGCGACTGGAAAGCCAGTTGCGCCAGCTACAAATCGAGCGTCCGATCCTGGTGCGCGTCACCGGCTGTCCCAATGGCTGCGCCCGGCCCTACATGGCCGAACTGGGCCTGGTGGGTAGCGGCCCTAACCAATACCAGCTCTGGCTGGGGGGTACCCCCAACCTCAGCCGCCTGGCTGAGCCCTACCTCGAGCGTCTCAACCTTGACAGCCTCGAAACCACTCTGGAACCCCTGCTGCGCGGCTGGGGCGAGGCCGGAGGCCGCCGCAGCTTCGGCGACCACATCCACTCGCTTGGCCGCGAAGCCGTGCTCGCCCTGTTGCCCAAGGAGTAACTCCGGCGGGCCGAGGCTTAGCTCGAAACCTTGTGGCCGGCTCTTGGGGCCAGGCTCATCAGGCCAGCTGTTCAGACGTCTGACTCCGCCAACCAGCGGCCATAGCGAGCTGTCTGGGCGCCGGTGCGCCAGGCCCAGAGCTGGTCACCCAGGCTGAAATGCCACCACTCGTTGGGGTGCTGGGCAAAGCCCGCCGTTTCCATCACCTGGCGCAGCAGCTGGCGCCGGCCATGCCAGTGGGCCGCCTCCGCAGTGGGCATGGCTCTGGCAGCCGCCGAAAAGTGGTCGGGCTCCGACACGGCCCCGATCGCATCAATCGGGCTGCCCAGGTCGAGCGGCTGCGCCTCGCCAGCGGCCCCCGCTACGGCTGCCAGGGTCAGGTCCACGGCGGCGCCGGTGCTGTGGGGCGGCGGCGTGGCCGGATCATCGCTGGGGGGCGCCCAGAAGCGGCCCACCTCCGTCACGATCGCCGCCAAGGCCGCCGATGGCTCCTGGGGATCCACCCCCTGCAATCGGCATTGCTCGCCAATCGCCTGCTGGACCATAAAGCGCTGCACCGCCAGAGGCCGCCAGGCATCGAAGATCAGCAGCCTCCAGCCCGGCCGCAGGGCGGCCAGGCCGCGCTCGGCCGCCAGCAGTTGCTCCACCACTCTTGAACGCAGGCGAAAGGGATCGCCCTGGGCTCCATAGGGAGCACCCAGGGCCCGGTAGGGATGGGGCTCCAGGCGCAGCAGGGAAGCGGGGATGGCGAGCAAGGGCTCCCCCGTCTCCGCGATCGGGATGGGGCTCCAGGGGCGTTGGACTGGGGCTTCAGGGGTCATGGCGTCAGGGAAGGGCCAGCAGCACCCAGTTCCACCAGCCATTCAAGCGGGGCCGCAGGCGGCTCAAACCGGTTTCAGAAGCCCGGATTCAGAGGATCAGATTAGGAAGACCGGATTAGGAGGACCGGATTCAGCGGACCATATTCAGCGGACCGGATTCAGCGGACCATATTCAAAGGACAGCCTGCAGCAGACATGCAGAGGGGACAGGCCATCGCGATCCGCCTCCATCGACCCCTTAGTTGAGCCGATCCAGCTGGGTGAGCCGCTGGCGTTGTTCGGCCAGGGCGGCGGCCAGCGCCGGGTGTTGGGCGAGGTCGGGATCGCTGGCCATCAGGGCCTGGGCTGCCTCCCGGGCTTGGTCGAGCACGGCCCCATCGTCGCTGAGGCTAGCCAGGGCCAGATCCGGCAGGCCGGATTGGCGCGTGCCCAGCACCTGGCCCGGACCGCGCAGGCGCAGGTCCATCTCGGCGATCTCGAAGCCATCACTGGAGCGCACCAACACCTCCAGCCGCTGGCGGGCCTGGGCATTGCGGCTGTCGTTGATCAGCAGGCAATGGGAGGCCGCCGCACCCCGGCCGACCCGGCCGCGCAGCTGGTGCAGCTGGGACAGGCCAAAGCGATCGGCATGCTCGATCACCATCACGCTCGCCTCCGGCACATCCACCCCGACCTCCACCACCGTGGTCGACACCAACACCTGGGTCTCGCCCGCGGCAAAGGCTCCGATCGCCGCCTGCTTCTCGGCGCTGGCTAGGCGGCCATGCAGCAGACCGACGCTGAGGTCAGGGAACACCTCCTCGCTGAGCTGGCGATGAACCTCCACTGCCGAGCGCAATTCGAGCTTCTCCGACTCCTCTACCAGGGGCAAAACCACATAAGCCCTCTGGCCGGCCTCTACCTCGCGGCGAATCAGGTCGTAGGCCTGTTGGCGCTCGCTGGCCTTAATCAGCAGGGTACGAATCGGTGTGCGGCCTGGCGGTAATTCATCGATCTGGCTGACATCGAGATCGCCATGGATCGAGAGGGCCAGGGTGCGGGGAATCGGCGTCGCCGTCATCGTCAGCAGGTGGGGTTGCAGGCCCTTATTGAGCAATCGATGGCGTTGGTGCACGCCAAAGCGGTGTTGCTCATCAACCACCACCAAGCCGAGGCGGGCGAAGCGCACCGGATCTTCCAGCAGGGCATGGGTGCCCACCAGAATTTTGAGGGTGCCGTTGTCGAGGTCGGCCAGCAGCTCGCGCCGCCGCTTGGCCGGGGTCGAACCCGTGAGCAAGGCAACGCTCACATGCAGCTGGGGCAGCCACTCGCAGAGCTTTTGGTAGTGCTGGGCCGCCAGCACCTCCGTGGGCGCCATCAGGGCCCCCTGGCAGCCCGCATCGATCGCCGTGAGCAGGGACGCAATCGCCACCACGGTTTTGCCACTGCCGACATCCCCCTGCACCAACCGAGCCATCGCCTGGTCCCGAGCCAGATCGACATGGATCTCGGCCAGCACCCGCCTCTGGGCGCCGGTGAGCGGAAAAGGCAGCAGCTTCAAGAAGGCCGCCATCAGGCCGTCGGCCTCGCCAGACCCGCCTGCGGCTGTCCCCTGGCCCCTAGGGGCCGCCAAGGCCAGGGGCGGCGCCGGGTTGGTGGTGAGCTGGCGGCGCCGTTGCAGCAGCCCGAGCTGCAGCATCAGAAATTCATCGAACACCAGGCGCCGCCGGGCCGCCGCCAGCTGCTGCTGGTCGTCTGGCTGATGGATCTGCACCAGGGCCGTAGGCAAATCCAGGAGCTGCTGCTGCTGCAACAACTGGCCGGGTAAGGGGTCGCCCCAGGCCTGCACCGCCGCCAGTAGGGGCTCAACAGCCTGGCGAACCCGATCAGCCGTCAGGCCCTCGGTGAGCCCGTAGACAGGCAGGAGCCGGCCAATCTGGCGGCTCTGAACGGGCGCATTCGGACTCTCCAGCACCTCCATCAGCGGCTCCTGGAAGCCGGGGCCATAAGGGGTTTCCTTGACCAGGCCACTGACCGCCACCGTGCAACCGGCCGGAAACTGGCGCTCCTGGGACTTCAACCAACCCGGCGAGCTGAAGCGCTTGCCGGCGAAAAAGCGGGTCACCCGCAGGCGACCGGTGGGATCTTGCAGCTGCAGTTCCAGGATCGAAAGATTGGGATTGCGGGGGCTAGTGAAACTACTAGTGCGCCGCACCGTGGCCACGATCGTGGCGGTGGAGCCCGGCTCTAGGGCAGCGATGCGCACCAGGTTGGCGTAATCGAGATAGTCGCGCGGATAATAGCGAATCAGATCTCGGGCGACGAGCAGGCCCAGGGCGGCCAGTTTTTCGGCACTCTTGGGACCAATGCCGCGAATCTGGCCCAGGGGGGTCTGGGGCTGGAGGCCGGCCAACGGGCGGCTGGGCGCCTCGCCCGGGGTCTCCTTGACCCGGGTCAGACGCGGCGGCGCCGGCGGCGCAACGGGCTGCAGGCCCCGCTGGATGTCGTGCAGGCGCTGGCGGCTGCGGCGCACCAGGCTCTGGCGACGGGCCTGGCTGAAGCTGTCGTAGAGGCGGTAGTCGTCAGCGAGCTGGCGCAGGGCCCCCTGATCTGGGGACGACAGGCCAGCCGGAGGCTCCCCGCACTGGCGCGCCAGGAACGTGCTGAACTGTTCGCGGCGCCCTTGGAGATTGGCGAAGCCGCGCTGTGCCTCCAGCTCTAGGGCCTGTTGCAGGGGCCGAACCCATTGGGAAAAGGCGGCGGATCCTCCGGTAGGTGTCGCGGCGGTAGGTGTCGCGGGGGTGGAGCTCGCGGCGGTGGGCGATGCCGCCCCTGCGCCGGGGCTGGCCGGCCCGGGGGCGGCGCCGGCTAACCGGGCTCGCGGCTGGGGTTGGGACTGTCCTGAAACCACTGCCGCTCTGCCTCAAGGGCCTGCACACGCCGCTGCCAGTAGCGGTGCCGTTGGGCCATTGTGCGCAATCGGGCCCGGGTCTGCTCCAGGCGACGGCGACAGACCCGCAGGGCCGGGGTCTCGAATTCCAGATCGGCCGGCCGCAGCAGCAGCACCACCATGTCCAGCGGCCCACCAAGGGGGAAGCTGGCGCTGGCTTCCCCGGGGCTGGTGTCGGGGGTATCGCCACCGAAGGGCAAGTGCACCCGCACCAGATTGGCCGGCGCCGGCAGGGGATCGAACTGGCCCTTAAGCACGGCATCCAGCAGGGAGATCGGTAGATGGCTGCGCGTAATGCCCAGCCGCACCAGCTCGCCGTTGACCGCATTCGAGAGGTTGCGCAGGCGCCGCTGCAAGGCCCCATCGAGGGCCTCCCACCAGGCCAGCAGGCTGGGAGCGTCCTTCGGCATCAAGGAGCCCTCCGGTTGCCAGCTCGCCCGGGCCGGCGGCCCGCCGAGGTCACCTGCCTGGCGCAACAGTTCGATCGGGATGGGCAGCACCGCCTGGGAGTGGCCCTCTCCCTGGGCAGCCGACTCGGGCGGAAGCAAGGAATCGCCAGGGGGGGCATCACCAGGGCCATCAGGGCTGTCGTGCCCGGAACCCTGGCCGGACTCGGGGGACCGGGGGCTGGCCAGGCCGGGCGAATCCCGACCCAACCCTTCGGCGGCCATGGCGAACAGGGTCTGGAAGAACTGGAACTCCTCGGCCGAGCCCTCAGGGGCAACAATCCGTGGGCGCCCGCTACCACCAGCGCTCCGCCGTAACGGGGGACGCCCGGAGCGACCCGGACGGGGGCCGGAGCCCGCCTGGCCCCCGGGCTGCTGGGTTGAGCCAGGGCTGGGCGGCGGGGACGCCTGGGCAGAACGGTCCTGAGCCCTGGGAGCCTGACCTGATTGGTCCTGTCCCTGCGTGGAGTCTTCGCCTAGATCCTGATCAGGATCAATGCCTGGGGTCTGATCAATGCCTGGAGACTGATCAAAATCTTGAGGTCCAGAGTCAGACACTTGACCCGGAACGTTTTGGCCGCCCTGGATCCGGGCCGGGTCTTCGGGCCCCGCACTACTCAGAGCGATTGCCAGGCCCAGCTCGTTGAACAGCTCGGTGCCCAACGCCCTTTCTTCATCAAGGTCCTGATCAGCAGGACGGTTCGGTTCGTCGGCCGGCTCCGGGTCAGGGGCTGGACCAGAAGCGAGATCTAGGGCCTGGCCTGACTCCAGATCCGGGTCGACACTGGGCGTGCAGTCCTCTGCCGCCGAACCCAGGGGTTCCTGGCCGCCCGCGTCTGAATCGGCCGAAGCTGCCGTCGGGCCTGATGGATTGGAATCCGGCAGTTTGGCAAACCCTGCTAGCCAGGCACTCAAACCCTCGAAGCCCTCACCAAAGAGATCGGCACTAAGCGGCAAGTCGAGGCCCAAATGCACTGAGCCCCGCTGCTGGGGCGACGACACGGGCCCTAAGTCGTCCCCTTGGCTACTTTCGCCATCATCCGAGTCGTCCTGGTTGTCCTGTTCCGCGGCCAGGGCCAGCAACAGGCGTTGCTGGTCACGCCGCCGCTGCCGTTCCTGGCGGCTTTGCAGCTGGGCCGCCAAGCCCATTAGCTGTTCAACGGTGAGCAGGCAGTTGCAGCGCTGCACTAGGGCCTGCAGCCGCTCCTGCAGCTCCCTGCGGCGGCTGGCACCGATGGCACTGAAGCGCTCCGGGTAGGTCTGGGTTGCCAAATGGAAACAGGCCTGCTGCACCGAGTGCAACAGGCCCTTGCGGAGCACTTGCAGATAAAGGGCCAACTGGCGATAGAGCTCTGGAGTGAGCACCAAGATCAGCTGCCTTTGCAGCTCCAGTTGGCGCTCGGCCTCCGCCAGGGGGCTGCTGTTGGGATGCAATGGGGCCGGCGGCTCAGGCGGAGATGGTCATGGCGGCGACTTCAGCGGCGAAGTCGCTTTGCTCAACCTCAATGCCTTCACCCAGGGTGTAACGGGTGAAGCGGCGGATCTGGATGTTCTCGCCGATCTTGCCGGCCACCTGCTTGACCAGCTCTTCCACGGTGATGGCGCTGTCCTTGATGAACGGCTGCTCGAGCAGGGCGAGCTCCTTGAGCCGCTTGCCGATGCGGCCTTCGACGATTTTCACCTTCATGGCATCGGGCTTACCGGCCAGGTCGTCGCGACCCATTTCGATCGATTTTTCGCGCTCCGAAACGTCCTTGGGGATGTCGGCGGTGCTGACGAATTCAACGTTGGGGCAGGCCGCGATCTGCATGGCGACATTGCGCAGCAGGTCTTGGAAGAGATCGCCGCGGGCGACGAAATCAGTTTCACAGTTCAGTTCAACCAGCACACCGACCCGGGCTCCGGTGTGGATGTAGCTACCGATCGCGCCTTCAGCGGCCGTGCGGCCGGATTTTTTCTCGGCCGTCGCAATGCCTTTCTGGCGCAGCCATTCGGTGGCCTTAGCGGTGTCGCCACCGGACTCACCGAGGGCCTTCTTGCAATCCATCATGCCTGCGCCGGTCTTGTCGCGCAGTTCCTTGACCAGCTTCGCTGAGATCTCAGCCATCGGAGGGCGGGGAGTGGGGGGGTAGGGCGTTAGAGGGGATGAAATCAGGACCGATTCAGGCTTCAGCCTTCTTCGTCTTCGTAGCCAGCGCGCTGATCCTGGGCGCCATGGCGACCTTCATTAATGGCATCGGCCAGCCGTCCGAGCACCAGTTGCACCGAACGCACGGCATCGTCGTTACAGGGGATCGGCACGTCGCAGAGGTCGGGATCGCAATTGGTGTCGAGCATCGACACCAGGGGGATATCGAGCTTGCGGGCCTCAAGCACGGCGTTGGTCTCACGACGTTGGTCGACCAGGATCACCACATCGGGGAGGCGGCGCATGTTCTTGAGACCACCGAGATACTTCTGCAACCGCTCAAGTTCACGGCGCAGCACGGCGGCTTCTTTCTTGGGCCGCATAGCGATGGCGCCAGAGGACTCCATGCGCTCTAGATCCTTGAGGCGATCGATACGGGCACGCATCGTCGTCCAATTGGTGAGCATGCCGCCCAGCCAGCGCTGGTTCACAAAAGACGCGCCGCAACGGGTGGCCTCCTGGGCGATCACTTCGGAAGCCTGTTTCTTGGTGCCGACAAAGAGGAAACGCTTGCCGCTGCGGGCGGCACTGCGGGTCCACTTGTAGGCGTTGTTCATGCAGACGGCGGTCTGCACGAGGTCGATGATGTGAACACCATTACGGGCGCAATAGATGTAGCGCGCCATCTTGGGATTCCAGCGGCGTGTTTGGTGCCCAAAGTGGGCACCCGCCTCCATCATTTCTGCGAGTGTGACAACAGCCATTGGAGTTGGGGTTTCGGGTTCGCCTCCACCTGCCAGGGACCATGGGGTTGGCCAAAGGACCGGAAATCGGTCGCTTGGTCAGGGGCAAGGCCAGAAGGCCAGCCCGGTGGCAGGAGCGGAACAGCCCATGCCTGGTCACCCGAAACGGACAGGTGTGCGGTTTATTAAGGACCCGGCCAACCTATCAAATGGGCCCCGCTCGCCGGGCCGGTTTGCCGCCTGGGCCATTCTGCCGGTCTTGAGACCAGGAGTTTTGTCCAGGACTTCAAGCCAAGCCAGCGGCGCGGGCTTCGGCATAGAGGGCCCGCACGCCGATGCGGTTGAGGGGCAGGCGCAACAGCTCCATGGCCAGGCCAGGCTTGCCGCGGCGGATCAACCAGGCCAGCAGGGGCCTCAGACTGCGCTCATTCAGCAAGCCTCCCACTGTGAGCAGCTCCCAGAGCAGGCGGTGCAGCAGGGTGAACTGGATGATGAAGCGCACCCGGCGGGTGGGGTGCTTGCGGTAGAAAACCAGACCCATTTTCGCCCGCTCCTGCTCCACCTCAATCAGGCGGGGCACTTGGGCCAGGCTCAGGGCCGGATGCCAGTGGTAGCCAACAGCCTCAGGGCAGCGCACCAGCACCACGCCGAGGCGGCGCAGGCGCTCGCCGAGTTCAAGATCTTCCCAGCCATAGAGCCGAAAGCGGGTGTCAAACAGGCCGCTGCGCTCCAGCAGCTGGCGATCGATCGCCACATTGCCCGTGGCGAAATAGGCCCAGGAGAGATCGCGCAGCTTGTGGGGCTCGCTGGTGGGATCCTCGAAATTGGCCGTGTTTATGACGGCCCCATAGGTGAAACAGAGGCGATCGCGGTGGCGCTGCCAGTGGTCGTGTAGGGCGCTGGCGTGGGCGAGCAGGAAGCCTTCGGTCACCACCAGATCGCTATCAATAAAGACGATCACGTCGCCTTGGGCATGCTCCACGCCGCGGTTACGGCCCTCGGCCGGTCCGCCGTGGTCCTGCTCAATCAGGCGCACATGGGGGAACGACGCCGCCTCGGCCCGCAGCCAGGCCACCGTGTCATCGCTGGAGCCGTCATCAACGACCACCACCTCATAGGCGTCGATCGGGCCGCCCAGCTGCTGCCGCTCGAGGGCGCACAGCGCTTTCTCCAGGATCGGCCGGCGGTTGTAAGTGGGGATGACGACGCTGAGAAACATGGGTTCGTCGAAGCAGGCGAAGGGCCAGGACACCTAAAAAAAGGGGGA
Organism: Synechococcus sp. UW140; assembly: GCA_945860085.1. Lineage (GTDB taxonomy): Bacteria > Cyanobacteriota > Cyanobacteriia > PCC-6307 > Cyanobiaceae > BAIKAL-G1. Next base: position 14,506 of record CAMAPJ010000023.1, on the reverse strand, counting down.
CCCCTCAGGATCCCCACACAGAGCAGACCACCCCAGCCAGGGGGCTTTGGCCTGCTCAGTCGGCAGCGCCGCCGTTGTTAGCCGTGCCAGTGACGCCATTGCCAGCACCTTCGCCGCGGCCGTCATTACGCAGTTTGCGCTTCTTGAACTTGCGGGCATAGGCCCGGTTGCGTTCTTGCTTTTCCTTCTTGAGATTCCTGCGCTTCGACATCGGCGGGCCGGTTCGGTGGAGAGAGCTTTCACCTTACTCAAGGGGCCCGGGAGACCTGGGCGGAAAACCGTTTCGTGGGGGTTGCGGCCAGCCATGGACCCAGCTGCCAAGGAAGGGGACCCGCGGCGTGTCACGGGGCCAGAGGATCTGTCATCGCTCTTAGCCAGCCCCCTAGCCGGGAGGGAACTCAGCCGCGGCCCTGGTTGCCGATGGCTGGGTTGGTCGACACCACTTTTGGGTTAACCCACAGCCAGCTGGCCCGGCGCCAGGGGATCGGCAGCGGCGCTATCCACCACCTTGCCATCCTCCATGCGCAGCACCCGGTCGGCCAAATCGAGGATGCGGGGATCGTGGGTCACCATCAACACACCGCAGCCCTGCTCTTTGGCCAGGCCGTGGAGCAACACCACCACATCGCGGCCGGTGCGGCTGTCGAGGGCGGCTGTCGGTTCATCGGCGAGCAGCAGCCTCGGCCGGGTGGCCAGGGCCCGGGCGATCGCCACTCGCTGCTTCTGGCCGCCGGAGAGGTCGTGGGGCAGCTTGTGCAGCTGGTCGCCCAGGCCCACGGCCCGCAGCCATTCGCGCGCCTGGTCGCGGCGGGCCCGGTAACTGAGGCCTGCCAGCAGGTCGGCGCCCATCTGCACGTTCTGCTCGGCGCTGAGGCAGCGCAGCAGGTTGTGGCCCTGAAAAATCATGCCAATCGAGCGGCGCAGCTGCTGGCGCTCAGCCCGGCTAGACCCTGCCAGCTCCTGGCCGAACACCTTCACCTGGCCGGCCTGCACCTGGCGCAGGGCCCCGACCAGGGTGAGCAGGGTGGTTTTCCCGCAGCCAGAAGGGCCGGTGAGCAACACCACCTCGCCGGCTGTAATCGAAAGATCCACGCCTTCGAGCACCTGGCGGCGCATCTTGCCCTCGCCATACCAATGGCTCAGCCCGGCAATCTCGATGGCCGGCGGACCTTGGGGGGCTGGCTGCCTGGCCGCTTGATCAGAACCTGACTGCATCGCTCAGAAGATCTCCGCCGGATCGGCATCAGCCAGGCGGCGCATGGCCAGGGCGGCCGAACCCATGCACATCACCAGAATCATCGTGAAAACCACCACGGCCCGATCGGGATCCATCTGCACCGGCAGTTTCGTGGCTGATTTGATCACGCTATAGAGAACCAGGCCGGCCCCATAGGCCGGCAGATAGCCGAGCACCGCCAGCAGGAATCCCTCCCTCGCCACCACCCCCAGCAGGCTGCTGAGCTTGTAGCCCATGGCCATCAAGGTGGCGTATTCGGGCAGGTGATCGCTGACATCGGAATAGAGAATCTGATACACGATCACGCATCCCACCACAAAGCCCATGCCGGCACCGAGGGTGAATATGAAGCCAATGGCCGTACTGCTACGCCAGTAATCCTTCTCCATCTCAATAAAGCCATTGCGCGTATACACAATCACGTCCTTCGGTAAGCGCTGGCGCAGCCGTTTAGCGACAGCGTCTGGATCGGCGCCGGGCCGCAGCCGAATCAGGCCCAGCTCAATACTGCCTGAGGGCGTATTCGGCAGCAGGCTTAGGAAGGTTTCGCTGCTGGTGAGCAGGTTGCCATCGGCGCCGAAGGAGGGACCGACGGCAAACAGGCCAGCCACCCGCAAGCGCTTACCGGACACTTCGCTCTCGACCGTGCGTCCCTGGCGGAACCAGCTGGCCACCGGGCCGAATTCATTGCGGGAGCGCTCATCAAACAAGACCCTGCCTTTCTGGGTCAGTAGGGACGATTTGGCCGTCAGGGCCGGATCATGGAAGAGGGGATCACCGGGCTCAAAACCGAGGGCCAGGATCGAGCGGGTGCCGCGGGTTTCTGGGTTGCGCCATAGCAGCAGGTTCCAGTGCACCGGCGAGATGCCTTGCACCTGGGGATCGGACAGGGCCTGAACCAGCCGGCGGCGCGGGAAACCGGCCATGCTGATCGAACTTTTCGTGCGCGGACTCATCAACACCAGATCGGTGTTGAACATTTTGTGCACCGTGACGCTGGCATCAAACAGGGCATCACGGAAGCCCAGCTGCATGAACATCAAGATGCCCGCAAAGCTGATCCCCGCCAGGGCCACGGCCAGGCGCACCGGTTGGCGCGTCAGCAACAACCAGGCCAGGGGAATGCGGCGGCCCGACCAGATCGCCAGCAGCGGATTCACGGCGTGAAGCGGGCGATGATTTTCAGGCCTGCCAGCTGGCGCACCCGTTGGATCTCGGCAGGGCCTAGTGCTAGGCGCACTTCGACGACCCGGGCATCGGCATCACCGGTGGGATCAGTGGAGAGCACCTGGCGCTGGCGCACCTGGGGACTGATGCGAACCACCTTGGCCGCGAGACTGCCTTGGAAGCCGCCGTTTTCGCTGGTCAGCGTCACGCTCTGACCAAGCCGCACCCGGCTGATGTCGCTCTCATAGACCTCGGCCACCGCCTCCATCTGGTCGTTGGCGCCGATCTCGAGGATGCCGGCCTCGCCTGGGCGCTCACCGGGATGGGTGTTGATGCGCAGCACCAGGCCAGCAATCGGAGCGAGCAGCTGGCTCTTGGCCAGATCGGTGCGCACCTTAAGCAGCTCGGCCTTGGCCTCCTGCAGGTCACCGCGCAGGTCGACCACCTTGATCTCGCGCGCCTCTAGGGCGCCAATCGCAAAGACGCCACGGTTGGTGAGCTGGCGGTAACGGCTGGTTTCACGATCGAGCAGCTCGAGCTGCTGCCTCAAACTTGCAATTCGGGTCAGGAGCAGATTCTCCTGGGCCAGCAAGGTTGGGCGGTTGTCAAAACTGGCCAGCACCTGACCGGCCCTGACCCGCTGGCCCTCCTGCACGTAGAGGCCGGTGAGCCGCGGCGAGGCGCCGAAATCGGTGACCGGGGCAGCGAGCTTGCGGATGTCTCCAGCCGGCTCGAGCCGTCCCAGGGCTGAAACGGCCTCCAGAGCGGGTGGCGCCGCAGGCCGGGAGGCGTTGGCGGCGGCCCCTTGGGGGAGAGGCCGGGGCTGCTGGCGCCGTTGCAGCAGCCCAAAAGCAACGGCTACCGCCACCACGGCGGCCACGGCGATCAGGGCAGGGCGGCGGCCCAGGCCAAATGGGCTCACACCAGCTTGGGGTCGTCGAAGAGCAGCTCCTCGATGTAGCGGTCTGCCCACTGGGGGTTGAAGGCCTTCTCCAGCACCCGCCGGGTCTTGTCGTTCCGTTTCTGCTGCCTGCAATAGGAAAGCTGGCCCGCGTGCCTGGCCACAGTAAGAGGATGGTTGCTGGCCTGGGGCTCGGCCGTGCGGCAGGCCTGGGCCAGCACGGACAGGAAGCGGTCCACCTCCTCAACGAACTGCAGCTCCTCGGCCCGATCAGCCGGGCGCACGAAGCGCACGAAGGGCGAAAAGATCGAGCCCCAGTCGGGCAGGTCGCGTTCCTGGCTGTAGGTGAGCGGCGGCAGGGTTGAAAGGGGGCCGGCGATGCTTTCGGGCAGGGACCCGGTCACCGGAGACAGATCAACGATCGCGGCCGACACGACGCCCCGACCGGCGACGATGTCGGCGCCGAAGACGGGTAGGTCGAAGTGGGGATCGGGGAAAAAGACGCAGTGGAGGATCTGCAGCCCCGCCCCGAGCCGGGCGTTCTCTAAGTGGAGCTTGCGCAGCCCGCGGCAGCGGCGCAGCTCGTTGCGTATGAACAGCGACTCGCCATCAAGGCTGCCGCTGATCGCTTCGAGTTCCGGGTCGATCGCCAGGGGTTCGAGCTCCGGCAGGCCCTGCCAGCAAGCGCGAATGCGGTCGGCCAGGGCATCCATCAGGGGGTGGACCCCCAGGGCTGGGCCCGGAGCTGGGCCCGGAGCTGAGGTCGTCAACGCTGGATTTGGCGCAGGGGCGTCCCTGATCCTGACAACAGGATCGCCAGCCAGACAGCAGAATGAAGCTCCTGACATGCGGCGTCACGGATTTGGTGGTTTCGCACGGGGTAGTAGACGCGGTTGCACCTGGACCTGCGGGGCTGGGCCCGGAGCCAAGCTCCGGTTCGGCTGGCAATGGGACTGCGGATCAGATCTCCGCCGGGCTGCCAAAGGGGCTCCCTGAGCCGGTCTCCCGAACCGAAAGCAGCGGTGGCCTGGGTGAGCCCCAGCAGCGGCGCTTAGGCCAGGGCGTGGCGGTCGTCAGCCTCGACCTGCCCCAGGCGCCTGTGACCTGCCTCGATTTCTGGTGCCGGGCCGGCAGCGCCGCCGAGACACCAGCGGAATCGGGCCTGGCCCACTTTCTCGAACACATGGTGTTCAAGGGCAGCGAGCGCCTGGGGGCCGGTGAATTCGACCTGCGGATCGAGGCCCTAGGCGGCAGCAGCAACGCCGCCACGGGATTTGATGATGTGCATTACCACGTGCTCGTGCCCCCCAGCGCCGCGGCCGAGGCAATCGACCTGCTGCTTGATCTGGTGCTGGCGCCGCGGCTGGACCGCCAGGATTTCGACCTGGAACGGCAGGTGGTGCTCGAAGAGCTGGCCCAGAGCGAAGACCAGCCCGAGGAAGTGGCCTTCCAGCAGTTGCTGAGCCGGGCCTGCCCAGACCACGCCTATGGCCAGCCGATCCTGGGTCGCCGCGAGGCCCTCGAAGGCCACCGGGCCGAGGCGATGGCCGCCTTCCACCAGCGCCTTTACAAGGCCGACAATTGCTGCCTGGCCGTGGCTGGCCCCCTCGGCGATGGGGCGATCTTGGAGCACCTGGAACGCTCCGCCCTGGCTGGCCTGGCTCGCTCCGACCAGCCCCAGTCCACGACGGCTGCCAAGGGCCAGGGCCCCGGCAAGCGCAAGGGCAAGGGACCGGGCAAGCCAATGGCAAGGGCAACAGCACCCGCCAGGGAGTCAGACCCTTCTGTCCCAGGCGCCCCCAGTGAGCCCGCGCCGCTGCGTCTGCAGCCTGGGTCAGACACGGTGGTGCTGCCGCGGCTGGAGGCGGCCCGGTTGCTGATGGCCTGGCAGGTGCCGCCCGCCTCCGAGCTGGAGGCGGTGATCGGCTGCGACCTGCTCACCACCCTGCTGGCCGAAGGCCGGCGCAGCCGTCTGGTGGCCCGCCTGCGCGAGCAGCTGCGGCTGGTGGAAAGCATCGACCTCGACCTCAATGGCCTCGAAGCCGGCAGCTTGGTGTTGCTGGAGGCGGTATGCGAAAGCGAGAACCTCCCCGCCGTGGAAGCGGAGATCCGACGGGTGCTCCAGGAGCTGCTGCAGGCTCCGCCGCCCCTGGCCGAGCTGGAGCGGGCCCAGCGCCTAGTCGGCAACGGCTATCGCTTCGGTCTGGAGGCCGCCGGCTCCGTGGCTGGCCTGCTGGGCAACAACAACCTCTGGGGTCGCCACCAGGCGCTGCAGGCACCGCTCGAGGCTCTGACCCACTGGGATCCCCAGCGGCTCTCGCGCGAGCTGGCGCCCCTGCTCGATCCCGAGCGGGCCTTCTGCCTGCGGGCCCTGCCCGCGTGAGCCCCGTGACCAGCAACCCCGCCACCAAGCCCACCCCCAACCCCGGCGTCAACCCCACGGCCAACCCCATCCCTGCGCCAAGTTCTTCGGCCCCTAGTTCGGCCCCTGGTTCGGCCACCCCTTCGCCAACGACCACGCCTGCAGCCACGACAGCCAGCATTGAGGGTTCGCTCGGGGCTAGCAGCCCAATCGGCGCCAACCTGGCCAGCCACCAGGGGCCGCCCGGCGCCAGCGCCCTCAGGCCGGAGTCCTTGCTGCCGGGGGGCTGCCCCCTCTGGGTGGTGCGGCGACCGGGGCCGGAGATTGTTTCGGCCAAGCTCTGGATCCGCGGCGGCAGCAGCTCCGACCCCAGCGGCCAGCGGGGCTGCCACCAGCTGCTAGCCGGCCTGCTCAGCCGCGGCTGCGGCGACCACAGCGGCGAGGCCCTAGCCGATCAGGTGGAGGGCCTAGGTGCTGGCCTGCGCTGCGAAGCCTCCGAAGACGGCCTGCTGATCAGCCTCAAATGCGCCGCGGCCGACGCCAAAGAGCTCCTGCCGCTGTTGCTGACCCTGGTTCAGAAGCCCTGGCTGCTCAGCGACCAGATCGACCTAGAGCGCCAACTCAACCTGCAGGCTCTACAGCGCCACCGCGAAGACCCCTTCCAGCTGGCCCATGACCGCCTGCGCCAGCAGCTCTATGGCGACGGTCCCTATGGCCACGACCCCCTTGGCGTCGAGACCGAGCTGGCGTCGATCGGCCGGGACGTCCTCAGCGACCAGGCCGCGCTCCTGGGCAGAGCCGGGGCCGTGTTGGTGCTCGCCGGCCAGCCCCCCGCCAACCTGGAAGCCCTGCTCACCCAGGACTGCGGCCCCCAGGGCTGGCCCACCCAGGCGCCGCTGCCAAACCCCACCTGGACGCCCACCAGTCAGCCCATCGGCCAGCCCGCTGGCGCGGCTAACCGCCTGGCCTCCAGCGAAGAGGACACCGAACAGCTGGTGTTGATGCTGGGGGCCACCACGGTGCCCCTGGGCCATCGCCACGGTCTGGCCCTACGGCTGCTGCACTGCCACCTAGGGGTTGGCATGTCGAGCCGCCTGTTTGTCACCATGCGCGAAGAGCACGGCCTCGCCTACGACGTCGGCGTGCACCATCCGGCCCGGCTCGGGGCCGCCCCCTTCATGTTCCACCTCTCCAGCTCGGCGGAGCGGGCCTTTGAGGCCACCACGGAACTGCTGAATGAATGGCAGAGGCTGCTGGATCAGCCGCTCAGCCAAGGCGACCTAGCCCTGGCCCGCGCCAAGTTCCGAGGCCAGGAGGCCATGGGCCGCCAGACCGGCAGCCAGGTTGCTGACCGGCTCGCCCTGGTCTTGGGCCACGGCCTGCCCGCTGATTTCACCAGCCGCTGCCTGGGCGAACTCGATGGCCTCGAACCCGCCGACCTGCTGGGCGCGGCTCGGGAGCTGCTGGCCCGCCCCAGCCTGAGCCTCTGCGGCCCGGCCCAGGCCCTGGGCGAAGCCGAAAAGGCCTGGAGTCAGCACCGCCTCTCTGCCTGAGGGAGGCGATCAGCCCCTGAACCCCCTCGGCCCCAAGGGCCTGAGTCGAATTGGCCTCAAACCCATCAGCCATGGGCTCCATGGGCTCGGTCCCTCTACCAGGAGCCTCAGGGAGGGCGTTCAATCAGCAGCGTCATAGCGGCGCAACAGGGCCCCATCGATCAGGAAGGTGCCGCGGCGGAAGCGCACAGCGACCGTGCCCAAGGGGCGAAGCGCCACCACCTCTCCCACCTCCAGGAGATCGACCAGATCGGACGGACGCAGCATCGGCATCGCATCGGCCGTTTTCAGGTAGCTGGGCCGCTGCAGCAGTTGCACCGCGCAGCCAGGCGTGAGCCCTGGGGGACTCTGCTCAGGGCTCACGCTTGGGCCCTGCTGCGCAATCGTTTCAGAACTCCGGTCCGACCCTGGCTCGGGACTGGGACCAGGCCCCTGCTGAGAACCCGCTTGCGAACCTTGCTCAGCCCCCTGCTCAGCCCGCTGATCAGCCCGTTCCTCTGACCCCAGCTCGGGACTCTGCATCGCTGCTGCTTCTCAAGGGACCCACTCTCCTGCAGGATGGGCCTCTGCCTGGGTCCCCCCGTGCGCGCGCTTGCCAATTGGAGTGGTGCCATCGCCGGACTGCTCCTGATCGTGATCGGGGGCCTGATTCAGGCGGCCCTGGCCTTCCCCGCCCCCCATGGGCTGCCCTACCTCACCCTGCCGATCAGCCTGCAGGTGCCGGCCCTGCTGCTCACGGCCCTGGTCTGCGGCCCCCGCTCGGCCATGCTCGCCGGCGTCGCCTACATCAGCCTGGGCCTGTTCCAGTTGCCCGTCTTCCACGCCGGCGGTGGCATGGCCTACCTGATGGATCCCGGCTTTGGCTACCTGGCCGGCTTCCTGCCGGCGGCCTGGGTCACCGGTCGCCTGGCCCGCCAGCAAGGCATGGACAACTGCGTCAGCTTGGCCGGGGCCGCCTGCCTGGGAGTCGCCGTGCTTCAGGTCTGCGGCATCGCCAACCTGCTGCTCGGCGGCCTGGTGCAACGCTGGGGCGGCGGCCTTACCGGCCTGCTGATCAACTACAGCCTCGGCCCGATCGTGCCCCAATTGATGCTTTGTTGTGCCATCGCCGTGCTGGCCCTGCCCCTGCGTCGATTGCTGCTGGTCGAATCCTGATGGCAAGTCCCAGGCGGGATCTGAGCCGACAGGCCGCCTGGCTCGTGGCGCTTGTGGTGGTAGTGATCGACCAGCTCAGCAAGGCCTGGGCCCTCAGCCACCTAGGCGGGGCGGGCAGCGTGCCCTTCCTGCCCGGCCTGCTCAACCTGCAGCTGGTGTTCAACAGCGGCGCCGCCTTCAGCCTGCTGACCCGTTCCACCGGCTTGCTGGGATTGGTCAGTCTGGCCGTGGCCGTGGCCCTACTGGCCTGGATCCAGCGCAGTGCCCCCCTGCGTTTCTGGCAATGGCTGGGGGCAGGCCTGCTGCTCGGCGGCGCCCTCGGCAATGGCCTCGATCGCTGGCGGCTGGGCACGGTGGTTGATTTTCTTGCCTTCGTGCCGATCCGCTTCCCGATCTTCAATGGGGCCGATGTCGCCATCAATCTGGCGGTGATCTGCATCGCCTTCGACCTGCTGCGGCGCCATGGTCCCTCCCCTCGTTGAACAGCTAGGCCAGCGGCTCGCCGCGGCCCGGCCCCAGCGCCGTGACTGGCTGGAACTGTTCATTCCCGGCCAGCCCAGCCAGCGCCTGCCCTTATATGGCGGCACTTACCGCATTGGCCGGGACAGACACCAGGAGATCAGCCTGGTCCATCCGGCCGTTAGCAAGCACCACGCCCTCCTCGAGCTGCGGGGACGCCAGTGGCTGCTCCAGGACAGCGGCTCCACCAATGGCCTCTGGTGGCGGGGCCGACGGGTAAGGGAGCTGCTGCTGGCCGATGGCGATGTGGTGCGGTTCGGGCCCAGCCAGGAACCGGGCCTACCGGAACTGAGCTTCCATCGCCAACCGCCGCCCCGGTTGGGCCTAGCCGCCAAAGGGCTAAGCCTGGCCCTGGCGGCGATCGCCAGCGGCGGCCTGGGCCTGCTGGCCCTCTCGCTGCTGCAGTTGCCCCTGCCCAACCGGCTGGCCTCGGTGCGGGGACCGCTCGCCCTCTACGACGGCGCCAACCGGCCCCTGAACTCGGCCGACTCGAGCCTGCACCACGAAAATCAGGGCCTGCGCGACTACCCCGCCGTGCTGATCGACGCCCTGCTGGCCAGCGAAGACAGCCGCTTCTGGTGGCACCCCGGTATTGACCCGATCGGCACGGGCCGGGCCCTAGTGGCCAACTTGGTAGGCGGCCGGGTGCTGGAGGGCGGCAGCACCCTCACCCAGCAACTGGCCCGCAGCCTCTATCCGGAAACCGTGGGCCAGGGCCAGACCCTGCAACGCAAGTGGCGGGAGTTGCTGGTGGCCCTGCAACTGGAGCAGCGCTACAGCAAGCGCGACCTGCTACTCAACTACCTCAACCGGGTGTACCTCGGCGTGGGCTGGGGCTTTGAGGATGCCTCGCGCCTCTACTTCAACAAGCCCGCCTCCCGCCTCGATCTCGACGAAGCGGCCCTATTGGTGGGGCTGCTGCCCTCCCCTAACGGCCGCGATCCCTGCGGCAACCCCCAGGCGGCCCTGGACGCCCGCAATGGCGTGCTCAGCAAGATGGTCGACACGGGCCACCTGAGCTCCGAGCAGGGCCACCGGGCCAGCCGCCGGCCAATCGCCCTGGCGGGCTTGGCCTGCCTGGGTGGAGGCAGTTCTGGAGGCAGTTCTAGAGGCAGTTCTGGCAGCCGCAGGCCCGCCCCCTTTTACACCGATCAGGTGCGACTCGACCTGGGCTCGTTGCTCGGGGATTCCGTGGCAGCGGAGGGCAACTTCCTGGTGGAAACCCACCTCGATCCGCTCTTGCAGCAGGTGGTGGAACGGCGCTTGGGCCAGTTGCTGGCAAGCACCAGGCCCGCCGTCAGCGAAGGGGCCGTGGTGGTGCTTGACAGCCGCAATGGCGGCATCCTGGCCGTGGCGGGCGGCCGCGACTACCGCCAGAGCCAGTTCAATCGGGCATCCATGGCCCTGCGCCAACCCGGCAGCACCTTCAAACTGTTTACCTACCTCACGGCCCTGGAGCGGGGCCTGCGGCCGGATGATGCCATCAGCTGCGCGCCCCTGAGCTGGGCCGGCCAGGCCTTCAGCAGCTCCTGTGGCGGCAGCCTCAGCCTCACCAGCGCCTTCGCCAGCAGCAGCAACACGGCCGCCCTGCGACTGGCCCGACGCGTCGGCCTCGAGCAGGTGGTCCATAAAGCCCGGGAGCTCGGCATCAGCAGCCCGCTTGATCCGGTGCCGGGGCTCGCCCTCGGCCAGAGTGAAGTGCGGCTGGTGGAGCTCACAGCCGCCTATGCGGCCGTGGCCAACGACGGCATCTGGCATGCCCCGACCACGATCCGCCACCTCACCGACGCCGAAACCTGCGGTGGCCTGGAAAGCCAGCGCTGCCGCACCCTCAAGGGCCGGAGCGAGCGACCGATCAACCCCGGCCGGCGTGTGATCAGCGTGGCCACCGCCCGGCAAATGCAGGGCCTGCTGCGGGCGGTGGTGCAGCAGGGCACCGGCGGGGCGGCCGCCCTGGGCGGCGCCGAGGGCGGCAAGACCGGCACCACCAACAACGGCCTTGACCTGCTCTTCATTGGCTATGAACCCCGGCGCCACTGGGTGATGGGCATCTGGCTCGGCAATGACGACAACCGGCCCACCGGCAGCAGCAGCGCCATGGCAGCTGGCCTCTGGGGCGACATCGTGCGTGCCGCCGGCAGCGGCAGCCTGGGGGCCGGCGTCAGGACCCCAGCCAGCGCCAGGCTGTGAAAAGGCCGCCACGCCTGTGGCTGATCGCCGGCATCGCCCTGGGCGCCTTGGTGGCGATCGTGGCCGTGCTCAATGCGATTAGCCGGCTGATCTGGGACCTCCAAACCGTGTTGCCCTACTGGCTGGTAGGGCCGGTGGCCCTGCTGCTGTTTGGCGGAGGCGCCCTGGTGATCGGGCGGCTGGCCTGGCCCTGGCTGCGGGACCTGCGCCGCAAACCCCAAAACCCAGCGGACGCCAAGCCCCTGATCGAGCCGCCGGGCAATCGCCAGGAGGCGGCCCAGCAGAACCTGGCGGCGATCGACCAGCTGCTGGAGCGGATCCGCGATGACGTGCAGCGTCAGGCCCTGCAGCAGGAACGGCTGCGGGTGGAAACCCAGTTGCAGCGGGGCGACCTGGTGCTGGTGGTGTTCGGCAGTGGCTCGGTCGGCAAAACCTCCCTAATCCGGGCGCTGCTGCGCCAGGTGGTCGGCGAGGTGGGCGCCGCCATGGGCTCAACTAGGGCCAGCAGCAGCTACCGGTTGCGCCTGCGCGGCCTCAGCCGCAGCCTGGTGCTGGTCGACACCCCCGGGATCCTCGAAGCCGGGGCGGCCGGCCTGCAGCGCGAACAGGTCGCCCGCGAACAGGCCGCCTCGGCGGACTTGCTGTTGCTGGTTGTGGATGGCGACCTGCGCGCCGCTGAGATGGAGGTGTTCCTGGCCCTGGCCAGCCTGGGCAAGCGCCTGATCCTGGTCCTCAACAAATGCGATCTGCGCGGTGAAGCCGAGGAGAGCAAGCTGCTTGATCTGCTGCGAAACCGCGGCGCCGCACGCATCGCCCCGGAGGATGTGGTGCCAGCCAGTGCCTCGCCCCAGTCGGTGCCGATGCCGGGGGGCAAGCCCCTGCAGGTGGAGCCGGAGGTGGAGCCGCTGCTGCGCCGGATCGCCAGCGTGCTGCATCGCGATGGCGAAGATCTCATCGCTGACAACATCCTGTTGCAGAGCCGCCGCCTCAGCGACACCGGCCGGCGCCTGCTGGGCGAGCAGCGACTTCGCGACGCCGAGCGCATCATTGATCGCTACATGTGGATCAGCGCCGGGGTGCTGGTGGTCACGCCCTTGCCGGTGGTGAATCTGCTCGGCACGGCGGCCGTCAACGCCCAGATGGTGATTGAGATCGGCCGCATCTATGGGGTGAGCCTCTCAAAGACCTCGGCCCAGGAACTGGCCCTTTCAGTCGGGCGCACCCTGGCCAGCCTGGGGGTGATCCAGGGGGGGCTGGGCTTGATCGGCTCGGCCCTGAGCCTCAACCTGCCGGCCCTGCTGCTGGGCAAGGCCGTGCAGGCGGTGGGGGCGGCCTGGCTGACCCGCATCGCCGGCCGCAGTTTCACCACCTACTTCCAGCAGGACCAGGACTGGGGCGATGGCGGCCTCCAGGAGGTGGTGCAGCACCAGTACGACCTCAACCGCCGCGATTCGGCCCTGCGCCAGTTCCTGGATCTGGCGATCCGGCGGGTGGTCGAGCCGCTGCAACGGGTCAAGGATCCCCAGTTGCCGCCCCGTCCTGGTCTTAGATCTAAGTCTGGGCCTAGATCTAAGCCTGGGCCTAGATCTGAGCCTCAGCCGGAGCCGTAGGAGCCGCCGCCAGGCCAAGGGCCTCGGGAGGGGGGGGCTGCATGGGGCCGCGAGCATCGAGCACGGTGATCAGCACCAGATAGACCAGCCCGATCAGGATCGAGAGGGCGCCGGTGAGGATCGCCACCCAGCGGCCACGGGGATCGGCAGGTTTGGGAGCTGTCATGGCTGCAGTTCGCGGAGGGACTGGTCCACCAGCTCGGCCAGCTGGTCGAGGTGGGTGGCGGTGGTGTGGGGATTGCCCAATACCGCCTTGAGATGGTGGCGTCCGCCATGGAGAGGGCGCGAGAGCATCAGCTGGTGATCGAGCAGCCGTTGGCGCGTCTGGACCGACCAGGATTCCGCCTGGCTGGCGGTGGCTCCGGCCGGAACAAAGGCCAGCAGGTGCAGCGGTCCGCCGCAGAGGTCGAGGGCGAGGGGTTCCAGCTGTCGTTGCAAGTAGCGGCGCCGGCCGATGGCGCCATCCACGACCGACTCGATGCCGGAGAGACCCAGCTGGCGCAGGCCCAGCCAGAGCTTGAGGACCTCGGCCGCCCGGGTGCCCTGTAGACCCCATTCGCCGCCATGGCCCCCGCCCCAGCTGGCCTCCATGTAGGGCAGACCAGTGCCGAAACAGGCGGCCAGCCGCTCGGGCTCGGCCAGCAGCAGCAGCGAGGAGGTTTTGGTGACCCCGAGCAGCTTCTGGGGATTGACCGTGATCGAATCGGCCAGGCCCAGGCCCGCCACCCGCTGGCGATGGCTCTGGCTGAGGCCGCAGACGGCCCCGATCGCCCCATCCACATGCAGCCAGAGGCCCTGGGGGCGGCAGAGGGCCGCAATCGCCTCGAGGGGATCGACTGCCCCCCGCACCGTCGTGCCGGCCGTGGCCACCACCGCCAGCACGGGCTGCCCCTGCCGGCGAGCTTCTGCTAAAGCTTCGTCCAGGGCGGCCGGCAGCAGGCGGCCAGAGCCATCCACGGGCAAAGGCCGCAGGGCAGCTGGCGGCAGGCCCATCACCGCCAGGGCCTTGCCCAGGGAGACATGGGCATCAACGCTGCAGAACACCAGGGCCCCCTGGTGGCCGGCCAGGCCAGCCCGCTGGCGGGCCACCACCAAGGCCATCAGGTTGCTGAGGCTGCCGCCACTGGCCAGCACACCGCCGGCCTGGGGACCTAGGCCCAGGGCCGCCGCCATCCAGCCGGTGAGCTGGCGCTCCAGGCGCGACAGGCTCGGGGCCAGTTCCTCGGCCAGCAGGTTGTTGTTGAGCCCGGCGCAGACCAGCTCCGCTGCGACTGAGGCGGTAAGGGGCGGCGGATCGAGGTGGGCCAGGGCGCCGGGATGGCAGGGGTTGTAGGCCCCCTCCATCACCTGCTGGAGTTCTGCCAGCAACTGGGCCGGCGCCAACCCCTGGGCGCCAGGGGCTACCTCCGGCAAGACACTCAAGGCCGGCAGGGGCGAGCGCTGGGAGGCCGTCGCCCACCACTGGCAGAGCTGGTCGCTGGCCTGGTGCAGAAAGGCGCCCAGGGCTGGATCCAGGCTGCCGGGATCGGGGAAGGCCGGCACAGGCACCAGGGACTCGATCTGGGGAGCAGGAGCCAAGCTGTTCCAGTTGGGAACCCCATCCTCCCGTGCCGTCGGATGGCCGCCAAAGCGGTAGAACGGGCCCAGCTCCCCGCTGCCCCCCCGCGATGGCCCGGCCGGGCTCAGAAAACGTTTACTCAGTCAGTCCCTACTCAGAGAGTTCCTACTCAGAGAGTTCCTACTCAGAGAGTTCCTACTCAGAGAGTTCCTACTCAGAGAGTTCCTACTCAGAGAGTTCCTACTCAGAGAGTT
>CAMAPJ010000022.1 GCA_945860085.1 Synechococcus sp. UW140 | reverse complement strand
GGGTGCTGAACACCTGGGCTGATGTGCTCAACCGCGCTGGCCTGGGCATGGAAGTGATGCACGAGCGCAACGCTCATAACTTCCCCCTCGACCTCGCCGCTGCCCAGTCCACCCCCGTGGCTCTGAGCGCACCTGCGATCGGTTGATCTACTGGAATTGGGGGCTAGCTCCCTAACCATTATTTTCCCCCTCCCCCGAGGGGGATTTTTTATGGTCGTAGACTGGAGCTGAGGCCAGACTTGAATAAGCAAGGGCATGGGCTTCCGAATAAAAAATCAACTCAATTCATATGACCACCACAGCGGCATCCCCTCAGCAGCTGCTCGACCTGATCACAGCAGGAGTCTTGCTCCAGGGGCAGCAGGGGATCTTGGAACGGGTCGCCCAGGGGAAGCCGCTCAAAGGAACCCTTGACGCCATTGCTGGTCTTGCCGAGACCTGCATGCCCGAAGCGTTGGTTTCAATCCTGTACTACGACCCAGACGGCGATCGCCTAGGCCAGGGCGGCTTCGGCAAACTACCCGCAAGCTTTCAGCAGTCCCTCGAAGGCCTACGGCCCGGCCCCCAAGCCGGCAGCTGCGGGACCTGCACCCACCGCAATGCGGTGGTGATCTGCGAAAACGTGTTCACTGACCCGCTGTGGGACAGTCACCATCACATTTGCCTGGAGCACCAGATTCAGTCGACCTGGTCGACGCCCTTGCTCTCTCCCCAGGACCAGAGCCGGCTCGGGGTCTTTGGCTTGTATTACCAAAACAGGCACCTCCCGACCGAAGCCGAACAAGGCCTGGTGGATCATTTTATCCATCTGGCCACGATTGCCACCGAGCGCCACAGGCGCGATGACGAGCGCAGCCGCCAAGCCTGGGAAGACGGCCTCACCGGCCTAGGCAACCGCCACCAGCTCCAGGCCCGTTCCGCCGATATTTTGGCCCAATTCCAGGCGGAAGGGAAAACCCTCTGCCTTGCATTTATCGATTTAGACAACTTCAGACTATTCAACCACAATTACGGCCACCATCTTGGCGACAAGCTTCTGCAATACCTAGGCAAAAAGCTCAAGGATCGACTAGCTCCCTTCGAATTACTAGCCCGCTTTGGCGGCGATGAGTTCATTGTCTTATTTGAAGGAGAGCCCCAGGATATTCTTGTGCGGCTTGATCAACTCACCACAGAACTCGATGGCGAAGCCATGTTCATTGAACATGCGCGCGCGCGCCTGACCCTCTCGATTGGCTTGATCAACTGCGCCGATGTGAACTTCGATCTCAGCCAATCGATCATGCAGGCCGATGCGGCCACCCGCCGGGCCAAGGAAGGCGGCCGCAACCGAACGGTGCTTGTGGATGCAAGCCAGCTTGACGAAGTGAAGGCTCGTCTAGTGGTGGCTCAAAAACTCGATGATGTTGTCAGGCAATCCCATATCAATCCCCATGGCCAGCCGATTGTGGATCTTCACACCGGCATGCCGATCGGGACCGAACTGCTGTTCAGGCCAAAACGAGGCGTCCTGACTGGGGTCCCCACCCAGCATTGTATCAACATTGCCGAGACAACAGGCCTGATTGACAGTCTGGGGCTGCAGATGCTTTACGCCGCCTACAAGATCTCCCGTCATCCTCAATTAAGCACCACAGAGATGGTGGTCAACGTCAATCTTTCGGTGCATCAATTAATGCGCCAACAATTCTTTGACGAAGTGATCCAGGGCCTGGATATTTTCTCTGTCAAACCGGAGAGGATTTGCCTGGAGATCACTGAAAGCCGCTGGCTGGAAACAGAAGGTCCTTCCCGAGATGTGCTGGACCGCCTGGTTGAACGGGGCTTCAAGCTGGCCCTTGATGATTTTGGCACGGGCTACGCTTCCCTAGTGGTCTTGCGGGCCTTCCCGTTCCACCATGTCAAGGTCGATAAGTCTTTCGTAGACAACATCGAGACGTCAGAGGAAGCCCGATCCCTCTGCAGGGCCATGCTGGAGATGGGGCAAGCCTGCGGCGTCGAAATCACGGCTGAGGGGGTTGAAACTGAACAGCAACGCTTGATTCTCAGCAACATGGGATTCCGGCGCGGCCAGGGCTATCTCTTTGCCCCCCCCGTGCCCATGGACCGCCTGCCTGAGGTCCTTGCCGACCTGGCCCGCAAGGCGACTCCACTCTGAGCCGGTTTCGCTCAAGCGAACAGCAAAGGCCTTTGTAGGCTCCTCCCAGCACGATTTTCCCATGGGCAGCAGCTTCGGCGACCTCTTCCGCATCAGCACCTTCGGGGAATCCCACGGCGGTGGGGTCGGCGTGATCGTGGATGGCTGTCCGCCCCGGCTGGAGCTGGACCTCGATGCGATCCAGGCGGAACTGGACCGGCGCAAACCGGGCCAGAGCCGGATCACAACGCCGCGTCAGGAAGAGGACCGGGTGGAGATCCTCAGCGGCCTGCTCGATGGCGTCACCCTGGGCACGCCGATCGCGATGGTGGTTCGCAACAAGGATCAGCGGCCCGCTGATTACAAGGACATGGAGGTGGCCTTTCGACCGTCCCATGCCGATGCCACCTACCAGGCCAAATACGGCATCCAGGCCCGAAGCGGCGGCGGCCGCGCCTCGGCCCGCGAAACCATCGGCCGGGTGGCGGCCGGGGCGATCGCCAAACAACTGCTGGCGAAAGCCCATGGCACCGAAGTGCTGGCTTGGGTGCGGCGCATCCACACGCTTGAAGCCGACATTGATCCCGCCGGCGTCAGCCTTGAGGCGATCGAGCGCACGATCGTGCGCTGCCCCGATCCGTTGATAGCCGAGCAGATGATTGCCCGGATCGAGGCAATCGGCCGCGAGGGCGATTCCTGTGGCGGGGTGATCGAGTGCTTAGTGCGCCGGCCGCCCGTGGGCCTGGGCATGCCGGTGTTCGACAAGCTGGAGGCCGACCTGGCCAAGGCCCTGATGTCCCTGCCCGCCACCAAAGGCTTTGAGATCGGCTCCGGCTTCGGCGGCACCCTGCTCAAGGGCAGTGAGCACAACGACGCCTTCTTGCCCAGTGACGACGGTCGCCTGCGCACCGCCACCAACAATTCCGGCGGCATCCAGGGCGGCATCAGCAACGGCGAAGCGATCCAGATGAAGGTGGCCTTCAAGCCCACCGCCACGATCCGCAAGGCCCAGGCCACGATCACAGCCAGCGGCGCCGCCACCACCCTGGCGGCCAAGGGCCGTCACGACCCCTGCGTTCTGCCTAGGGCAGTCCCGATGGTGGAGGCAATGGTGGCCCTGGTGTTGGCTGATCACCTGCTGCGCCAGCAGGCTCAGTGCAGCCTCTGGTGAGCAAGCCCGGCAAAATGCTGAACCAAGACAGCCAGTTGGGGATCTAAGCCGCCTGGGCCCTCGGCCTGGCCTGAGCGATCCAAGTGCGGAGCGAACAGGCGACCACCAAGGGCGACGGCATTCACCCCCTGCTCCAGCCAGGGGAGCACATCGGCGCAGGCCAGACCGCCGGCAGCGATGCAGAAGGGCAGGGGCCCCAAGGGCCCTGCCAGGGAGGCCCAGTATCCGGAGCCAAGCATCCGCGCCGGAAACAACTTGACGATTCCACAGCCCAGCCGTTGGGCCTGGTGCACCTCGGTGGGGCTCTGGACACCAGGCACCAGGGTGAGACCCAGCTGCCGGGCCCTGTGCAGCAACTCGGGATCCAAGATCGGTGACACGGCATAGGCCAGGCCAGCCGCAGCCACGGCCTCCAGCTGCTCAAGAGCTGTGACCGAAGCCGCGCCCAACCGCAGGGCCGGGAAGGCGGCCGCCAGACGAATACTGGACTGGCTCCAGGCCTGCGACGCTTCGACAGCCAGTTCAACATGCAGAAGGCCCATCGCCTGGAGCAAATCCAGCTGACAATGGGCCTGTTTGAGACTGCGCGGGCGCAAAACAACCAGCACTGGCTGAGCCGGCAGGGAATCTGCCAGCCCGCCGGGATCGCCACTTAGGGAGTCGGGACGCTCAGACGTATTCAGCCACCTGCACTTGGCTACGCATTAACAGCTCCTGCAAATCTTCAGCGTCCACAGTTTCCTTCTCCACCAGCATGTCGGCTAGTTCATCGAGAACCGAACGGTTGGTGCTGAGCACGCTGGTAGCCCGCTTGTAAGCCACGGCCACCAGGTCTGAGACCTCTTCATCGATGGCGGCAGCGGTGTCTTCCGAGAAATCACGCTCGGCGGCAATATCGCGGCCCAGGAACATGCCCCCCTGGGCGCGGCCAAGAGCGACCGGGCCGAGGCGATCACTCATGCCGAAGCGGGTCACCATCTGGCGAGCGACGCGGGCAACCTGCTGCAGGTCGTTGGAGGCACCGGTGGTGACTTCATCCTCTCCGTAGACGATTTCCTCAGCAACACGACCGCCGAGGGCGACCGCCATCTGGTTCTGGAGATAGGAGCGGGAATAGAGACCCGATTCCATGCGCTCTTCACTGGGGGTGAAGAAGGTGAGGCCACCGGCCTGACCACGGGGAATGATGCTGATCTTTTGAACAGGGTCGTAATCGGGCATCAGGGCACCAACCAGCGCATGGCCAGCCTCGTGATAAGCAACCAGCCGCTTGCGCTTCTCGCTCATCACCCGGTCCTTTTTCTCGGGACCGGCCATCACCCGCTCGATTGCATCGTTCACCTCATCCATGGAGATTTCGGTGAGCTCATGGCGAGCCGCCAGGATCGCTGCCTCATTGAGCAGGTTGGCGAGATCGGCACCGGTGAAACCAGGGGTGCGCCGGGCCACCTTGTCGAGATCGACATCTTTGGAGAGGGTCTTACCGCGGGCGTGAACGCCCAGGATCTGCAACCGGCCGGCGTAGTCAGGACGATCAACCACCACCTGGCGATCGAAGCGGCCCGGACGCATCAGCGCCGCATCGAGCACATCGGGACGGTTGGTGGCGGCGACGATGATGATGCCAGTGTTGCCCTCGAAGCCATCCATCTCGGTGAGCAACTGGTTGAGGGTCTGCTCGCGCTCATCGTTGCCACCGCCAAGGCCCGCGCCACGCTGACGACCGACCGCATCGATTTCATCGATGAAGACGATGCAGGGGGCGTTCTTCTTGGCCTGTTCGAACAGGTCACGCACCCGGGAGGCACCCACGCCCACGAACATCTCGACGAACTCAGAGCCGGAGATCGAAAAGAAGGGAACGCCCGCTTCACCGGCAACGGCCTTGGCTAGCAGGGTTTTGCCCGTGCCGGGAGGGCCGACTAGCAGCACGCCTTTGGGGATCTTGGCTCCCACGGCCGTGAAGCGATCAGGGTTTTTAAGGAAATCGACCACCTCGGTGAGTTCGAGCTTGGCGCCCTCAATGCCGGCCACATCGCCGAAGGTCACCTGGGTCTGGGGTTCCATCTGAACCCGAGCCTTGCTCTTGCCAAAATTCATGGCCGGGTTGCCGCCGCCGCCCTGGGCTCGGCGTAACAGGAAGAACAGGCCCCCGAGCAGCAGCAACGGGAAGATCAGGCTGCCCACGGCCTGCTGCCAGGCGGCCGGCTCACGGCTCGGCTGGACGGCAATGTCAACGTTGTGCGCAGTAAGCAGCTTGAGCAGATCCTTGTCAGGGGCGAGGTTGACCACGGCCCGCTGGCCATCGTTCTTGACCACCTGGGCGGTGCCCCGGTCCGGTGAGATCAGCACCCTCGACACAGAATTGGCCTCAACAGCCTCGACGAAATCGCTGTAACGCAAGGTGCGCGTTGCCTTGGCCGGATCGGGGCGAGGGTCGAGGAAGGCCGTGCCAACGGCAATGACGACGATCGCCACCAGCACGTAGAGCCCCGCGTTGCGCCAGCGCTTCTTCACCTTGCACTCTCCGATCGGTTTAGTAAAGGAATGTTAAACGGCGCCGGGCGAATCCCGGCGCCCACGAGGCTCTCGGCCCTCAGGAAGCCCGCAGAACCTCCACCACGCTACGGAAGGCGAACCATTCGGGGATCTCCTCGCCGCTGCGCAGCATCTGGCGGAACTGGGTGCCGCTGAGCTTGCGCACGTGCAGCCCCCGGGCCTCGGCGTATTCGGCGGTGACGTAGCCCTCCTCCTCGGTGTAGACGAGGTTGAGCGAAGGCACGGTTTCCATGCCCAACTCGGTGGCGTTGTCGCGGGCGAAATCCTGGGCCTGGTAAGGGCCGTAGAAGTCGTCACCGCTGATCGAGCTCTTGCAACCGGCCATGTCGCGGCCAATGATGAAGTGGGTGCAGCCGTAATTCTTGCGGATAATCATGTGCTGGAGGGCCTCACGCGGGCCGGCCATGTGCATCGAATAGGGCAGGTAGGCCCAGCGAATGCGGGGGTTATTCACCTCGGCGGCTAGGCGCTCGTAGGTCTGGAAGCGCACCTCGCCGGCGATGTCGTCGTCCTGGGTGGGGCCGCAGGTGGGATGGACCAACACCACGCCTTGGTCACTGACGTTGGTGGCCTCTAGGGCCCGGGTGAACAGTTCGTAGTGGGCCCGGTGGATGGGGTTGCGGCATTGGAACGCCACCACGTCCTGCCCCTCGGGCAGGGTGGCGCGCACCTCCGCCGGGCTCTTGCAGGGAAAGACGCGCCTGGGCAGCTCCAGACCTTCGATCCGGCCACCTAGATAAAACCGCCCCCGTTCGGTGGCGATCATCTTCACGGCGGGGTGTTCCAAGGAGGTGGTGCCGTAGCAACCGAGAGCCTCGCGGGCCTTATCCGGCTCCCAGCGGCTCTCCACGGTCATCACAGCCAGCTCCTGGCCCCGGTAGGTGAGCAGCAGGCGCTGGCCAATAAGCACATCCTCCCGCTGGGTGTCCATCACGATTGGCAGGCCAAACAGCAGGCCGCTGGTGGTGCGGTGGCTGGCCACCACCGAGAGATAGTCCTCCTGGTGCATGAAGCCGCGCAGGGGCGAGAAGCCGCCCACCACCAGCAGCTCGACATCGCAGGCATTGCGGTCGCTGCACTCGATCACGTGATCGACCCGGGCCTTGACGGCATCCGCCTGCTCCACGGGCACCCGCAGGTCAACCAGCGCCCCTCCATGGGGGGCGATCAGGCCGTGGGCGGCGGATCCGGCGGCGAGGGTGCTGGTCATCGGCTCGGCTGTAGGCAGCTAGGAGCGATTCTCCCAGAGAGCCTGCTGCGGCCCTCTGGCCACCAGTTCCAGCGCCCGGTTCGATCGCAGCCAGTGCCCCAGCCGCCGCCAGGCCAGGCCGGGGCTGGCGGCCATAAAAAAAGGGGGCCTGGCCCCCTGAACTGGATGAATTGGCTTGACCCTGAAGGCTGAAGGCGCTCAGGCGGTCGGACCTGGGCGGTTGAGGTCGCGGCTCAGGCACCCACGCCCCTAGGGGGATAACCCAGGGGGGGTAGGTGGGAGAGCCCCGCTCAATCAGGCCTTTTCGAGACGGCCATAGAACTGGCCGATGATTTTGACATCAACCACCGCCTTGCTGCCCATGTCGGTGTCGGAGGGCTGAATGGCCGTGAACACGCCGGCGAATTCGCCGGTCGCCGCGTCGACCTTGGTGATCGACAGGTTCATCGTGCCGGTGCCATCGACATAGCGCTTGACGTTCTCCTTGAGCAGCTCGGCGTCATCGCCAGCGGGAACCAGACCCATGGCGCTGCTATAGCCCGTGGTTAGGCCCCGACCCTTGGGATCGAGGAAGTTGCTGGTGCGATAGCTCGGAGCCCGATAGGTGCCATCGAAGTCCGTGTTGGTGCTGATCGAGGCGCCCTCGGCCGTGGCCAGGAGCTCCTTGCTTGAGAAGGTGAAGGGCACTTCCTCACCACCGGGCAGCAGCACGGTGACGGGCTGGAAGTCAATGCCACCAAGCTCCTTAAAGGAAAGCTTGCCGGCATCCAGGGTTAGGTCTCCATAGACCTGATCCAGGCTCGAGGTGTAGCGGGTCAGGATTTTGCCCGCGACAAACTGGGCTTCCTGACGCTTGTTCACCGGCTCACCTTTCACCGACACCTCGGTGGGGTGCAGGCAGATTTCGCGCAGCTGGTATTTAGCCGAGGCGTCTAGGGGGATGGTGCCCCGGGCGGAATCGGGGAGGGTCGGGCAGTCGTTCGCCAGACCGGTGTTGTGGATGTCTTGATAGGTGAGATTGGCTCGATCCACAGCCTTGGCACCGCCGCCGCACGCGGTGACCAGGGTGAGGCAGAGCGCCAGCACGAGGGCCAGCAGGGGACGGAAACGCATGGGGGGAAGCCGTTCAGGCAGGGAAAAACCTCGTGTTTGGGGTTGACCCAATCGCGATAGTACCGGTGCAAATCCCTGATTCCGCGTACCATTGCGCGGCTCTCAACAACCTGTAGGCGGGAGCGCCATCCCCAGGCTCCATGCGCGACGCCAGCCCCCACGAAAAGCCCGAACAAACCGCCTGGGAGGCCAGGCTCCAGGCCCTGCTCGCAGAGGTGGATGGAATCGCTGCAGACCTGGCAAGCCAGCCGGCCGGCCTGCTGACTTTGCTGCGCCAGATCGAGGCCCTGCATCGGCGCATCCAAGACGGACCCTTCCGCGCCAGCCTGCCCGCCGATCGCCATCAGTTCTTCACGCTCCTGCAGGCGATGGAGACCAGCGGCGGCTGGCCCTACATCCCGCGTCTGCAGCTGCGCACCTTCCTCGACCTGCTGGATCGCGCTGAACTGGATCGCGCCGTGCTCGATCCAAGCGCCCCAGGCGAACCCCGCGGCCCGGACGCCGACGCCGACCCCGCTGGGGGGGAATAGGCCCAAAGGGCCGGAACTCAAGCCCCTGGGCTCAGGGCCAATAAGGCCGTAAGCAGACGGTGGGCGACGGCCAGCTTGCTAGCGGGCTCGAACCGTTCGCAGCGCTCCCCTGGCCCCAGCAGCCAGCCCTGATTGGTGGCAGCCCCGAAGCCAGCGCCGGGAGCATCAATCGGGTTAGCGAAGAGCAAGTCACAGCCCTTGCGGGCGTGCTTGAGCCGGGCCTGCTCCAGGACATCCCCTGACTGGGCCGCAAAGCCGAGGATCCGCTGGCCCGGGGGGCGAGTGGCCACCAGCTGCTGCAGAAGATCGGGCACCTCCTGCCAGCCGGCCTCCATGGCCCGGACCAGGGCGGCCTTGCCGAGCTTGCCGAGCTGGGGGCGGGCGGGCCGGTGGTCAGCCACGGCCGCCGCCATAGCAATAGCTGTAGCGACAGGCTGCAAATCCACCAGCCGCTCCTGCAGCTCGGCGCCGGTGCTGATCGGATGGCAACGCAGCCCCTCCAGCCAAGCGGGATCGACAGCAAGGGGTCCATGGACCAGGTCAACCGTGGCGCCGCGCAGTCGGGCGGCATGGGCGAGCAACACGCCCATGCGCCCCGAGCTGGGGTTGGTGAGGCAGCGGGCCGGATCGAGCCATTCGCGGGTGGGGCCGGCCGTTACTAGTAGATGCTGGCCCTGCCAATCACGGCGCCAGCCCCAGAGGGCGAGCGAGTCCAGGGCCAGGAGTAGGCCGGCGGGTTCGGCCATGCGGCCGGCCCCCTGGCGATCACAGGCCAGCAGGCCAGCGCTCGGGGCCAGGGGCAACACCCGCTCAAAGGCCCCCAGGGCCGCCCAGTTCCGGACCACCCCCGGCGATTGCCACATGGCTGTGTTCATCGCGGCGGCCGCTAACACCGGCGCCTCGGTCGCCAGCAACACCGAGGCCAGCAGGCTGTCACCCAGGCCATGGACCCAGCGGGCCAGGCTGGTGGCCGTCAGGGGCGCCAGCAACACCAGCTCGGCCCATTCGGCCAGCTCGACATGCAGGGGCCGGGGCTCCCGGTGATTCCACTGGTCGCCATCAAGGGACACCGCCGCCCGACTCAGGCTGGCCAGGGCCACAGCGCTGACCAACTCGGCGGCACTGGGCGTGAGCACGCAGCGCACCTGGGCACCCCGCTGGACCAAGGCACTGACCACCAGGGGCAGCTTGACCGCTGCAATGCTGCCGCTAATCCCCACCAAAATCCGTCGTCCCGCCAGGGGATCAGGGGCGGCCTGGTCGACAACAGCTGTCCCAGCCAGCAAGGGCGCCGATTCAGCCATCAGGCCCGGGCACGCCGGAACCTGGCCGGGCCCCAATCCAGCACTTGAGCGCAGTGTGGTTCAAAGCACCCTTGCGACTCTTGTGGTGCATCCAGCGCCTCCCTGATCGCGCCTGCCCAAGACCTAATCCTCATCGAAGGGTTCCTGATCAACCAGATGCACGAAGGGCCGGGCAAGCTCCGGACGGTGGATCGCCAGGGCCCGCATGAGGTGCCAGTCGCTCAGGCCCTCGAAAGGGGTGGGGTAATCGTCGTCGTCGAGGCGCTGGGCTAGGGCGGCGATCGACTCCTCATCGAAGCCCTCCAGCAGCTCCGGCGTGATCGGGTTGGACGCGGCCTTAGGGGACTCGTTCACGAAAGGGCCGGGGATGGACCCAGCCATTGTCGATGCCGTCCGACATCATCGTGGGCAGATCCTCACAAGCGAGGGTCCGAACGGCCCTTGGCGAGCCAGGACTAAGTCAGAACCAGGCTAGGCGGCGCTCGCACTCTTGGCCCTAGCCCGTTCGCCCTCCCGATGAAGCGTCGATCGACAATTCCATCAGCAAATGGACCACCGCCATCCCTGGCGCCCTGCCAACGGGAGCATCAATCCGTCCGCCATCCTGGGGCAGAACTGATAGCTTGGGCACACTAGAGGCTAACCCCTCTGGGATCGGGGAGTTAGCTCAGTTGGTAGAGCGCTGCGATCGCACCGCAGAGGTCAGGGGTTCGAATCCCCTATTCTCCATCGAAAGCTATACGATCCCAATCGATTTAATCCCAATCTCTTTAGCCATATTGGTTTCAACCAGGCCAAAGCCCTGCCCAATCAACTTCAAAATCACAATCCAGATCATTGATCATCTTTTAAATAACTCCTCACAGCGGAACCCCCCAAAGGAAGTTGCCAATAAAAGCAGCCAATTCAAGACGCTCTTAAAGAGGGCCTTGGCCTGGATCGAGCAAGACACTACACAAGGCCGAATAGGCCAAGTGACATCCCCGCATTATTTGCCTTTGCCAGGGTGATAGCCCGTGACGAGGAAGCCGCTCAAGGCAAGCAAAAGCACGCTAAAACAGAAAAATACCAAGGACTGAGCATCGGTGACCTTGAGGGTCAACATAGCCTTAAAAGCCGAAACAATTAAGGCAACGACAAGCACCTTGACAAGCTTCTCTTTCAGCTGATCCAGATCGCGAATGTCCAACAGGCCTGTAGCACTGGGAGACTCGAGGTCCCTCGCCGCATCAATACTGGACACTAAAAGCTCATAAATACCGTAACCAAAGATCAGCAAAGCAATGCCAATCAAGTAGAGGTCAATACCTGAAACGATGCCGGCAAGTAATTCAACCTCCAATTCGTGGTCGTGGTCGCCCAAGCCACCAGCAGACTGCAGTAGCTTCAAGGAGTTAAATATACTTTTAGTGCCGAGGATAAAGGTCGCCAGTGTGCTGACTAGGCTCATCACCACCGGCAGCAAAGCGATAAGACGAAAGCGCCACATCAGTTTTTCAAGCGCCAGCTCGAGGCCCTTGACTAGCCCTCCCGCTCGACGCCGCGACTTGGGATCGCTCATTGAATACCCATATTTTTGTGCGGTGAGCTTAAGGCATTGAGCCCAGCTCTGACGCCAAGTTTGACAGCACACTGAAGCCTTGTATGCCCTTCCTTGGCAGGACATCAACCTAGATTCCGCCTCCCGATTGGCGCAGGGGCGCCCGTTTAATCCGGCCCCGGAGCCCTACCGCCCCAGCAATTGTCGCCAACTCTCCCGTACTGGCCCTGGGATTGCATTGGATGACTGACGCTCTCAGCCAGACGGGCCCTCTCCTAATCTTCTGCAGCTGAGATGCAGCCCGGAGGCTGGGCCATGAACTGGAGTGCCGAAGCGGAGGCCAAACTGAAGGAAATCCCCTTCTTCGTGCGCCCTGCCGTGCGCCGGCGAATCGAAAGCCTGGCTGCAGATGCGGGCCATGACGGTGTCGATCTACTGTTTTTCGAGCAAGCCAAAGCCCAGTTTGGCCAGAAATAGGCTGAAACCAAGGCCCAGCCGGCAGACGATGGGGTAAAAGGGAGATCGGATCCTCCTGTCTGTCGATGTCGCAGTCCAAGCGCGAACAAGTCGTGAGTCACCTGCGTTACATCCGTCAGGAACTTCGCGAAATGCACCAAGGGGTCATGGATGACGGCCTGCTGCCCGAGGCCGGTGAGGTGCGGGGCGTGATGGCCCAGATGGAGGCCCTGCTTGAGCTGCTGGAAGGCAAGGGCTCCCGCAAGAGCAAAGACAGCGACGGCTGACTCCCCTACCCCTTTGACAGAAGGAATTTTTGGGGCCGCTTGCAAAAATCAGCCCAACCCGCTTGGCTGCTGCTTGTCCCCATCTCCCGGCCCAGGCCCCAAGCCTGGGCTTTTTTATTGGAATCCCCTATCGGTGGGGGTCAAGCTCGCCCAAGACGCCAGAAATGGTGTAGACAAGTGTTGGCAGGGCCCGGGCCGGGTGATGGGGATCACCACAAGTGCCTTTCTCCCTGCCCCCCATTTGTTGACCTCAGTCCCCAGCGGCCTGGGGCAAGATTGGGCGCGTCTCCTTAAGGGCCAGGGCCAACGGCGGCGAGCAGATACAGCAAGGCCATGCGAATGGGGATGCCATTGCGCACCTGCTCTTCGACCAGGCAGCGGTCCGGGTCATCCAGGAGGGCGCCGCCCAGTTCAACCCCCCGGTTGACGGGACCGGGATGGAGCACCGGAACCCCCTCGCCGCAGGCCTGCAGGCGCTGGTGGGTCAGGCCGTAGCTGCGGTGGTAAGTCTCCAGGTTGGTGAGCAGGTTCTGGTGCATGCGTTCCTTCTGCAGGCGCAGGGTCATGACAGCATCGGCGCCGGCCAGGGCCTGATCGAGGTCACGACAGATTGTGATCGGACCCCGCCCTGATATCGGGTCCTGGTCCTGACCTGGCGGCGGCGCCGCCACAAAGTCGGCAAAGGCCTCGGGCAGCAAGGTGGCGGGCCCGCAGAGCACCACTTCAGCGCCGCAGGCTGTGAGGGCCCAGAGGTTGGAGCGGGCGACCCTGGAATGCAGCACATCGCCCACGATCACAATCCGGCGCCCCGCCAAGGCCACTGGCGTGGGAGCAGTGGGCGCGAAATGGCGGGCCAGGGTGAAAAGATCGAGTAGTCCCTGGCTGGGATGGCTATGCAGGCCATCGCCGCCATTGAGCACCGCCACCCGCTCTCCGCAGGCTTCCAAGTCGTGGGCCAGGCTGGCGGGTACACCGGCGCAGCGGTGGCGCACAACCAGCAGGTCGGCCCCCATGGCCACATAAGTGCGGGCTGTGTCGAGCAGGCTCTCGCCCTTGCTCAGGGAACTGGACGCCGGCGAAAAACTCTGGACATCGGCCGAGAGGCGCTTGGCAGCCAGTTCAAAGCTGCTGCGGGTGCGCGTGCTGGGCTCGAAAAACAGGGTAGCCACCAGGCGCCCCTGCAGGGCCGGCAGTTTGCGGGCTCCGGCCGTGGGCAAGGCCCTAAACCGCTGGGCCAGCTCCAGCACCACGGCGAAATCATCCAAGGAAAAAGCCGCCAGATCCAGCACGTGGCGATGGGTCCAGCCGCTCAAGTCGCCCTTGCTGAAGTCAAGCCACAAGCTAGTGGTCCGGGGGACCCTGGCCCGAGCCGCCGGAGGCGGCGACTAGTCAGCCCCGGCGCCCAGGACCTGGCGACTAACTGGCCCTAAGTCGGCTGGGGCCGCCAGGCCTGATCCCGGCCAGGGCAACGATCCCCAGGAGCCCGGCGACTGACACTGCGGCTGGCCCGCAGGTACCAACGCCAGCGCAGTTCCTGGCCCTGGGAAAGGCCGATGCGGCGGCAACAAACCAGGGGGCTGGCCTCACCATGGGCTAGCTCTGGCTCAGCGAAGCCGATCAACGCAGCAAGCTCAGGCAGCCGTGGAGCCAGCCACAGACCTGAAGCCGGTTCAACGACTAATCCATCCTGACGGCATGTCAACCCAACCTGGCGCGTCAACAGGGCCGGCCCCGCCGCCAGCCGCTCCGGCTCGCCAGGCATGGCCAGCGCCCGCAGCAACACGCCATTGGCCCAATTGGCCTGGCCCGTCACTACATTGACGCAGTGGTGAATGCCGTAGCTCACATAGACATAAAACCGCCCAGGCTCACCAAACAGGGTTTCGTTGCTGGGGCTGCGGCGGCGATGGCCGTGGCAGGCGGGGTCGTCTTGCGAATACGCCTCCGTTTCCACAATCACGCCCCAGAGCAGCTCGACTGAGGGTTGGCGTTTCACCACCAGGCAGCCGATCAGCTCGGGGGCAACCTGCTCGGCGGGGCGGGCGAAGAAGGCGTGGGGGAGGTGCTGGGAGGGCGTGGTGGCTATGGGAGTGGCTTGGTGAGGAAGTGCTGAGGAGTGCTGACACCCGCTGGAAGAAGAGTCATGATGAGGGGCTTTCACCCCGCACCACTCAAGCGATGTCAGAAGAGCAACTCTCAGCCCTGCTTGCCAAGCTCAAGGTGGATGCGGGGCTACAGGAGAAGCTCAAGGGGGCTACGGACCTTGATGCCGCTGTGGCGATGGCGAAGGAGGCTGGGTTTGATGTGAGCAAGGCTGATTGGCTCAAGTATCACGCGAAGCAGACCTTGGAGTTGAGCGATGAGGAGCTTGAGGGGGTGGCTGGTGCATGTCTAGATGAGCTTACTGGCTGGGGCACTCGTCGAGGGAGCTACTGTCAAACTTGCACCATCTCAGATTGTTGATTTTTAT
Source organism: Synechococcus sp. UW140 (assembly GCA_945860085.1). Lineage (GTDB taxonomy): Bacteria > Cyanobacteriota > Cyanobacteriia > PCC-6307 > Cyanobiaceae > BAIKAL-G1. The sequence continues at coordinate 20,001 of CAMAPJ010000022.1, read as the reverse complement.
TGAGGTGACCTTCTTCACCTCCTGCCCTTGAGCTTATTACATAAGCCCAAGCCACCACAGCGCCGCGGCGCAGCAGCTCAAGACCGCCCGATACACTAGGCGTAGCCACTAATCGGATCAGAGGCCATTGCTTCTGATAGCGCGGCTGGGAGGCCGAACCGTCGGCCACGCTCACACTTTGGCCATTTAGCTGATTCAAGCTGCTAATGGTGCTTGTGGCAGGCAACAACAGTGCTTCGTAGGCCGTGACGTAAGGGATTGAAAAGTCAACAAGCCGTTGCCGTTGTGGTGTGATCGTGATCTGGCCAATGGCAAGGTCAATGGCACCAGCCTGCAATTTGACAAGCCGTTCGGGAGAATCCACACCCACCAGCTGCACCCCCGTGGGATGCCCTAGCAGCGCCTTACCCACCAGCAGGGCAAGGGACGCCTCAGCCCCCTTAAAACCGGCCGGGATGTTACTGCGGATGGAGATCCCCGGCAGATCCGGGGACACGCCGATGCGCACAACCCTGCGTTGACGGATCACCGTCAACTGATCTGGCGAAGCGCTTTCGGCCTTGCCAGGGGTAGCCGTGATGGTCGACAAAACAATTCAACCCTGCAGTAAGCCCACCAGCATGGAGCATGAAAGTCTGCCAATACGCCATCCCAGAAGATCATGACCAATGGACTCCGAATGCCTAGGTCAGTCGATCAAGCGATTAGCGATCAGCCGGCTTGCAACCCGATCCAAAGCAACTCGCCAATCAACCACCAACCCAGAAAACGGAAATCGCTGATTACTCATGATCAATTAAAAGAATTAAGCAGGCAGTGTGATCCAAAGTAACAATAGCACAGTTTTCGCCGCCAATCGGTGGTGAGCAGCCCTGATCCATTCGCCTTAACAAGGCAAGCCAAGAACCAATCCAAGGGCACATCGAATAATCGCTAAAATGTTTGATTTACCTTGGATTTAGATTAGAATCAGACCATTGGATTCCGGTTCGGCGATGGGACAACGAGGACTCTGGGACGAACAGCAGAGGGTTGCAAAGCTCCGCGAAAGAAGCCGATTCTAAAACGATTGTCGGAATCTATTCCATGGGAATCGTTCCGCCCGCTGCTTGACATGGGCTACATACAGGAGCGCAAGAGCAACGCTGGTCGCAAGCGGATTGATCCGCTAGTTCTTTTCAAGATGCTGGTACTCCAGCATCTTTTCAACTTGAGCGATGAAGAGATCGAATTTCAAGTAAATAATAGGCGCTCCTTTGAGAAGTTTATCGGCCTTGGCGTGATGAATGATTATTCCTGACGCAACCACCGTCGCCTTCTTTAGGGAACGTCTACGCAAGGCAGATGTAATCTATGAGCTCTTTGAGAAGTTTGAGGGATTCCTTCGAGACCAGGGCTTAGAAGCCCGTGGTGGTCAGATCATCGATGCGACTCTCGTCCCGGTTCCTAAACAACGTAATAGCCGAGAAGAAAACAGCGATATCAAGACTGATCGCCTGCAAAATGGTTGGGATAAAAATCCAGATCGCTTGCAGCAGAGAGACTTAGAAGCTCGCTGTGTTAAAAAGAACGGAGTCAGCCACTTCGGTTACAAGAACAGCATTAGCATCGATGCAGAACACGCATTTATCAGGCGCTACACCGTGACACCTGCCAATATTCATGACAGCCAGATGCTTCCAATGTTGCTAGATCCGGAGAATCAAGATGACTTTGTCTTAGCAGATTCTGCTTATTCAGGAGAGTGCTTTGAAGATCTGCTAAGGATTAGTGGCTTTGAAAGTTGCATCCATGAAAAGGGCGCACGAAACCACCCGCTTAGTGACGCAGCCAAAGAACGCAATCGCATCAAGTCGGCGATTAGAACTTGCGTTGAACATGTATTTGGCGGCATGACGACCTCAATGGGCGGCAAGCTCACTAGAAAGATTGGCCTTGAGCGGAATAAGGCTTGGTGGGGGCTCAAAAATTTGACGTTCAACTTTCTTGGCTACCTTCAACGCACCAGTCAAACATCAGTGGCGGTATAAATCCCTCAGGGGAAACTCCTATAGGACAGGAACTCTAAGTCGGATTCTCACATGTGATACCGCTAATCTGCCGCCTTCTGGCGGTTTTTTTCATGTTCAAAGAACTCGCGGAAATCGGCGATTATTCGAGGTGCCCTGCTCTCTGCCCTATCAACCGAGAGATCGGCTACTAAGCCTAATGAGTAGAATATTTATTGGGCCACTCCCGATGCCCTCAAACAGCCTGACTGACGCCTGTGATCCACTCAGCAGGGATGCAGGCGCAGGTGCTGTGTGGACAACATCGCAAAAGCCAACAGTTTCCAGCCAGCCCTGGCCAGCGGCGCCACAGTGGGGGAGTTGCGTCAAAGTCTCCGTCCATGGCTGAATCCGCGTCCGGTCTCACCCTCGCTGCCGTGCTGGTGGCCACCAGCGGCCTGTTCTGCCTGGCCACCCTCTTCTTCGGCACCAAAGGCGGCTTCTACGACAGCAAGGCCTATGGGGGCAACGGCACCGCGCACTAAAGGCTCTAGGCCGTCACCGCGCCCATTGAGGCTCCAGGCCGGCGCCGCCCTAGCCCTGGCTGGGCAACTGTTCCGATTCGGGGCAGTCGCCCGTCACCTCGAGGTCTTCGGCTAAGGCGTGGCGGCTGAAGAAGGCCAGCCGGGTGCTGATGGCGCCGATTGAGTCGATGCGCACGCTTTCTTCCCAGCTGTGCAGTTCGTCTTCGTCCTCAGCGTCGTAGCGGAAGGTGACTAGGTCGCCCTCGAGGTCCACGACCAGGGCTTTTTCGATCCAGCGTTGCTGGTCGCGCAGAAACACCCAGATCGGCCGCTGCTCGCTCAGGGCTTTGGAGAGCTTGCGATGGAACATCGACCCGGGGCCGTTGCTGTTGATCCTAGGGATGATGGGCGGATCCGCCGCCGCTGAACCGTCGTGGTTGCCACCAGCCCAGCCCCATCCCTGCCCGGCGAAGCGCCGGACCAGGCCGCCATCCGGCTGCAGCTGCGCAGCTGGCCTGAAGTGGAGGCCTATCTGCAGGGCTGCAAAGGAGTGATCGTGCCCCTGGGATCGACCGAGCAACACGGCCCCACCGGCGCCATTGGCACCGATGCCCTCACCGCCGAGGCCGTCGCCCTGGAGGTCGGCCGCCGCACGGGCGTGCTGGTGACCCCAACCCAGGCCTTCGGCATGGCCGAACATCACCTGGGCTTTGCGGGCACGGTCAGCCTGCAACCGGCCACTCTCCTGGCCGTGCTCCATGACGTGGTCTTGTCCCTGGCCCGCCATGGCTTTGAGCGGATCTTTGTGATCAACGGCCACGGCGGCAATATCGCCACCACCCGGGCCGCCTTTGCCCAGGCCTACGGGACGGCGGCCGATCGGGGCCTGGCCAACGCCGGCGCCCTGCGCTGCCGGCTAGCCAACTGGTTCACCGCTGCGCCGGTGTCAGCCCTGGCCCGGGAGCTCTATGGCAAGCGCGAAGGCCACCACGCCACCCCCAGCGAAATCGCCCTCACCCTGGCCTTGGAGCCCAGCCTGCAGGCCAAGCAACGCCCCCTGCCCGAGGCGGCGCCGGCGGGGCCGATCCATGGACCGGAGGACTTCCGCCGCCGCCATCCCGATGGCCGCATGGGCTCCGATCCCTTCCTGGCCAGCGCCGAGCATGGGCAGCAGTTCCTTGACTTGGCCGCCACGGCCCTGGCCGAGGATCTCGCCAGCTTCCTGGCCGAACCGGATGCCAGCTAGGTTCACCCCAAAGACAGGCGCCAGCCGATCCGACCATGGGCAAGATCACCGCCGATGACGTGCGCAAGGTGGCCCAGCTGGCCCGCCTCGACCTACCAGAGGCCAAAATCGCCACCTACACCGGCCAACTCGAACGGATCCTCGACTACGTCGCCCAACTCGAGCAGGTGGACACTGAGGGAGTGCCCCCCACCACCCGCGCCGTCGAGGTGGTCAACGTGACACGGGAAGACCGGGTCGAGCCCACTGACGTGCGCGAAGAGTTGCTGAGTGAAGCTCCGCAACGGGAAGGGGACTTCTTCCGAGTTCCCAAAATCATGGCTGATTAATCAGCCATGTATTGAGTGTCTCAAAACTAGGAGATTGGCTTGGCGTTACGCCAGCCCCAGACTCCCTAGCGCTGGGGAGAAACAGCCGTGCGGTGAAGCAAGTCCAGCACATGGCGGCGGGACCGCAAGGTAGGCATTAACGCTGCGATTGGGCGCAGGCGACTGCGGCGTTTTTTGTGGCTGCGCACACCGAGAAGAATGTCGTAGAGGAAGTTGAAGAAATCGTGCTTGCTTTCAAACAGTCCCAGCCTTTGGGGAGATCCCTTGGCATCAAGGAGATCCTTGGTGGCGTGGTAAGCCGGCCGGTATTCAAACCAGGGAATCGAAGGCCAGAGATGGTGTACTAAATGGTAGTTCTGGCCCATGATCAACCAGTTCATCAACCAGCCTGGATAGACGCGGGCGTTATGCCAACGGTTACGTGATTGGAAAGGGCGATGGGGTAAGTAATCAAAAAACAGGCCGAGGGTGACCCCAACCATTAGGGCTGGAGCAAACCAGCAGTTGAAGACAAAGCCGAGGAAGTCAAACTTGTAGGCCGCCACCACAATGCTGATGAACACAGCCCGGGCGATGCCCCATTCCAGCAACTCGTTATGGCGCCAAAGGCGATGGCGGAAGAAAAAGAACTCGTGATAGAAAAAACGCGGCGCGATCAGCCAGAGCGGCCCAAACGTTGAAACGATGTGATCGGGATCCTGCTTGGGATCGTTCACATGGGCATGGTGTTGCAGGTGCACCCGCGTGAACACCGGAAAGCTGAACCCCAGCAGCAGGGCGGCACCGTGGCCCATCACCGCATTCCAGAAGCGGTTGGGATGGGCGGCGTTATGGCAAGCGTCGTGGATGACGGTGCCTTCCAGGTGCAGGGCCAGAAAGCCCAGTGCCAGCAGGGCCGGCAGGGACCATTGGCCCACGAACCAGCCCCAGATCGTCAGGGCCGCCAGGCCGTAGCCGGCCAGGAACAGGCCCACGGTGGGGTTCCAGGCGTTGGGGGGATCCAGAAACTCCCTCGGCACCGACTGGTACCTAGGCCGTTCGTCGCCTTGGCTGGCGGTTGGGCGGGGGGCCAGGGTTGGTGTCTTCTCCTGCAACCGCACCCCAGACACGCATTGAGGCCCCACCTTAAGGAGCTGGGCAAAGGCGCCGCTGAAAGGCGGCAACTCCCAGTGGAGCTCCCGAGGCTCTAGCGCCAGGCCAGACCCTTCGCTCCGCCATGCCCACCGGGGGACTTGAACCCCCACGACCGAAGCCACTGGTACCTAAAACCAGCGCGTCTACCAATTCCGCCAGGTGGGCAGGTTGTGACTGTACGGAGTGACGGTGGGGATTGGCCAGCCATAAGGCCTTGACCCGGTCCCACCTAGTCCAGCCAGGAGCAGCTCGGGCCAGCCCAGGAGGTTGCCCAGAATGGGGACACCACGAGCCAATCGCCATGTTCGCCACCCTGGGGGGAAGCCTGGCCCTGCTGCTGGGACTGGCCGTATTGCTGGTGCCCCTACTCACCCCCGAACTAAGCCGGGCCCGCGATGCCGTCTGGGGAGCCGTCCTGCTGCTGCTGGGGCTGGTGCTCGTCACCAGCTCGGACCGGCTCAGCGGCTCACCGATGGTGGCGGTGGTCTGCGGCGGTTTGCTGATCGGCCGGCTCGGCAGTGAGGTTGGTCAGCTGCGCTGGCGGGCCCTCACGCCCGAGGAACAGCAGCGGCTGGGCTCCGGCGAGCACTGGCGCACGGCCTTAGGCCAGGTAATGGCCAGCCTGGGGGCCCTGCAGGGGATGGCCAGCCAAAGCCTCTCGGCCCTGCTCATCCGCCGGCCCCAGGCGGCTGGGAGCGCCCCGACCAGTTCCAAGGCGAAGGGCAAGTCCGGCGGCCAGACCAAGCGCTGGGTGCGGCCCGAACCGAGCGGCGAAGCCAGCGCAGCAGCCAGCGATGAACCCGCCAAGGCAGCAGGCTCCCAAACCAACCCCGAGGCCAATCCCCATGAAAGGGATGCAGGGGATCTGGAACCAACACCCGAGCTGGATAGCCCTACACCGGAGCCCCTACAGGCGCTTGGTGAGCCCCCCTCCGACACTCCGGCTCTCCCGGCCGGCGCCTCCCCAGAGCCGCCCCAGGCCCCGGTGATCGAGGTGAGCTCCTTCAGCGAGATCGAGGCCTTAGTGGATGCCGCCTGGGGAGAGTCCCCGCAGCCCGCCGACGCTGCCGCCACGGGGTCCCGCAACGAGGCTGGATAATCGGGCCTTGCTGCCCCAGGCGACGTGACCGCGAGCGACGTGAATGGGAGCACCATGAGCCTGAGCCTGGCCTCCTACAAGGACACGCTCAACCTGCTGCAGACCCCCTTCAACATGCGGGCGAACGCCAAGCAGCGGGAGCCTGAAATTCAGGGCTTCTGGGCGCAGCAGCGGCTCTACGAGCGGCTCAGCCAGGCACCGGAGCGCGAACGCTTCACCCTCCATGACGGCCCGCCCTACGCCAACGGCCCCCTGCATGTGGGCCACGCCCTCAACAAGATTCTCAAGGACATCATCAATAAAGTCGCGCTGCTGCAGGGCAAGCGGGCGCGCTTCATCCCGGGCTGGGACTGCCACGGCCTGCCAATCGAACTGAAGGTCTTGCAGGCGCTAAGCAGCAGCGAGCGCCAGGCACTCACGCCGATCAGCCTGCGCCAGAAGGCCCACGCCTATGCCCTCGAGCAGGTGGGGGGCCAGAAGACGGGCTTCCGCCGCTGGGGCATCTGGGCCGACTGGGACCAGCCCTACCTCACCTTGAACCGGGACTACGAGGCCGCCCAGATCGGGGTGTTTGGCCAGATGGTGTTGGCGGGCCACATCTATCGGGGCCTCAAGCCCGTGCATTGGAGCCCCAGCTCGCGCACGGCCCTGGCCGAAGCCGAACTGGAATATCCGGACGGCCACACCTCCCCCAGCGTCTACGTGGCCTTTGCGGTCAAGGAGCTGCCTGAGGCCTTGGCCAAAAAGCTGGCCGCCGCGGGCTTGGCCCAGGCCCCGGGCGGGCTGGCGGTGGCGATCTGGACCACGACCCCCTGGACCCTGCCCGCCAACCTGGCGGTGTCCGTGAACGGCAGCCTCGACTACGCGATCTGCCGCGTCAGCGTTGCTCCCACAGCCACAGCCACAGCCACAGCCACAGCCAGCGACGGACCCGAGGCGGACCCGAGCGCCCGCCCCAGCCACCTGCTGGTGGCCAGCGAGCTGATCGCCAGCCTAGAAACCAGCCTGGGCTTGGGCCTGGAGCCCCTGCTGACGCTGAAGGGCAGCGAACTGGAGGGGATCCTCTACCAACACCCCCTGTTCGAGCGCACCAGCCCGGTAGTGATGGGCGGCGACTACATCACCACCGAAACGGGCACAGGCCTGGTCCACACCGCCCCCGGCCACGGCGTCGATGATTTCAACACCGGTAAGAAATACGGCCTGCCGGTGCTCTGTCCGGTCGATGAGGCCGGCAACCTCACCGCCGAAGCGGGCCCATTCGCCGGCACCAACGTGCTCAAGGACGCCAATGGGGCGATCATCGCAGCCCTAAAAGAAGCGGGCGCCCTCCTGGCCGAACAGCGCTACGCCCATCGCTATCCCTACGACTGGCGCACCAAAAAACCGACCATCTTCCGGGCCACGGAGCAGTGGTTTGCCTCGGTGGAGGGCTTCCGAGCCCAGGCCCTAGCCGCCATCGACTCGGTGACCTGGACCCCGGAAAGCGGCCAGAACCGGATCGAGGCGATGGTGCGCGATCGCGGCGACTGGTGCATCTCGCGCCAGCGCACCTGGGGGGTGCCGATCCCGGTCTTCTATCACCGCGAAACCAGTGAGGTGCTCGTCAACGCCGACACCCTGGCCCACATCCAGGCCCTGATCGCTGAACACGGCTCGGATGTGTGGTGGCAACGGGAGGAGGCCGGCCTACTGCCGCCCGCCTACGCCGACCAGGCCCATCTGTGGCGCAAGGGCAGCGACACCATGGACGTGTGGTTCGACTCCGGCTCCTCCTGGGCGGGGGTGCTGGGGGGCTTGAAGCCTTCAGGCCAATCAAGCCAGGAAGACCAGGGGGTAACCCCCGCTGGCCCGGCGTCTGCCGACGGGGCGCTGGCGGCTCCAGGTGCAGGCACCAACGCCAGCCACACCGCCCGGGCGTCCTATCCGGCCGATCTCTACTTGGAAGGCTCCGACCAACACCGGGGCTGGTTCCAAAGCAGCCTGCTCACCTCAGTCGCGGTCAACGGCCAGGCCCCCTACAAGCGGGTGCTCACCCATGGCTTCGTGCTCGATGAAAAGGGCCGCAAGATGAGCAAATCCCTCGGCAATGTGGTGGATCCGGCGATCCTGGTGGAGGGTGGCAAAAACGAGAAACAGGAGCCGGCCTACGGCGCTGATGTGCTGCGCCTGTGGGTGAGCTCGGTGGATTATTCCGCCGATGTGCCCCTGGGCCCGGGGATTGTGAAACAGCTGGCCGATGTGTACCGCAAGGTGCGCAACACGGCCCGCTACCTGCTCGGTAACCTGCACGATTTTGATCCCCGTCCCCAGGCCGAGGGGGGCCATGCCATCGCGATCGCCGAGTTGCCCCTGCTTGATCGCTGGATGCTGCAGCGCACCGCCGCCCTAATCGATGCGGTGACTGCCGATTTCGAGAGCTTTGAATTTTATCGCTTCTTCCAGGCCCTGCAGAACTTCTGCGTGGTCGATCTCTCGAATGTGTATCTCGATATCGCCAAAGATCGCCTCTATGTGAGTGCCGCCGGCTCCTTGCGCCGCCGCAGCTGCCAGACCGTGCTGGCCCTGGTGGTGGAGGGGCTGGCCGGGCTGATTGCGCCGGTGTTGTGTCACATGGCGGAAGACATCTGGCAGAACCTGCCCTATCCGGTGGCCGAGGCCTCGGTGTTTGAGCGGGGCTGGCCGACCGTGCCGGACAGCTGGCGCGACCCCAGCCTGGAGGCGCCGGTGGGCGAGATCCTGGCGCTGCGGGCCCAGGTGAATCGCCAGCTGGAGGCCTGCCGCAAGCAGGGGGGCAAAGGGGCCGGGGCCCCAGCCAGCAACGACACCGCCCCTGCCCCCCCCGCCGGCATCGGCGCCTCCTTAGAAGCCCAGGTGCAGCTTGAGCTCGTTCCTGGCGAAGGCACGGCCCCCCTGCGGGAGGCCTTAGCCCTACTGGCGGCCAGCCCCCACGCCAGCGTCGACAACCTGGCCGACTGGCTGCTGGTCTCAGCGGTGCAGTTCGGCGGGGAGGCGCCTGCGGCCCTGCTGGCCGAGGCCAGCGAAGCTGGCGTGAGCGTGCGCATTGCCCGGGCCGAGGGCGTCAAGTGTGAGCGCTGCTGGCACTACGAAACCGATGTCGCCACCCACCAGCTCAGCGACATGGTGAGCGGCCAGATCTGCGGCCGTTGCCGCAGCACTCTGGACGGCTGAAGCACTAGGGCCGGTCCGAGGCGCCTCGCTCCCTGACCTCGCTCCCTGACCTCGCTCCCTGACCTCGCTCCCTGGCCTCGGTCCCTGGCCTAGAGCCAGGCAGCAGGCTCTAGGAAGTGCTCCACCGCCAGCGGGCCAACCAGGCGTTGCTCCTGGCTCGGGTTAAGCGGCCCGGCCAGCAGCTCGGCGGCGGCGATGAGCGCCGTGGCCGGCAGGGCCGGCTGGTCGGGATCGAAACCGGTGGGGTGGCTGAGGCTGCTGGAGAAGCCCCGGAAAATAAGCAGTTCAAAGGGGTCTTGGGGCTGGGCTACTAGCCCATCGGGCGCCGGCTGAGACGTTTCCGGGCTCGGGAGCTCGCCCGTGAGGCGCAGCACCCGGTCGGGGCGGGCGCGGCTGATCGCTTCGAGGGCCGCCAGCAGGTCGGCCACGGCCAAAGGAGCCATGGGGATTTAGAAGCCGCCCGCCACCCGGCCCTGTTTGGGCAGGCGCACCAGCAGCCACTGCAGGAAGCCCACCACAAACCCGACCAGGGCGAGATAACCGACAAAAGCAGCGATGGTGTTGGTCCAGGCGCCGCCAAACAGAAAGCCAAACAGTCGATCAACGTGGCCATTCAGACCCCGGGGCGCCTCCAGCCAGACGGCACAGAAAGGCCGGCTCACGGGCCCGCTGAAGCAGCCGAACGCCGTGGCGCTGAGGCCGGAGCCCAGTAGGCCAAAGAGGGTCGCGCCCCAGCGCCAGGCGCGAAGGGTGAAGGGCAGGGGCCGCCAGGGGGGCTGATCGGCCAGCTCCTCATTGAGATCCACCCAGAACCACAGCGACGCCACCACCAGCAGCTGGGCTAGGCCGGCCAGGAGATAGCCCAAGGGGCGCCCATCGGTGAACAGCAGGGCGGTGATCACCAGCAGGCTGGCTGTCTTCCAGTAAATGGTGAGCAACCGCACCATGGCGCCATCGCGCCGCAGGGCAGCCCAGATCAACAACACCAGGGGCAGGCCGAAGCTGAACACCGCCGCCAGGCGATAGTCGAGCCATACCAGGCTGCGATAGAGCAAATCCTGCACGGATGGGGGTCGGGGTTCCGCCATTATCCGTGGCCCTGCGCAACCCTTTGCAGCAGTAGGGTCCGGCCATGACTGGCCCCTCCCCCTTCCACTGGCTATCCGGAAGGTTCCGCTCTGTCGGGTTGTGGCCGGGTGGTCAGAAGACCGGCGATCAGCTAGCTGGCCAGCAGAAGGCTGGTGGTCAGAAGGCTTGTGTTGACAAGGCTGGTGGTGACAAGACTGGTGCTCACAACTCTGGCGAAACGAAAGCGGGCGGGACCCAACTGGGCGGGCCCAAGGCAGCCGGCTCCCTAGCCGAAAGCGCCTGGCGACCGGGCCGCTGGCTCCGGCGAGCTAGCCCGGTGGCCAGTTGCCGCACAGCCCTGTCGAGCAATGTGTCCCTCGAGGGGGCAGCCGCCGAAGTCAGCCGCGAGCTGCGCTCCGGTGCCGGGGGTAATGGCGGGGGTGGTGGCGGTTGGCGGGGCGGCGGTTGGCGGGGCGGTGGAGCCGGCTGGGGTGGCCTTGGCGGTAGAGGCGGCGGTGGAGATAGCGGCGATGGCGAGGCGGATCTGGCCCTGGTCTTCTGCTCCACGGCCTACGCCAGTGACCTGCCGCGGCTGTTGCCGCTGTTGCGCCAGAGCCTCAAGGCCCGCCATTGGATTGGCTGTGTGGGCGGCGGCGTGGTCGGCACCGATGCCGATGGCAGCCCCCATGAACTGGAACAGCAGGCCGCCCTGGCCGTGACCCTGTTGCGATTGCCCGGCGCCGAACTGCAACCGTTTGTGCTTGACGCCAAGCAGCTGCCCGATCTCGATGGCTCCGCCCAGCCCTGGCTGGACTGGGTCGGAGCCGACCCGGCCCTAGCCGACTCGATGCTGCTGTTCATCGACCCGGGCTGCCCCAGCATCAACGACCTAATCAGCGGCCTGGATTACGCCTATCCCCGCGTCGACAAGGTGGGCGGCATCGCCGGGCCCCATAGCGCCAGCGGCGGTTCCCTGTTCTTCGATGACCGGGTCGTGGAAGGCGCCGTGGGCTGCCTGATCGGCGGCAGCTGGCGGCTCGATCCGGTGGTCGCCCAGGGCTGCCGACCGATCGGGCCGGTGTTTGCGGTGGAGCGCTCCGAGCGCAACGTGATTTTGGAACTGGGCGACGGCAACAAAAAAGCCACGCCGGTGGCCTGCCTGCAAACCATCCTCGAAACCCTCAGCCCGGCCGACCGGGAGCAAGTGCGCCATTCGCTGTTTCTTGGGGTGGGCCGCAACAATTTCCAGCTCAGCCAGGCCGATCCAGCCTCGGCCCCCAGCTCAAGCCCCACCACAAGCCCCTCAGCTTTCCTGGTGCGCAACCTGCTGGGGGTGGATCCGCGCAATGGCGCCATCGCCGTGGCCGAACGGCTGCGGGTGGGTCAGCAGGTGCAGTTCCAGTTGCGCGATGCCGCCGCCTCCCGCCAGGAGTTGCAGCAGCTGCTCGAACGCCAAAGCCAGACCTCGCCAGCGCCCCTGGCTGGGCTGTTGTTCGCCTGCCTGGGCCGGGGCAAGGGCCTCTATGGCGGCCCCGATGGTGATGTAAGCCTCTGCCACGAGCTGTTTCCGGCCCTGCCGATCAGCGGCGCCTTCTGCAACGGCGAGATCGGTCCGGTTGCTGGCGCCACCCATTTGCACGGCTACACGGCCAGCTGGGGGTTCCTAGTGCCCAACCCAGTACCAGGCGCCAGCGATGCTGGGACGTCCTCCGATCCGCCCGCCTAAGCCGGCATGGTTCGTCAGCACGTCAATCCGCTCAGCCGCTTTTTTCAGGTGGAGAGGCCCCTGCCCCCGCCCGCTGAGTTGTTCGCCGACCCGGAGCAGCCCCTGCATCTGGACATCGGCTGCGCCCGCGGCCGCTTCCTCCTCGCCCTCGCCCAGCAGCATCCGGAGCGCAACCACCTGGGCGTGGAAATCCGCCTGCCGCTGGTGGATGCGGCCGAGGCCGAACGGCAGCGGCTGGGGCTAACCAACCTCCACTACCTGTTCTGCAACGCCAACATCAGCTTGGAGACCTGGCTGGCCGCGCTGCCGGCGGGCCTACTCGAGCGGGCCACGATCCAGTTCCCCGACCCTTGGTTCAAGCTCAAACACCACAAACGGCGGGTGCTGCAACCGGCCCTGCTCTGCAGCCTGGCTGCCGCCCTGGCCCCCGGGCGGCAGCTGTTTCTGCAAAGCGATGTGCTGGCCGTGATCGAGCCGATGGTGGCCCTAGTCGAGGCCAGCGGCTGCTTTGCCCGGCCCGAGGCGGACGCCCGCCCCTGGCGGCTGGATAGCCCCCTGCCGGTGGCCACGGAACGGGAAAGCCTGGTGATGCGCCAGGGGCTGCCCGTCTATCGGGTGCTGTACGGGCGCAACGAAGCCCCCGTACCCGACCCCAAGGCCCTGGAAGCCGGGGCCGGGTGCACCGATAATCCGGCCACCCCTCCGGCGCCCAAGCCGGCCGCAACGCCCGGCAGCCCATGACCCCCGTCCAAGCCCCCACCCCCTGGCTGCTGCGCTGGCAGGGCCTGCTTGCGCGCGGCAGTGAGGGACCACTGGCGAGCCGGTTAAGCAGCGTGGCGGGCCTGATGCTCTGCGCCCTGATGGCGAGCATGCCCCTGGTCACCCGAGGCGGCCTCAGCCTTTTGATCCTCGCCTGTGGCTTGCTCTGGCTGGTGATCGCCCTGAAGCGCCCCAACGACGGCCGCATCGGTCCGATCAGCGCCTGGATCCTGGTGGCCCTGGCCGTGGCCCTAGTGGCCACGGGCTTTTCGCCCGTGCCCAAGGCAGCCCTGCATGGCCTGTTCAAACTGCTCAGCTACCTAGGGGTTTATGCCCTGATGCGCCAGCTCCTGGCCGAGGCGCCGCGCTGGTGGGACCGGATCGTGGCCGCACTTCTGGCCGGGGAACTGACCAGCGCCGTGATCGCGATCCGCCAGCTCTACGGCGACACCAGCGAACTGGCCCGCTGGGCCGACCCCAACTCCGTGGCCGATGGCACAATCCGGGTCTACGGCCCCCTGGACAACCCCAACCTGCTGGCCGGCTACCTGCTGCCGATCCTGCCCCTGGCCGTGGTGGCCTTTCTGCGCTGGCGCGGCTGGGCCGAACGGCTCTATGCCCTCACCGCCCTGGTGCTGGGCAGCGCCGCCCTGGTGCTCAGCTACAGCCGCGGCGGCTGGCTGGGCCTGGTGGCGGGCCTGGGCGCGATCGGGCTGCTGCTGGTGTTGCGCCAGACCCGCCATTGGCCGGTGCTCTGGCGCCGCCTGTTTCCGCTGCTCCTAGTGGCCGGGGCCGCCACGCTGCTGGTGGTGGCCGTAACCCAGATCGAACCGCTGCGGATCCGGGCCATGAGCCTGGTGGCCGGCCGCGAAGACAGCTCCAACAACTTCCGCATCAATGTCTGGATGTCGGTGTTGCAGATGATCCAGGAGCGTCCCTGGCTGGGCATCGGCCCCGGCAATACGGCCTTCAACCTGATCTATCCGCTCTATCAACAGCCCCGCTTCAATGCCCTGAGCGCCTATTCGGTGCCGCTGGAATTGCTGGTAGAAGGCGGGGTGCCGGGTCTATTGGCTGGGCTGGGGTTGCTGCTAGTCAGCCTGCGCAGCGGCTGGGCCCAGCTCAAGGGCGAAAGCGCCTTTGCCCTGCCGGCCCTGGCGGCGCTGGCCGCCATCGTCGGCCTGTGCGTGCAGGGCGCCACCGACACGATCTTTTTCCGGCCGGAGGTGCAACTCACCGGCTGGTTCTGCCTGGCCACCCTGGCCGTGAGCGGCAAGGCGTCCCCAAACGCCCCCGGCGCCGAGGACGCCCAGGCCAGCGAGGCCCCCTAGGCCCGTGCCAAGCGCAGCCGAGGCCCCCCCAGGGCAACGACTCCTGCTGGCGGGCTTTGATGCCGGCCAGACCCACAGCCGTTGCCTGCTGGCCTGGGCCCAGGCGCCTGCTCCTGGCCTGGGCGAGCCAGCCCCAGTGGCGCCATTTCAAGTGCTCGCCCAGGGCGAGGGCCCCGGCGTCAGCCACCTGGCCGCTGCCGAGGGCCCGCAACGGTTCCGGCAGGCCCTGGCAGTGAGCCTGGCGGCGGCCCGCAACCAGCTCCCGATCGTCTGGCGGACCCAGCCCCTGGCCGCCGCGGCGATCGGCGCCAGTGGCATCGAGGCCGGCAGCCCCGTGCAACAGCAGGGCCAAGCCCTGGCCGCCGCCGCCCTGGCCCTGCCGCCCGAGCGCCTGCTCGTGACCGGCGATGAACGCACGGCCCTACGGGGCGCCTGCGGCCCTGACGCCGGCATCCTGGTGATCAGCGGCACCGGCTGCATCGCCCTGGGCCAGGACGGCCAGGGCCGCGAACACCGCTGCGGCGGCTGGGGCTGGCTGCTCGACGGGGCGGGCTCGGCCATGGATCTGGGCCACGATGGCCTGGCCCTGGCCGTGCAGATGGCCGATGGCCGCCTGGCCGAAACGGAGCTGCGCCGCCAGCTCTGGCAAGCCCTTGGCGCCGAAACCGCCCAGGAGGTGAAAGCCCGGGTGGTCGCAGCGGAGTTCGGCCCAGCTGGCTTTGCCCGCCTGGCGCCGGTGGTCAATCAGCTGGCAGCGGCTGGCGATCCCCACGCCAGGGCCGTGATCGCAGACTCCGCCCGGGCCCTAGCGGGCCTGGTGGTGGGGGTGGCCAGGAATCTGGAGCTGGCCGCTCCGCGGGTGTGTGCCGTGGGCGGCGCCCTCGGGCACCTCGATCAGCTGCGGCTGGGCTTTGGCGCCGGCCTGGCCCGGGAGCTGCCCGGTGCACAGGTGGTGGAGCCCCGGGGGGACGCCTGCTGGGGGGCCCTAGAACTGGCGCAGCTCCTGCTAGCAGCGACGTTGCCGAACAACCATGCCTAGGGAAGCCCATCCATTACGAAGGTTGCAAAAGGAGCAAGAAAACACCTATGGTGAAACGATCGATTAGTCATTATTAAGATTTAGCGCAATGGTAGATATAGCAAGGCCTGTCGGCATTCAGGTATCCGCTGCTCCGGCCTACGGCGCTATCAGCTCAAGCCCCTATGGCATCAGCCTTACCGGCGTAGACCTTCATCCCATATACGCCGATATCGATGGCGACAAAGATCTCGATCTTTTTGTATGGGACAGCAATAGCATTTCATATTATTACCAAAATACGGCCGCTTTAGGGGCCAGCGCACCCGCCTACGCCGCGCTCAACAGCAGCAGTCCCTTTGGCATCAGCTCCATCGGTGCCAACAGCAACGCCAGTCCGGCCTTGGCCGACATTGACGGCGACGGCGATTTGGATCTCTTCATCGGCGAGGTCGGCGGAAGCACCCTGTTTTTCCGCAACACCGGAAGCGCCACGGCGGCCGCCTTCGCCGGTACCTCCATCGGCTTTAACCTGCCCGATGTGGGCAATGTCGCCAGCCCGGTGTTTGTGGACATCGACGCCGACGGCGACCTAGATCTCTTCATCGGCAACTCCTCTGGCAATACTAACGGCGATCTGCTGTTCTTTCGCAATAGTGGCAACGCCTCCAACGCCGCCTACAGCGCCGCCAGCACCAATCCCTTCGGGATCGCCTCCGTGGAGGGCCGGCCAAGCCCCAGCCTGATCGACGTGGATGGCGATGGCGATCTGGATCTTTTTATTGGCAATGCCAACGGCAACACCCTCTTGTTCCGGAACACTGGGAACGCCACCACGCCAGCCTTCGCCGCCGTTAGCACCAATCCCTTCGCCATCACCGACAGTGGCTCTAACGCCAGTCCGACCTTCGCCGATATAGATAATGATGGCGATCTCGACCTGCTGATTGGCAATCAAAATAGCCTTCAATTCCTAAGCAATACCGCTGCGCCACCGGTCGCACCAGTCACAACCACCAAGCCCGCAGGACGCTACGGGCTTGGCACGGTGATCACATTGAAAGTGCAATTTTCCGAGCGGCTCTTGGTCACTGGCAGCCCAGGGCTGGTGCTGGGAACTGGCACTATCGACCGAACTGCCCTATTCACTGGCCTGGCAACAACCAGCCTTACCAATGACACGCTCATCTTTACCTACACCGTGCAGGCGGGCGACAGTTCTGCCGACCTCACTCAACTCAGCAGTAACGCCCTTTCTCTCAATGGCGGCACAATCAAAGATGCCGCCGGCAATGATGCCATTCTCACCCTAGCGGCCTCCGGCGCTAGCGGCTCCTTGGGCGCCTTTGGGGCCATAGTCATTGATAGCAGGGCACCGGCTGGCACCCTAGGTAGTTTCGCCACCGCTCCAGCCTACGCCGCTGCTACCACTAACCCCTTTGGCATCACGAACATCGGCCTCTGGGCCAATCCGGTCATCGCCGATGCAGAGGGCGATGGTGATCTAGATCTATTCATAGGCAATGGAGACGGCAATATCGTCTATTTCAAAAACACCGCAGCACTGGGCGCATCGGCTCCCACCTATGCCGCTGCCATTACCAATCCCTTCGACATCACCGATATCGGCTCGATGGCCAACCCGGCATTTGTCGATGCCGACGCTGATGGCGATCTCGATCTCTTCGTTGGCACGATTAGCGGCAATACCGTCTATTTTGAAAACACCGCAGCCCTAGGATCCACCGCTTCCGCCTACGCCGCTGCCACCACCAATCCCTTTGGCATCACCGCCCTCCGCAACTATGCCTACGTCAGTCCAACCCTGGCGGATGCAGACGGCGATGGCGATCTAGATCTTTTTATTGGCGATCAAGACGGCAATACCACTTATTTCAAAAACACCGCAGCACTGGGCGCATCGGCTCCCGCCTACGCCGCAACTATTGTCAATCCCTTTGGCATCACCGATGTCGGCGGCTCCGCCCGTCCGGTCTTTGCCGATGGCGATGGCGATGGCGATCTGGATCTGTTTATTGGTAACGCTGATGGCAATCTCGTCTATTTCAAAAACACCGCTTCCTTAGGCGCCACGGCTCCCGCCTACGCCGCTGCCACCACCAATCCCTTTGGCATCACCAACGTCGGAACTAATGCCAGTCCGGTCTTGGCTGATATCGATGGCGATGGTGATCTGGATCTCTTCATTAGTAATGCTGATGGCAACACCATTGTCCTTCTTAATACCGCGGCCACCCCCTTTATCGCGGTTGCCTCCAGCAGCGCCAATGGCCGCTACAGCACCAGCGACCTAATCACGCTCAGCCTGCAATTCTCAGAAGCGGTGCTGGTCACAGGCACTCCACGCCTGCAACTGGAAACCGGAGCCACCGATCAATTCGCCACCTATAGCTCCGGCAGTGGCACCACTACCCTCTCCTTCTCCTACACCGTTCAAGCCGGGGATAGCGCCGCCAATCTCGACCAACTTTCTACCACTGCCCTCGATCTCAATGGCGGCACGATTAAAGACACCGCTGGGAATAATGCAATCCTCACCCTCGCCGCCCCAGGCACGGCAGGTTCCCTCGCCACCAATGCTGCCCTAGTCGTCAACTGCGCCACGGTGACAGCCGTAGCCGCCAGCTCTGCTAACGGCAGCTACGGCATCGGTTCGCTGCTCACCCTCACCGTGCAGTTCAGCGATCCGGTGACTGTCACCACCAGCGGGGGCACCCCCGTGTTGAGGCTCGAAACCGGGGCTACCGATCGCTATGCCACCTACGCCTCCGGCTCTGGCACCACTACCCTCTCCTTCTCCTACACGGTTCGAGCTGGTGATCGCTCTACTGATCTCGATCAGCTCACGGACCATGCCCTCGTCCTGAATGGCGGCACGATTCAAGATGCCGCCGGGAATGACGCCGCCCTTACCTTGGCCGCCCCCGGCGCTACTGGCTCCCTGGCGGCCAATGGGGCCTTGGTGATTGATACCCAAGCACCAACAGGCAGCCTGATCAGCAGCACGGCTCCCGCCTACGCCGCTGCTATCACCAATCCCTTTGGCATCACCAACGTCGGCTCTTACTCTTACGCCAGTCCGGTCCTTGCCGATCACGATAGCGATGGTGATCTCGATCTCTTCGTTGGCACGATTATCGGCAATACCGTCTATTTTGAAAACACCGCTTCTTTAGGCGCCACGGCTCCCGCCTACGCCGCTGCCACCACCAATCCCTTTGGCATCACCAACGTCGGAACTTACGCCAGTCCGGTCTTGACTGATACCGATGCTGATGGGGATCTCGATCTCTTTATTGGTAATAGACTCGGCAATACCATCTATTTTAAGAATACCGCTTCTCTAGGCGCCACGGCTCCTGCCTACGCCGCTGCCACCACCAATCCCTTTCGCATCATCGACATTGGAGATTATGCCAGTCCGGTCTTTACCGATACCGATGCTGATGGGGATCTCGATCTCTTTATTGGTAACAGCCGCGGCAATATCGCTTATTTCAAGAACACTGCTGCCTTAGGGGCCACGGCTCCCGCCTACGCCGCTACCACAACCAACCCCTTTCGCTACATCTCTCTTGGTGCGAATAGCTACGCCAGCCCAGAATTGGCAGATGCCGATGGCGATGGTGATATAGATCTCTTTATTGGCAATAATCAAGGCAACAGCCTCTTCTTTCTCAATACTGCGTCCACGCCCGTTATCCCGCTTGCCTCCAGCACCGCCAATGGCCGCTACAGCACCGGCGACCTGATCACGCTCAGCCTGCAATTCTCAGAAGCGGTGTTTGTCACAGGCACTCCACGCCTGCAACTGGAAACCGGGGCCACCGATCAATTCGCCACCTATAGCTCCGGCAGTGGCACCACAACCCTCTCCTTCTCCTACACCGTTCAAGCCGGGGATAGCTCTGCTGATCTCGACCAACTTGCCGTCAATGCCCTCGATCTCGATGGCGGCACAATCAAAGACGCCGCCGCTAACAACGCCGTCTTGAGCCTCGCATCACCCGGCTCGGCCGGTTCGCTTAGCGCCAATGCGGCCCTCATCATCAACCGCGCAGCGGTGACTGCGCTGGGCTCCAGCTCTGCTAGCGGCAGCTACGGCATCGGTTCGCTGCTCACCCTCACGCTGCAGTTCAGCGATCCGGTGACTGTCACCACCAGCGGGGGCACCCCCATGCTGGGGCTCGAAACCGGTGCCCTCGATCGCTATGCCACCTACACCTCTGGCACTGGCACTGGCACCCTTTCCTTCTCCTACACCGTTCGAGCTGGTGATCGCTCTACTGATCTCGATCAGCTCTCGGCCCATGCCCTCGTCCTTAATGGCGGCACAATTCAAGATGCCGCCGGGAATGACGCCTGCCTTACCTTGGCCGCCCCCGGCGCTACTGGCTCCCTAGCGGCCAATGGGGCCTTGGCAGGGCTGATTCAAAGTGTGTCACAGGCACTCTTGCCGCTCCTGTCAGCATGGGTTGAGGTTGGCGGAATCGCCTCCTCCTTGTGTCTGACAGCGCTTTTGCTGCAACCGATCTCGATCTGATCAGCTATCTGAGGTCGATCCCG
>CAMAPJ010000021.1 GCA_945860085.1 Synechococcus sp. UW140 | reverse complement strand
CGCCGGGGTGGCACCGAGGCGGTGGCCCTGGCGGCCGGCTTTGCTGCCGCCATCCAGCTGGCCCAGGCGCGCCTACAGGCCTGGGGCGGCCGCGATCCGCTGGGCCCCGAGCGCGACCGGCTCCTGGCTGCCCTTGAGCCCCTGGCCGGGGTGGCGATCAGCGGCTGCCGCCAGCAGCGTCTGCCCCATCACCTCAGCCTGGTGCTGAGCAGCCCCAGCGGCAGGCCCCTACCGGGGCGCAAGCTGGTCAGTGGCCTGTGGCGGCGGGGCTTGGCCGTGAGCAGCGGCACGGCCTGCGCCAGCGGCCGGGCCAGTGGCAGCCCCGTCTTGCAGGCCATGGGCTGGACGCCCGAGCAGGCCGGCTCGGGCCTACGCCTCAGCCTGGGTCCCTGGCTCACCCCCCAGCAATTGGAGACCTTGCCCGGGCGGGTCAGCGCCGCCCTAGCGGCCGTTCAGGCCGAGCTCAGCGACGCGACATAAACGTCCTGGCCAGTTGGTTTGTTGAAAGCCAGCTCACTCCAAATCAGGCTGCCTGGGCCCGCCAGCCCTAGGGTCCGGGCGCTGTTGGACCCAACCAGGACAGACATGGTGTTGCCCGCCGATCTCCGAATGGCCGAGGCCGAGGCCCTCGCCGCCCTGCACCAGGCCTTGGGCGCTGAGCCCACCGGTCGTTGGACGGTGGAGCTGCGCTTCGAAGGGCTGAAAATCCAACCCCTGGCCCAGCGCCTCCTGGCTTCCCTGGGGGAGAGCTGGGATCCGCGTCTGCTGTTTGCCGATGCCGGCGCCGCGGCCCTGGCCCAGCGGGATCGGCCCGAGCTGGCGCCGCGCCAGGCCAGCCTCGGCGACCAGAAACGCATACAGCAGAGCCAGGCGGACAGCACTGCCGGACTGTTGATCCTGGTGGCCCCAGCCCAGGCCGACTATGGGCAGGTTGAAGCGATCTGCGCTGCCCATGGAGGTGCCGTGGTGCTGCTCAATGGCAGCTTGGAAGAGGCGGCGATCGGCATCGGCAGCGTCGCCCGGGAACGCCGCAAGGGCTTTCTATCTGGCTGGCAAAGCGCCTACGCCCTGCTTCCCCTCGATGGCGGCGCCCTGAAACGGGCCTTCCCGGCGCCCTGGGCCCTCTACCGCCGCGACGCCGATGGCCACCGTTTTGTGGCCGAGTTTGAGACCCGGCCAGATCCCGAGCAGCAGGCCGAAGCCCTGGCAGGCGGCGCTGCTCCCGGGGTCGGGCGCAGCCTCCGGGCCATGGACCGCTTCCTCGAAGGCCTGCGCTCCTGAATCGAGTACCCCGGGCCCAGTTAGCCAGCCAAACCGGCCCGGCCATCAAGAGCCGCTGTCAAGACCAGCCAGCAACCCAGACCTGGTTCAGCCCTTGTGGGCCGGGGTGGCGGTCCTTAAAGTTCGGCGTCTGCTGTTACGCCATGGCCGTTGCATCCGCTCCCCCCACCGGTGACGGGCCGCGCCGCCGTTTTGGCCTGGTGGATGCGGGGGCTGCCCTGGCGGTGCTGCTGGCCGTGGGGGGAGTGATCTGGAGCCCCAAGCTCAGCGGCGCGATCGCCAAGGCCACCGGCGGTATGCAGACCGTCACGGTCACCGTCGACGTGCGTGGCATCCCCGCGGCCAATCCGGCCAGCCTGATCGCGGCGGCCCGCCAGGACGGCAAGGTCAGCATCGTGATCCGCAACCAGCCCCACGGCAGTGTTCAGGTCAAGCAGATCATTCCGCTGCAGCGGCGCATCGTGTCCTTGGCGCCCGATGGCCGCGTGCTGATTGCCCCCGATCCCAATCAAACGATCTTCAGCACCCTGGATGCCCGCTTCGTGCTCCAGGGTGAAGGCCGCCGCAGCGCTGATGGCGTGGTATTCGGCAACCAGAGCATCAAGGTGGGGACCCCGATTGAGCTGGAAGGTGGCCTATTCCGCGTCGGCGGCACCGTCAGTGGCCTCCAGGTCGGTGCGGCGGGAGGGGCAGCGAGCCCATCCTCAGCGGCCCCAGCCGGCGCCGCTGGCGCCCACTGAGCTGTTGTGATGGTGCGGCCCCTGAATCAGCCCTTGAATCTGCTGCTGCAACCCCGTGGGCAAGCGCTCCGCCACCGGCGATGGGCGTGCCCACGGACCCTGGGGGGGTCGCGTCAGGGGCACCTCAACCGACTGGTCCCGGTCCTGCTGGCCTTGCCCTTGGGCCTGGCTGTTCCCGCGGGCTTAGCTGTTCCCGCGGGCTTAGCTGTGGCCGGTGGCTTGGCAGTGGCCCTGCCCCCGGCAGGCTTGGGGGCCCAGAGCCTGGCCAACCTGCCGCCCCTGCCGCCGCCGGTGGGCCTGCCCCAGCTGCAGGAGCGAGTCAGTTGCCCGACCCTTCAGCAGCGCATCGCCGCGATCGTGGGAGCCGAGGCGCCGGTCTGGAGCGTCAGCGTCGCCGATCCAGGCGGGCGCCTGCTGGCCGACCTCAATGGCGGCCAGCCGCGCCTGCCGGCCTCCAACCAGAAACTGGTCAGCACCGCCTTCGCCCTCGATCGTCTCGGGCCTGATTACCACCTCAGCACCAAGCTCTGGCGCCTCAGCGATGGCAGCCTGCGTCTCACCGGTGAAGGTGACCCCGATTTCGGCCTGGAGCAACTGCGTCGCTTCGCCAAGCTTGCCCTTGGTTCCGGCGGTGGCCCGGGCAGCCCCTCCGGGCCAATCCGCCTGCAGCTGGTGGAAGAACCGGCCCAGCGCTGGTGGCCTGCTGGCTGGTCCCTGGCCGATCGGGCCGAGGACTACGGCGCCCCGATCACCCGCCTGGCCGTCACCAGCAATGCGGTGGAGATGGCGGTGGCTAACCCGCCCAACCGGCTGAAGCTGCTGCTGGGCCGCGAACTGGCCGCCCAGGGGGGCCGGGCCCAGATCAGCCTGGTCTCCGTTCAGACCAGCAACGACCCGGGCGCCGTACTGCTGCATGAGGAGCCGTCCCTTTCGATGCTGGGCCTGATCAGCGAAGCCAACACCCACAGCCACAACTTCACCGCCGAGGTGTTGTTGCGCCAGGCCAGCGGCAGCTGGGACCTGCCCACGGCCCGCGCCGCCGCCATGGAGTGGCTGCAGGCCCAGGGCCTGCCGATGCAGGGGGTGAAGGTGGCCGACGGCAGTGGCCTGGATCGGGCCAATCGCCTCACCAGTCGCCTGCTAGCCGCCCTGCTGCTGCGCATGGCCCAACACCCCTACGGCCCTGACTACCAGGCCTCGATGGCGATCGCCGGCCAACGGGGCACCCTGCGCAAGCTGTTTAAGGGGAGCGCGCTGGATGGCCATTTCCGCGGCAAGACCGGCACGATCAGCGGCGTGCGGGCCATCAGCGGCATCCTCGACAGCACCGCCGGCCCCCGCTACGTGAGCATGATCTCCAACGGCGCCAGCGATCCCAACCGCACGACCGGCCAGATCCTGCGCCAGGTTCAGAACGGCAGCCTTTGCCTGCCGACTCCCTGAAGGGCGGAAGGGGCTGAGGAGCCAGCCGGTTGGTGCTACGGCCCCAGGCCTGCCCTCGCGCCAGGGGCTGCGGCGCTTCAGCGCTGGCCGGTTGCCTGGCGCAGACGTTCGGCGGCCCGACCTGCCCGACCGAGCGGCGTGCCCCGGCTGGCATCGCTAGCCGCCGCCGCCAGGCTGGCGCTCTCGGTGCTTTGCAACTTGACCAGCTCGCGCCGGCCCGCCATCACCACCTTGCCCATGTCTTGCAGGCGTCCCTCCAGTTCACCAAGCACCTGCTCGGCGTAGCGGTTGGCGCCCTCCTGGATGGCACTGGCCTCCTGGCGACTGCGGCTGATCAGGGCTTCGCACTGCTGCTGGGTCTGCTGGCGGAATTGCAGGGCATCGGCGTGGATGCGCTCCGCTTCGGCCTGGCTGTCGCGCTGGATGCGGAGGCTCTCTTGACGAATTTGTTCGAGCTCCTGCAGGCTTTGTAGGCGCAGGCGCTCGTGTTGTTCGCCCAACTGGCGCTTGAGTTCCAGGTATTCCTGATCGAGCTGCTGGCGCCGTTGCAGGCCCTCCTGCTCGAGCTGCTGGCGGCGGGCTCCAAATTGCTGCTCCATCTGCACCAGCCGGCCCTGGTGCTCCTGTTCCGCCTGGGCCACCTGCTGGCGGGTCTGGAAGAGCATCTGCTCACACTGCTGACGCGCCTGGTCGCGCAGCTCGGCCACCTGGCGTTCGGCCTCCTGGCGCACCGACTGGGAACTGATCAGTTGCTCGCGCTGCTGGCGGGCCTGGCTGACCATCTCATCGGCCTGCTGCCGGGCCTGGTTGATGAAATCCTCCTTCTGACGGATCAGCTCTTCGGCCTTAGCCAGCTGGCCGGGCAGGGCCTCCCGAACCGCATCCATCACCTCTATGGCGTCCTGCTCGTTGACCAGGCGACCGCCGCTGAAGGGGATGCGGCTGCCATCGAGCACGATCTCCTCCAGTTGGTCGAGCTGATCCAACACGGAATTGATCTGGGCCTCAGTCATCACGTCAAGCTCGCTGCCCCTGATTAAAGAGGCTGGCGAGATCCTTGGCTACCACCTCGGGCACCATGTGCTCGACTGCGCCACCAAAGCGGGCCACCTCCTTCACCACCGAGCTACTCAAGAAGCTATGGCGGGTGGCCGTGGCCAGGAACAGGGTTTCGATGCTGGGGGCCAGGCTGCTGTTGGTGTGGGCGATCTGGAGCTCGTATTCGAAGTCGCTCATCGCCCGCAGGCCCCGCAGGATCACGGCTGCGCCGCACTGGCCAGCAAAGCTCACCGTGAGGCCATCAAAGCTGGCCACCTCCACCCGGTCCAGGTGGGCCGTGGCGGTGCGGATCTGCCCCAGCCGCTGCTCCAGGCTGAAGCTGGGCTGCTTGCTGGGGTTCTGCAGCACGGCCACCACTAGGCCATCGAAGAGGCGCGAGGCGCGCTCGATCAGGTCGAGGTGCCCCAGGGTGAGTGGATCAAAGCTGCCTGGGTAGAGGGCCTTCATGGCAGGGGCTCCGGCCGGCTCGGCCGGCATGTCCGGGGATCGTAGGGATAGGGCCCTGGCCGGCCCGTGCGCCTTTCTAGAGTCCGCTCAATCGCCCCCAGTGCCGTGAGCCCCTCCCTCAACACGGACGCCAAGAAGACCCTGCTGCGCAAGATCCCCCATGGGGTGTTCATCTGCGGTGTGGCCGAAGGCGAGGTCGTCAACGGTTTCACGGCCAGCTGGGTCACCCAGGGCTCGTTTGAGCCGCCCCTGGTGGTAATGGCCGTACGGGCCGATTCCACCAGCAACGGCATCATCCAGCGCACGGGCCGCTTTTCCCTGAACGTGCTCTCGGCCGAACAGAAGGACCTGGCAGCCGTTTTCTTCAAGCCCCAGAAAGGCATCGGCGGCCGTTTTGACGCCGCTCCCTACAGCCTCGGCGCCCTGGGCCTGCCGATCCTCAGCGACGCCCTCGGCGGCGTCGAATGCGAGCTGGTGGGCCAGGTAGCCCATGGCGATCACACCGTGTTTGTGGGCGAGGTCAAAACCGCCCAGCTCAACCGCGATGGCGTTGCCCTGGAACTCTCGGCCACCGGCTGGACCTACGGCGGTTGAGCCAGGCCCCGGTGCTGGAGGAGGCCCTGGTGGATGCATCTCTGGCCGACGGGGCTGGGTCGGCTGCGGCAGCGACCGGCCCGGGCACGGGCTCGGGTCCCCTGGTGCAGCATCCGGAGCGGCTCAAGGCGCGGCTGAAGGAGCTGCCGGCAGAACCGGGCTGCTACCTGATGCGCGATAGCGATGACCGCATTCTGTATATCGGCAAGGCCAAGGTGTTGCGCCAACGGGTGCGCAGCTATTTCCATAATTCACCCGGCCACAGCCCCCGTATCAGCCTGATGGTGCGCCAGGTCTGCGACCTGGAATTCATCGTCACCGACAGTGAAGAAGAAGCGCTGGCGCTGGAATCAAACCTGATCAAGCATCATCAGCCCCACTTCAACGTATTACTGAAAGACGACAAAAAATATCCCTATGTGTGCATCACCTGGAGCGAGAACTACCCGCGCATATTCATCACTCGCCAACGGCGTTTCAGCAAACCTCACGATCGTTTTTATGGCCCCTACGTGGATGTGGGCCAATTGCGCCGCACCCTGGCCATGGTCAAGCGGGTGTTCCCCCTGCGCCAGCGGCCCCAACCCCTCTACCGCGATCGCACCTGCCTCAATTTCGATATTGGCCGCTGCCCCGGAGTGTGCCAGCAGAAAATCAGCAGCGAGGACTATCAACTAATCCTGCGCAAAGTGGCGATGGTGTTCCAAGGCCGTAATGATGAATTACTGGCCCTGCTCACTGGCCAGATGGAGCGCTACGCCGAACGGCTTGATTTTGAGGCCGCTGCAGGGGTGCGTGACCAATTGCAGGGCCTCGAAGGTCTCAACGCCGAGCAGAAGATGAGCCTGGGCGATAGCTCCATCTCCCGTGATGTGTTGGCCCTGGCCGCCGATCGCCGCGTCGCGGCCGTGCAGCTGTTCCAGATGCGGGCCGGCAAGTTGGTGGGCCGGCTCGGTTTCACCGCCGATGCCGTCAAAGCAGCCGGCTCGCCTGCGAGCGAGGCCGATTCCGAACCTGCTGCCCCTGTAGAAGCTCCACTAGAGGCCCTGATTGAGGGCCTCAAAGAGGTTCCAAAGGAAACTCCAAGCGAGGCTCCCGTTGAGACTCAAGCTGAGACTCAAGCTGAGACTCAAACCGAGGCTCTAGTCGAGTCAGCCGCCGATGCCGCCAGCTTGGGGCTGATCCTCCAGCGAGTCATCGAGGAGCACTACAGCCAGGTGGATCCGGTCGAGATTCCGCCGGAGCTGCTCCTGCAGTACCCCCTGCCCCAGCAGCAGCTGATCGAGGACTGGCTCTCCGAGCGCCGCGGCCGCAAGGTGCGCCTGGTCGTGCCCCAGCGCCAGCAGAAGGTCGACTGGATCGAGCTGGTCGAGCGCAATGCCGGCTATGAGTTGCAGCGCACCCAGCGCACGGCCGAGCAACACCAGCTGGCCACCGAAGACCTAGCCCAGCTGCTCGATCTAGCCAGCCCGCCGCGGCGCATCGAAGGTTTTGACATCAGCCACATCCAAGGCAGCGATGCGGTGGCCTCCCAAGTGGTGTTCATCGATGGCCTGCCGGCCAAGCAGCACTACCGCAAGTACCGGATCCAGAGCAGCAGCATCCGCTCCGGACACTCCGATGACTTCATGGCCATGGCCGAAATCATGCGCCGCCGCTTCCGCCGCTGGGCCAAGGCCAAGGCCGAAGGAGCCGACTTGCAGGAGCTGCGCCGCCAGGCCAGCTCAGCCCTACATACGGGCGGCCTCAACGACTGGCCCGATCTAGTCATGATCGATGGCGGCAAGGGCCAGCTCTCGGCCGTGATGGAGGCCTTGCGGGAACTAGACCTTGACGAGGATCTGGTGGTTTGCTCCCTGGCCAAGCAGCGGGAGGAGGTGTTTCTGCCGGGGGCCAAACAGCCGATCGAGAGCGAGGCCGGCCAGCTGGGAATTGTGCTGTTGCGACGACTGCGCGATGAGGCCCATCGCTTTGCGGTCAGCTTCCATCGCCAGCAACGGGGCGAACGCATGAAGCGCTCACGCCTTAGCGACATCCCCGGTCTCGGGCCCAAGCGGGTCAAGGAGCTGCTTGCCCATTTCCGCTCGATCGATGCGATCCAGCTGGCCAGCGCCGAGGCGATCGCCAAGGCCCCGGGGGTGGGTCCGGCCCTGGCCCGCCAGGTGTGGGAGTACTTCCACACCAGCGACCTCGATGGCGACGGCCAGCCCGCCGCTCCAGCTCCTGGGGCCCAGGCCGAAAGCGCCCTGCCGGCCGTCGATCGACCAGATCCCGTTTCGCCAGATGCCCAGTCGGCTGGGTTGCCCAGGTCCACTGCCGCCAAGGCGGCCGGGGAATCTTCGCCATGAGACTGGTACTGAGACTGCTCCGGACATTGGTGCCGAGACTGGTGGTCAGCCTGGTGCTGGCCTTGGGGCTTGCCTGCCTCCCCTGGCCCGAACAACCAGCCCTCGGCTGGCTGGGGGCTGGCGCCGCCCAGGCCACCCCTGGCCTCTGCGTTGGCCCGATCTGCGCCGACGAAATCAGCCGCAGCAGCCAGTTCCCCTGGCAGTTGCGACTGCGGCTCAGCGACCAGCGGGCTCGCCATGAACGGGTGGTGGTCGACTGCCGTGATGGCGGCATCAGCCCCCTGGCCGGGCCTGTAGATCGGGGTTTCGGCGCTGCCGTTGTGCGCCGGGCCTGCCGGCTGGCCGCCGAGCCAGCAGCGAAGCCGGCCGCCTAACTTGGCCCCAACCTGGGCCCCATAGGCCAAACCCGCCGATGACCCTGCCGCCTGAGGCCTACCTGTGGTTCAAGACCCTTCACATCGTGGGGGTGGTGGTGTGGTTCGCCGGACTGTTTTACCTGGTGCGGCTGTTCATCTATCACGCAGAAGCCGCCGAACTGGAGCCACCGCTGCGGGCGGCCTTTGAACAGCAATACGGCCTAATGGAGCGGCGCCTGGCCAACATCATCACCACCCCGGGCCTGGTGCTCACCGTGGCGATGGCGATCGGCCTGCTGATCAGCCAGCCGGCCTGGCTGCACCAGGGCTGGATGCACGCCAAATTGGGCTTTGTGGCCGTGCTTGTGGCCTATCACCTGTTCTGTTATCGGCTGATGGGCCAGCTGCAGGCAGGCAGCTGCCGCTGGAGTCCGAAACAGTTGCGGGCCCTCAATGAATTGCCCACCTTGCTGCTGGTGGTCGTGGTGATGCTGGTGGTGTTCAAGGCCCAATTCCCCACCGGCGCTGCCACCTGGCTACAGGTGGGCTTGGTGGTATTCATGGCCGCCTCGATCCAGTTTTATGCCCGCTGGCGCCGGCTGCGCCAAGAGACAGCGGCCCAGGCCGCCGGTGGCTGATTCCGCCCCCAGGCCCATCCCCCCCAGGGGCCCGAGCAGTAGCCCGGAAGGGCTTGGCGCTGCTACGGGGGCTGGCCGGTCCTCCCTCGCTGCCGCTGCCGGCCCGTCCCTAGTGGAGGTTCTCCAGGGCGTCCATGGCGGCAGCTGTCCTGGAGAACTTAATTTCCACTGCCACACCCTCCATTCCGATGGCAGCCTGCGGCCCGAGGCCCTGGCCCGCCAGGCCGTGGACCTGGGTCTGCGCCATCTAGCCATCACTGATCACCACAGCACCGCCGCCCTAGGGCCGGCCCAGCAGACCCTCGACCAGCTCGCCGAGCAGGGCAGGCCGGTGCCCCGCCTCTGGAAAGGCATCGAGATCAGCTGTCTCCTCGAGGGCTGCTTGGTGCATGTGCTCGGGCTCGATTTCGATCCCCAGGCCAGGGCCCTTCAGCCCTACATCCAGGGCCAGGCGCCGGTTGGCCAGGCCCTGAGGGCGGCGGAGGTGGTCGAACGCCTGCATGGGGCGGGTGGTCTGGCTCTGCTGGCCCACCCGGGTCGCTACCGCAAACCCTTTGGTCCGTTGATCGATGCGGCGGCGGCCCTGGGTTTCGATGGCGCCGAGGCCTATTACGACTACGCCATGGCCCCGCGCTGGCAGCCGACGCCCCTGGTCTGCGAGGCGATTGCCAGCCAGTTGCAGAAGTTGGGACTTTTGCGTAGTTGCGGCACCGATACCCACGGGCTGGCCCTGCGCGGCCGCTAGGGTTTGCACACACTTTCCGCTGCTCGCCGATGGGACTGCTCGATCGTCTGCTGGGTACGAAGTCCTTCAAGTCGGCGCCAGCTGCCGCCAAGCCTGCCGCCAAACAACAGGACGCCGTTTTTCTGGACGCGGATGCGTCCAGCTCCCTGGGCAATGTCGAATTCATGCGCCGCTCCAATACGATCCGGCGCACATTTCCTGGCAATGCCGACAATCCCGGTTTGAAGGAACGGGTGGATGTGGTGGCCTCGATGGAGGCCCGGCTCGAGAAGCTCACCGATGGCATGCCTGGCACCGAAGCGGCTGACAGTTCCATCGATCTCACCGGTGGCGTGCCTAAGCCGGTGAAGAAGACCTTCGCCGAAAAGCTCAGTCCCGCCGAACTCAGCCAACGGCTCAAGGGATCGGCTGTAGGCGGTGTCAATGTGCCCGGCGTTGCCGCCACCGGCCGCAAGGCCAGCTCCGATTCCGACCAGCCCGAGATCAGCCGCCAAGGCGCCCGTCCCGGCGCCATCGATGGCTTCAAGGGCATGGCCAAGGACATCACCGGCTGAAGCCCCCTGCGTGGGTGCCTGGGGCCAGCGTGTTGCTGGACCTGCCCGGGCCTTGGTCGCAAGGCTGAGGAAGCTCCGCTGTTTCCTCGATCTCGCCCAGTCCCTGAGCCCTGGTGGAGTGTTAGCCCTCGACCAGGGCTTCGCTGTCTAAAACGAGGTTGCGCAACCGATCGAGCTGGCTGGGGCTGGCCCCCTGCCAGAGGCCGCGGTGGTGGGATTCGAGCAGGCGTTCGGCCATGTCGCGCAGGGCCCAGGGATTGGCCTGGCGTAGGAATTCCAGGGTGTCGCCAGCGCCCAGCCAGGTGTCGCAGATCGCCCCGTAGCTCCAGTCCGGCACCCGGCCGGTGCTGGCGTCATAGGCGAAGAGATAGTCGAGGCTGGCGGCCAATTCAAAGCCGCCCTTGTAGCCATGGGCTCGCATGCCTTGGATCCAGCGGGGATTGAGCAGGCGCGAGCGCAGCACCTTGTCCAGTTCCTTTTCGAGTCGGTGCACTCGGGGCCGTTGCTGGCGGGAATGGTCGGCAAACCAGAGGGCTGGTGCCTGGCCCTGGAGTCGTTCCGCCGCCGCACTCAGGCCGCCCTGGAACTGGTAGTAGTCGTCGGAATCGAGTAGGTCATGCTCCCGGTTGTCCTGGTTGTGCAAGACCACCTGCACGGCCGCAAGCCGTTGCTCCAGGCCGGAGCGATCGGCCACGGCCAGGCCGCTGCCCTCGTAGCGCCAGCCGCTCCAGGCCAGGAAGGCTTCGGCCAGGTCGCCGCGCTCCTCCCAGATGCCGCTGTCGATCAGCCCCTGCAGGCCGGCGCCATAGGCCCCAGGCGCCGATCCAAAGACGCGGCCGCTCTGGCCGCCCTCGCGCCGGGCCGCCGCCGCCAAGGGGTTGTCTAGTTCCGATTCGTCTAGGGCCGCCACCATCGCCGTGGCCCGGTTGAACCAGGCCACCAGCTGGGGGAAGGCATCGCGGAACAGGCCGGAGATGCGCAGGGTCACATCCACCCGGGGCCGGCCCAGGCTGGCCAGGGGAATGGTCTCCAGGTCAACCATGCGCCGGGTCGGGCCATCCCAGATCGGCCGGATTCCTAGCAGGGCCAAGGCCTGGGCGATGTCTTCGCCACCGTTGCGCATCGTTGCCGTGCCCCATACCGACAGGGCCAGCTGGCCCAGGGGCTCCCCCTCCTCCTGGAGGTAAAGATCGAGCAAGAGCTCGGCGCTGCGGCGACCCAGGTCCCAGGCGGTTTCAGTTGGCAGGCCGCGCAGATCGACGCTGTAGAAATTTCGGCCCGTCGGCAGCAGGTCGGGCCGGCCCCGGGTCGGGGCACCGGAGGGGCCGGCGGCAATACGGCCCCCGGCAACACCGGTAAGAAAGGCCTGGCGTTCGGCCTCGCCGCAACGCAGCAGGTTGGGCAGCAGGGAGCCGGCCACCCGCTCGAGCACGGCGGCCGTGGCCGGGCCTGGGGGCTGGGCCGGGGCGTTGATTTCAATCGCTGCGCCCTGGGCCTGGGCCAGCAACCCCTCCATCAGGGCGAGGGCCTGCGCTTCTAGCCAGGCCACCCCATCGCCCACATGGCGGCTCTCCGCCAGGCCCAGGACCTCCAGACGTCGGCGATCCGTCGCTTCGAGGGGCCCCTCCTCCGGCTCGGCCCAGGGGTCAAAGCCCAGGCCCAGATCCCTGGCCAGGGCCTGGGTCAGGCCCGGCCCCTCGGCCAGGGGCGCTCGGGCAAGGCAGAGCAGCAATTCCGCCAGGGGAGCGGCCTGGGGCAGCTGGCCAAACACATGCAGGCCCGTGCGGATCTGGGCCTCCTTCAACTCACACAAGTAGCCATCGGCAGCCTGGAGCCGTTGGAGTCGGGCGCCGTTGCTCTCCTCACCAGTCGCTTTAGTCCCAGAGCCTGACTCGCTGGCGGAGCCTGACGGGCCCCCATTCGGGTTCAGCTCCGGGCCCAGGTGCAGCTGGCTGAGACGCTCAAGAACTTGCTCCTGCAGCTGGCCGCTGCGCTCCGCCCCCAGTTCGCTGGCCTGCCAGTACTCATCGAGCAGGGCCTCCAGCTCCAGTAGGGGCCCATGCAGGCCGGCCCGGCCCAGGGGTGGGGTGAGGTGGTCGAGGATCACCGCCTGGCTGCGCCGCTTGGCCTGGGAGCCCTCGCCGGGATCGTTAACGATGAAGGGATAGAGGTGGGGCATCGGCCCTAAGGCCCATTCCGGGAAGCAGTTGGCTGAAAGGCCCAGACCCTTGCCGGGCAGCCATTCCAAATTGCCGTGTTTGCCCACATGGCAGATCAGCTGCACCCGCGCTTCCTGGCGTAGCCACAGGTAACGGGCCAGGTAGGCGTGGGGGGGCGGCAGGTCGGGGCAGTGGTAATTGAGGCTGGGATCGCGGTCGTAGCCCCGCTCCGGTTGCAGCAGCAGCCACACCTGGCCGAATTGGAGCCCGGCCACGGGGAACCCCTGGGCCGTGAGGCTGGGATCGGCCTCAGGGGCCCCCCAGCGCCGCTCCAGGGTCTGGCGACCCTCTAGGGGCAGGGTGTCGTACCAGCCCTGGTAAGCAGCCAGGGGCAGATGGGCCAAGGGCGGGCGGTGCTGGCTTTCCGGGTCGTTAGTTTGGCCCTGTAGGAGCCGCTGAATCAGGGCATCGCCATCAGCGGGCAGGGGGGCGTCTCCCAGCCCGTAGCCCGCCTCGGCCAGCCAGTGCAGCAAATTTGTGGCGCTGGCCGGTGTATCGAGGCCAACGCCATTGGCCAGGCGGCTGTTGCGAGTGGGGTAATTGGCGAGCACCAGGGCGAGGCGGCGCTCGGCGGCTGGCGTGCGGCGCAGCTCGCACCAGCGCGCCACCAGCTGGCTCACCCAGTCGAGGCGCCCGTGATCGGGCCGGCTCTGATGCAGGGCCGTGGCCAGCCCAGCATCGGCGCCGCTTACCTCCTTGAAGGAGCCCACCCGGGTGGTGATACGGCCATCGAGTTCCGGCAGGGCCACCTGCAGGCTGAGGTCGAGGGGCCCCAGGCCGATGGCGCTGTCCGCCCAGGTTTGGCGGTTCTGGCTGCTGCAAAGCAGCTGGAACACCGGCACGGCCAGGCGCTCCCACAGGGGCGCCCCGAGGCCGGCCTCCTCAAACTGCACCGACGCAAACGAGGTGGTGCAGATCACCGCCTCCACGCCTTCACGGCTCAGCAGGTCAGCCACGCCCGATTGCACGGCCTGGTCGCGCAAGCCGCTTACCCACAGGGTCCGGGGCGCCAGCCCCTGCTGCCTGAGGCTGGCGAGCAAGGCCCCCACCAGCTGCAGATCTCCGGCCTGGAGCAGGGCCCGATACAACACAACCCCCACCCGGGCTCCCGGCTCCTGGCGCCAGTCATGGGGCAAGGGATCGGCTTGGGGAAGGGAGATCGGCGGCTCCGAGGGGCTGCCCTCCAGCAGCTGGCCGAGGCAATGCAGCACCGCCGCCAGGTTGCTAGGGCCGCCCTCCCGCAGGCAGCGGCCGATCGCCAGGGCCAAAGCAGGCTCGGCCGTGCCCAGGCTCGCCAGGCTTTCAGCTTCCTCTTCTGTACCGGCAATCACCAGGAGCTGGCGATCCGACCGGGCAGCGGCCCAGGCGCGCAGCTGCTCTAGGCCATAGCTCCAGTGGCCCCGGCCCCCCAGCAGTCGCACGAGCACAATCCGGCTCTGGCCCAGGCTGGTGCGGATGTAGTGGTCGATCACGGCCGGATGGGCCAAGGCCTGGAGATTCAGGCCCCGCACCAAACCGTTGAGGCGCTCGCCCGGAACAGCCAGCAGGGAGGCCAGGCCGGCCAGGTCGCTGTCAGCGCTGCTGAGCACCAGTACGGGCGCCCCCGGCTGCTCCACATAAACGGGTCCCTCCTGGGGACTGGTGCTGCCGGGAACCGCCGCGAGCCGATGCATGGCGCCATCCTGGGTCCTGATCGGCTGGGCCAGGGCCTGATCGGCCTTGGTTTCGATGATTCCGACTGCCCTGCGCTGGCGCGACCCAACGCTGCACTTGGCGGTGAGAAGATGCCCGCATCCTTTGGGCCCCTGGCCATTCGGCCTGCGGCGCACGCACCCCCGATCCCGTTTGCGATCCCATGCATCAATTCCTTCCCTATGCCTGGTTCGGTGGGCGCTGCGTCCCCTTCGCCGAGGCGACCATCTCCGTGGCCACCCATGCGCTCCACTACGGCACGGGAGCCTTCGGTGGCATGCGGGCCCTGCCTAACCCGAGCGATCCGGGTGAAATTCTGTTGTTCCGCGCCGAACGCCATGCCCGGCGCCTGAGCCAAAGCGCCCGCCTGCTGCTCACCGAGCTGGCCGAGGAGACGATCATGGAGGGGATCGTGCAGATCCTGCGGGCGAATCGCCCCACAACGCCGGTCTATCTGCGGCCGTTCGTGTACACCAGCGATCTCGGCATCGCCCCTAGGCTCCATGACATCGAAACCGATTTCCTGATCTACGGCATCGAACTAGGCGACTACCTTTCCCCCGATGGCGTCAGTTGCCGAATCAGCTCCTGGTCCCGCCAGGAAGACAGGTCCCTGCCCCTGCGCGGCAAGATCAGCGGCGCCTACATCACCAGCTCCCTGGCCAAAACCGAAGCGGTCAAAAGCGGCTTCGATGAAGCCCTGCTGCTCAATAGCCGCGGCAAGGTGAGTGAGGCCAGTGGCATGAATCTGTTCATCGTGCGCGAGGGGGTACTAATCACCCCGGGGGTCGACCAGGACATCCTCGAAGGAATTACCCGGGCCAGCGTGCTCGAGCTTGCCCAAGCCATGGGCATCCCCACCCTGGAGCGCCCGGTGGACAAAACCGAATTATTCGTCGCCGATGAGGTGTTCCTTAGCGGTACGGCCGCCCGGGTCACCCCGGTACGTCGGGTTGAAAACACCGACATCCCCAGCCACCGGCCCGTGATGGACGCCATCCGCGATCGGCTGACGGCGATCACCGAGGGCCGTGATCCGGCCTACGACCACTGGGTCACCCGCGTACGCCTGGACGGCTGATGGCAACCACCTCGACCAGGACCCCAGCGGTCAACCTCAACCCCAACCCAGGGGCGGGCCTAGGCGCCGTTGCCCAGCACCAGGGCTCGAACCAGCCCCAAGCTCGCCTTGGCTTTCTGGAGCGGCTGCACAGCCCCGAGCGGCCGGTGTTGGTGTTTGACGGCGCCACCGGCACTTCCCTGCAGCAGATGGATCTCAGCGCCGAAGACTTCGGCGGACCGGCCCTGGAGGGCTGCAACGAGAACCTGGTGGTGACTCGCCCCGACGTGGTGCAGACCGTCCATCGCCAGTTCCTTGAAGTGGGCTGCGATGTGATCGAAACCGACACCTTTGGTGCGGCGTCGATCGTGTTGGCCGAATACGGATTGGAGGGGCAGGCTTTTGCCCTCAACAAGCGGGCGGCGGAACTGGCCCGCGAGGTGGCCGACGCCTTCAGCACGCCTGAGAAGCCCCGCTTTGTGGCGGGCTCGATGGGGCCCACCACCAAATTGCCCACCTTGGGCCATGTCGCCTTTGATGTGCTTAAGGAGTCCTACCGCGAACAGGCCGAAGGTCTGCTCGCCGGCGATGTCGATCTCTTCATTGTCGAAACCTGCCAGGACGTGCTGCAGATCAAGGCGGCCCTCCAGGGGATCGAGGAGGCCTTCAGCCGCTGCGGTCAGCGCCGCCCCCTGATGGTGTCGGTGACGATGGAAACCACCGGTACGATGTTGGTGGGATCGGATATTGCCGCTGTGGTAGCCATTCTTGAGCCCTTCCCGATTGATGTGCTCGGGCTCAACTGTGCCACCGGACCGGAGCAGATGAAGGAGCATGTGCGCTACTTAAGCGAGCACTGCCCGTTTGTGATCAGCTGTATTCCCAACGCGGGACTGCCTGAAAATATTGGCGGCGTGGCCCATTACCGGCTAACGCCGATCGCCATGAAGATGCAGTTGATGCATTTTGTTGAAGATCTGGGTGTGCAGGTGATTGGTGGTTGCTGCGGCACCACCCCGGCCCACATCGGTGCCCTAGCCGAACTGGCCAAGGAGCTCAAACCAGCAGCCCGCCAGGTGCGCCGCCCCGAACTGCAGCGACAACGGCCCGCCCTCAGCTACGAGCCGGCCCTGGCCTCGATCTATGGGGTCACCCCCTACCACCAAGACCAATCGTTCCTGATCATCGGCGAGCGGCTCAATGCCAGCGGCTCTAAGAAAGTGCGCGACCTACTCAGCGCCGAAGACTGGGATGGGCTGGTGGCGGTGGCCCGGGGCCAGGTGAAAGAAAACGCCCATGTGCTCGATGTCAATGTCGATTACGTGGGACGCGACGGCGAAAAAGATATGCATGAGCTGGTCAGCCGGCTCGTCACCAATGTCAATCTGCCCTTGATGCTCGATTCCACCGAGTGGCAGAAGATGGAGGCGGGCCTGAAGGTGTCCGGCGGTAAATGCATTCTTAATTCCACCAACTACGAAGATGGTGATGAACGCTTTTTCAAGGTGCTCGAACTCGCCCGCGCCTACGGGGCTGGGGTCGTGATCGGCACGATTGATGAGGAGGGGATGGCGCGCTCAGCCGAGCGCAAATTTGCGATTGCCCAGCGGGCTTACCGCGATGCCGTCGAATTCGGCATCCCCGCCCATGAAATCTTCTACGACCCCCTAGCCCTGCCGATCTCAACCGGCATCGAAGAGGATCGCAACAACGGCGCTGCCACCTTGGAGGCGATCGCAAGGATCCGTCGGGATTTACCGGGTGTCCATGTGGTTCTGGGCGTCAGCAATGTCAGTTTCGGCCTCTCGCCGGCAGCCCGGATCGTGCTCAATTCGGTGTTCCTACACGATTGTGTTCAAGCCGGCTTGGATGCCGCAATCATCAGCCCGGCCAAGATTCTGCCCTTAGCCAAGATTTCGGAAGACCACCAACAGATCTGCCGCGACCTGATTTATGACCGGCGTCGCTTTGACGGGCCGGTCTGCATCTATGACCCGCTCACCGAGCTCACCAAACTGTTCGAAGGGGTCAGCGCCAAGCAGGCGCGCGAATCGGGTCCCTCCCTGGCCGATCTGCCGGTGGAAGAGCGACTCAAGCAGCACATTATCGATGGCGAACGCATCGGCCTTGAGGTGGCCCTGCAGGAGGCCCTGCTCAGCCATCCGCCCCTAAAGATCATCAACACCTTCCTGCTCGATGGCATGAAGGTGGTCGGTGAGTTATTCGGCTCCGGCCAGATGCAGCTGCCTTTCGTGTTGCAAAGCGCCGAAACAATGAAGGCTGCCGTCGCCTTCCTCGAGCCGTTAATGGAGCGGGCCGAAGGCGAAAGCAGCGCCAAGGCCAAATTCCTGATTGCCACCGTCAAAGGCGATGTCCATGACATCGGCAAAAATCTGGTGGATATCATTCTTACCAATAATGGCTATGAAGTCATCAATCTGGGCATCAAGCAGCCAGTTGAAGCAATCATTGAGGCTCAGAAACTTCACCAGGCTGACTGCATCGCCCTCAGCGGCCTACTGGTGAAATCCACGGCCTTCATGAAGGACAACCTCCAGGCCTTCAATGAGGCCGGCATTGATGTACCGGTGATCCTGGGCGGAGCAGCCCTGACGCCCCGCTTTGTCAACAACGACTGCCGCCAGGTCTATCGGGGCCAGGTGATCTATGGCCGCGATGCCTTTGCCGACCTGCGCTTCATGGATGCCTATGTGGCCGCCCGCGCCAGCGGCGACTGGGACAACGGCCAGGGCTTCCTGCAGGGCGCTCCGGAAGGTCTCGGCCTGACCCAGGACCCAGCTGCGCCCGAAGCGGCAGCCCCAGGCCCGGCCAGCTCCAGCCCCGCAAGCCCAGCCTCTGAAAGCCCAAGCGCTGAAACGCCAGCAGGTGAGACCAGGGAGGACGCGGCGGCGCAGGCCAGCCCAGCTGCTGCCGAATCCGCCAGCCCCCTAGCCCCTGTAGCGCCGGACACCAGCCGCTCCGCCGCCGTTCCCGAGGAGCCGGCCCTCACCCCCCCCTTCTGGGGCAGCCACATCCTGACGGAGGCCGACATCGACCTGTTCGAGGTGTTTGGCTACCTGGATCGCACTGCCCTGTTCGCCGGTCAGTGGCAACTGCGCAAGACCCAGCAGCAAAGTCGCCCCGACTACGAGGCGATGCTGGCCGAAAAGGCGGAGCCGGTTCTGCAGCACTGGCTGGCCCGCTGCCTAGAGGAAGGCCTACTCACCCCCCGAGTGGCCTACGGCTACTTCCCCTGCGGCCGCAGCGGCAATGACCTCGTGGTGTTTGCGCCCCCAGCCAGCAGCGCGGCCGTCCCCGCCAAGGAGCTGGGTCGTTTCCAGCTGCCGCGCCAACGGGGCGGCAACCGCTACTGCATCGCCGACTTCTACCGGGATCTGCTGGTTGCCGCTCCCAGTCAGAGCTCTCCGGGGTCCCTGGGCGGGTCCCTGGGTCCTGCCGACCTGCTGCCGATGCAGGCCGTCACCATGGGCGAACGGGCCACCAGCGTCGCCCAGGAGCTGTTCAAGGCCGATCGCTACAGCGATTACCTCTACTTCCATGGTCTGGCCGTGCAGATGGCCGAAGCCCTGGCCGAATGGACCCATGCCCGCATTCGCGGCGAACTGGGATTTGGCGCCAGCGAACCGGCCGAGCTGAGGGAGGTGCTAGTCCAGCGTTACCGCGGCAGCCGCTACTCCTTCGGCTATCCGGCCTGCCCGAATGTGGCTGATTCGCGCCAGCAGCTCGCCTGGCTGGGGGCCGAGCGCATCGGCCTGCGTATCGATGACAGCGACCAGCTCGAACCGGAACAGAGCACCACGGCCCTGGTCGCCCTGCACAGCCAAGCCCGCTACTTCAGCGCCTGAAGTCCTGCCTGGCGGCCTGCCTCAAGGCCTGCCTGGCGGCCTGCCTCAAGGCCTGCTGACGGACTCCGGGGGCAGGCGGCCCCAGCCCTGATCCAGCTAGGGGCTGCTGCAGCCATGGCAGGCTCGGATAGATCCCCAAAATGCCCAACAACAGCCATGGCCATTGCCGGTCCCGGAGGCGTTGATGACGCCATTGCCGCAGGTCTCGACCTCGACGGTTCGCCGATTCCCGCCGAGATGCTCAGCCTCTACAACGAGGTGATGGAACTGGAAAGCCGCCGGGCCCGCAGTGGCGTCACCAAATCGATGCGCAACCGGATCGTCAAGACCGGCTCCAAACACCTCGACCAACAAACCCTCAACAGTCGCCTCCAGTCGGCCGGATGGGACGGTCTCAAGGCCAAGGAGATCGCCTTCTTC
The DNA here is from genome assembly GCA_945860085.1 of Synechococcus sp. UW140. GTDB lineage: Bacteria > Cyanobacteriota > Cyanobacteriia > PCC-6307 > Cyanobiaceae > BAIKAL-G1. The sequence goes on along the minus strand of CAMAPJ010000021.1, from coordinate 15,380 downwards.
TACGGCTGACGTTCCAGTTTCCTTAGGGGGCATCGGCCCCCAGGGAGTTAATGCCGGCGTTCCCCTAGCGCAACAATTCTGTAACGATCCGATCTTTACGGTGCGGATTCCCGAATCGGACAAAGCTTGGTGCCGGGCCCTTGGTCGCAAGGGCTGCTGGCCCGCTGGGGTTCAAAGGCAAATCTGCTCCAGGCTGTCGATCACCTCCTGCTGGAACTCCTCCAGATCCGTGGAGTCGCTGAGGTCGATCCCCTCACCGGCCGCGTTCTGGCTGAGTTCCTGGAAGTGGAAGGCGCCTTCGCCATTGGCCAGAAATTCCATGGCGGAGGTTTCACCACTCTCTTTGAAGGCGTCACACAAGGCCATGAAGGCCGCGTCTTCGGTGAAGTCCCAGCTCATTTAGGGGGGTCTGCTGAATGACCTTTAACGCGCTCCCCCCCGAATCCGTCAACCTCTTGGCGAGAATTTGTGCCAGAGCTTCGCCAGAATCGCCCCGATCCGGGCGTCGCCCGCCCGCCGAAACCATGAGCCAAGTTCCCGACCCCAGCCCAGCAGCCCTCAACGTCCTCGGCCAGGCGCTGGAGATCTGTGGCTGCGATCCCCTCACCGGTTGGCATCGCGATGGCAGCTGTCGCACCGATGCCCAGGATCAGGGAATGCACACGGTCTGCTGCATCGTCAGCGAGGCCTTCCTCACCTACAGCCGCGCCCAGGGCAACGACCTCTCTTCGCCTGTGCTGGCCTTCGGCTTCCCCGGCCTCCAGCCCGGAGACCACTGGTGCCTCTGCGCCCGCCGCTGGCTCCAGGCCTACGAGGACGGTATGGCGCCCCCGGTGCGTCTGGAGGCCTGTGAACAGAGCAGCCTGGCCGTGATTCCCTTGGAGGTGCTCCAAGGCCATGCGGCGGCCCGGGAAGGCGGTCCTGATGTCGCATGATGCCCCGATGGGCCAGCTGCGCATCGGCATTTTGGGTTTGGGCGCCTGGGGCGGCACCCTGGCGGATCTATGGCGGGATCGGGGGCATCAAGTCGAGGGCTGGAGTCGGCGTGACGGCGGCGATCCCGCCTCGCTGCTGGCCGGCCAGGACCTAATCGTGGCAGCGGTCTCCATGGCCGGCGTCGGCGAGCTGGCTCAGCAGCTGGCGCCGGCCTGGCCGAGCGGCCTGCCCCTAGTGAGCTGCAGCAAGGGCATTGATCTGCAGCAGGGCTGCACCGCCTCCGGTCTCTGGCAACGCGCCAATCCCGCCATGCCCCTGCTGGTGCTCAGCGGCCCCAACCTGGCCAAGGAGCTGGCCCAGGGCCTGCCCGCCGCCAGTGTTTTGGCGGCAAGCGATGCCTCCCTGGCCCGGGAGCTCCAGCATGGGCTCAGTTCCGAACGCCTGCGGCTCTACACGAGCTCCGATCCGATCGGCACCGAGGTTGCCGGCGCCCTCAAGAACGTGATGGCGGTGGCGGCCGGGGTGAGTGATGGGCTGGGCCTGGGGGCCAATGCCAAGGCTTCCCTGCTCTGCCGAGGCCTGGTTGAGATGGGCCTCGTGCTGGGCGAACTCGGTGGCCATCCCAGCAGCCTCTATGGCCTGGCCGGTCTGGGGGATTTGCTGGCTACAGCCACCAGCCCCCTGAGCCGCAACTACCGCTTTGGCCTGCTTCTGGCCGAAGGCCTCAGCAGCGCCGCGGCAATCGAGCGAATCGGAGCCACGGTCGAAGGGGTTCCCACCGCCCGGGCCGTGATGCAGCTGGCCGGCAAGCGGGGCTGGAACCTACCGATCAGCGCCGAAGTACTTGATCTGGTCGATGGCAACGTCAGTCCAGCCGCCGCTGTGCGGCGCCTGATGGAGCGCCAGTTGCGCGAGGAGCGGCTGCCCGACCTGGCGGCTGCCGCCAGCGCGCCTAGCGCCTCCAGCGCCAGCCGATGAGAGCGCCCCTCCAAGCCGCCCTAGTGGAGGCCTTTGCCGAGGCTCCCCTGGGCGGCAATGGGGCCGGGGTGGTGTGGCTGCAAGAACCGGCGACGCCGGACTGGATGCAGGCCGTGGCCGCCCGCCTACAGCAATCGGAAACCGCCTTCCTTTGGGCCGGCGCCCCTGGTGACTGGCGTCTGCGCTGGTTCACGCCCAGTTGCGAGGTGCCCCTCTGCGGCCATGCCACTTTGGCGGCGGCCCTGGCCCTGGGCCACTGGGGCCAGCTGTCCCTTGGCCAGCCGCTGGCCCTACGCAGCCGTAGCGGGCCCCTGGCCGTGCGTTTGGAGTCCCTGGAGCCCGCCAGCGCCCGGGTTGTGCTGCCCAGTTCCGGCCTTGATGTCCAGCCCGCGCCCGCTTACCTGGCCGATCTGCTCGGCGAGCCACCCCTGACCTACTGGAGTTCGCCCCTGGGCTATCGGGTGGCCCTGCTCGCTGAGTCCTTTGACCTGGCGGCCCTGCCTGTGCCTTCGGACCAGCTACAGGGCCAGGATCGCCAAGGTCTCGTGGTCATGCAGGCCCTGCGCCCGCGGCAGGCCAGCAGGGGCCAGGCAGGGTCCGGCCAGCTCCCCCAGGTGTTGGGGCAGCCCGCGGATTACCAACTGCGTTTCTTCGCCCCGGGGCTGGGGATCAGCGAAGACCCCGTCACTGGCTCGGCCCATGCCCTGGTGGCGCCCTTCTGGCAGGAGCGCCTTGGCAGAAGGACTGTGGTCGGCTGGCAACCCTCGTCAACAGCCGGTGGCATGGTCTGCGCAACGGCGGAGCCCGGAACCATTGCCTTGACGGGCAGGGGCCATCTGCTCTGGGATGGAGAACTCGCTGGCGGCCCCCCGGGCTTGGATCCGGCTGGCTGGAGCGTCTGTGATTGTTAGACGATGGCAACAGCACCCCGGATCCCGCTTAAATCCCTGTTGATTGGCCTGCCCCTCGGCCTGGGGGCCCTGGCGATCGGCTTCGCGGCCGAAGGATTGATTCCAGGCCCCACGACCTTGAGCGCTGCCATGGTCTCGGCCCTGCAGGAGGCCCCCCCCGCGGGCCGGTCGGTGCGCGGCAATGCCCGCGAGGATCTCCAAGGCGTGGCCGCCCAACGGCTTGGCCAGGGCGCTGGCCTGGCCAAGCTGGCCGCACCGGAGCTGGCCCTACCCCAGGCGGGACCAGCCCTGAACCTGGAGATCCGCATCGCCCTGCTCGATCTGCCCAAGAACCTGCAGCTCGGCAGCAGCGGCGGCTGGTGGTTGCGCAGCCGTGATGGCCGTGTGCTCAACCAGGGCGGCCCCGGCCAGAGCGTCTCCCTGGCGGGGACGGCCCTAGGCCAGCCGGAACTATGGCTCGAGCCTGCCCGGGAGCAGACGCTGTTGATCAACGGGCAGGCCTATGCCGGCCGTCTGCGGCTGGTACAGCAGGGTGCTTCTCTACTGGTGATCAACCACTTACCCCTGGAGGATTACATCGCCTCGGTGGTGGGTTCGGAAATGCCCAGCAGCTGGAACTTGGAGGCCCTCAAGGCCCAGGCGGTGGCGGCCCGCTCCTACGCCGTGGCCCACATGGCCAGGCCGCCCAGCCAGCACTGGCACTTGGGCAACACCACCCGCTGGCAGGCCTACAGGGGCCTGGACACGGTTAATGGCCGCACCAGAACCGCCACAGCCACCACGGCGGGCCTGATCCTCAGCTATCAGGGGGGAATCGTCGAGAGCCTCTATGCGGCCAACAGCCAGATCAGCTGGGAAGCCCACCGCAACCTGGGCGCCAGCATGAGCCAGGAGGGCGCCAACAGCCTGGCCAACCAGGGCCAGTCCTACCCCCAGATCCTGGGCCACTACTACCAGGGGGCCTCCCTGGCCCGCCTCAAGACCGGTGCGGGCTGAACGGTACTGGCAGCAGGCGTTGCAACGCAGCCAGTCAGCGGCGGCGAGCGGCAGTCTGGTGCCCTTGGACACCGAGGTCCTGGACCTGGGCGCGTTCATTAAGGCCAGCCAGGGGTCCAGCGGGCGACAAGGCTCGGCTGAAAGCCAGTCTTTGAGCGACAGCCAGGACTTGGACGCCAGGGCTGGTCGTCCAGCTAGCGAAGGGTCTGACGGCCCCTTCACCCTTGCGGCCAAGCCGCGCCCCGCCCGGGGGCCCAACGGCCCAGGTGACTGGGGCCCCTTTGTGGTGCGGCGGCTGCTTTCGGCCACCCCCAAACATCTCAGCCGATCCGGCCCGCGCCCCAATCCCTTTCTGCCCTGGGACCAGGAGCTAGCTGTGGCGCCCCTGGGATCGAGCCACCTGCTGCTGCTCAACAAATACCCGGTCCAGGCTGGCCATGTGCTCGTCATCACCCAGCAGTGGCAGCCGCAGCAGGGCTGGCTAGGGGCTGGCGACTGGGCGGCGGTCGCCGATGTTGATCGGGACACGGGCGGCCTGTGGTTTTTCAACAGCTCGCCGGCCGCCGGTGCCAGCCAGCCCCACCGGCATCTGCAATTGCTCCCCCGGGCGGCCGGTGTTCCCAGCTGCCCGATGGCCCCCCAGTTCCTTGCCCAACTGAAGGGGGTTCAACGCCAGTGGCCCTGGCAATACCGCCTCAGCCCCCGGCAGCAGAGCGGCAGCGCCGCCGAATTGGAGGCCCTCTACGCCAACCACGCCCGGGACCTCGGCCTTGGTGATCCGGTTGCCGATCCCCAACCCCGGCACCCTTACAACCTGCTGTTTGATGATCAGTGGTTCCTGACCGTGCGCCGCCGCCGCGATGACTGGGCTGGCTTCTCGGTCAATGCCCTGGGCTTTGCCGGCTACCTGCTGGTCACCGATCGCGCCGATCTGGACTGGCTGCGGGCCGAGGGACCCTGGGCCCTGCTGCAAACGGTGGCCAGCGAAGTTCCGTAATTTCACGCTGGCGCTAAACGGCGTTTGGGCTGTTTCTGGAAAAGGGAGGGCTGGGCTTGTCCCCGTCCTTACCCCCTTACAACACCCTGTCTTGCCAGTTCATGGCTGCTTCTCCAGTTTCTGCCTTCCAAGGGCCTGTCTCTAAAAAGCTTTCATCTAATGGGCTTTCATCTAAAAGGCTTTCATCTAATAGGCCAGCCTCTCAATCTCCCGGCATCCAGTCCACCGCGGCTCCTAACCAAGGGCGCCCAAGCAGCCAGCCCGCCAAGGGCCGCCAGAACGGCCGCAGCGTCCGCATCGAGGCCAGCCTGGCCCTGGTCGGCCCAATCGCCCGCCACTACGCCCATCTGTCGCCTGAATCAGCCGACGACCTGACCCAGGTGGGGCTGCTGGGCCTGATGCGCGCCGCCGAGCTCTACGTCCCCAGCCGGGGACTGCCCTTTGAGCCCTTTGCCCGCCAACACATCCGCGGCGCCATCCTCCATTACCTGCGGGACCAGGCCCCCATGCTGCGGATTCCGCGCCGGCGACAGGAGCTGGAGCAGCAGCGCCGCCGCCACGAAAGCCGAATAGAGGCGGAACTCGGCATGGCGCCGCCGCCGGAGGCGGTGCGTCTGGCCATGGGGCTAACGGCGGCCCAGTGGACCCGCCTCGATCAGGCACCCGCCAGCCTGCGCTTTGTGCCCCTGGATTTTGAGGCCGAAGCCCCGCACAGGGAAGAAGCCAGCCTGGAGGATCCCCGTGGTCCTGAAGCCGTGGCCCTATTGGCCCAGCTGCCGCTCCAGCAAGCCGAGGCCATCAAGGCGGTAATCCTCTCGGGCCGCAGCCTCAGGCAGGTGGCCAGCGACTGGCAGGTGAGTGCGAGCACCGTGCACCGCCACCTGCACAGGGGCCTGGCCGAACTCAGGCGTCGCCTGGAGTCTCCATCTGGCGCCGTAGCGTGCTGATCGTGGCATCGAGGGCCGCGAGCTGTCGTTCAAGGCCCTCACGCCAGAAGGTCAGCATCCTTAACTTGCGTTCTTGATGGCGACGCCGGAAGGATTCAGGCGAGTCGGATTGCCCGCAGCAAGCAAAGGGGGGGATCATGGGAAAATGGTGACAGTGATGCCTTTCTAGCCAGACCCTTGGCGCCAACGCGGCAGCCAGGCCACCAGCTGGGGCTCCTCGGACCAGCCCCACCCCCTGATCCTCCCCAGCCTTGGCGCCTTGCCCCGATCGAGCCCCAAAGTCCCCACTGGGTTAAGCCGCCCAACCCCCGCCCAGCTTCTGCGAACACCAAGACAAAGACAGTTGAGACCAAACAGTCCCATAGGTCGCAAGCGGCCCCTGCTGCTGGTTCTCCTGGCCAGCGTGGTGCTGGGGGCGAACCAGGCCCAGGCCTACGTGGCCTTGATGGCTGGCCAGCCGGCTCGACCGCTTGTCGGCAAGTTCAACACCGTGCCGGTGCTCCATTCCAACCAGCCGGAGGAAGTGCAAGGGGCTGGAATTCTGGTTAATACAATGCCCGGCCAGGCCTACAGCCCAGAAAGCAACCAGTTGCTTGATAACGCGACCTACACTTTTAACGGCGAATTCGGTCTGCATATCCATCACAAATACAATCCGATTGGCTCCAGTTGGAATGGGGCAACGGGTCGCCGCGAAGAGTTAACCCTCGCGGCTATTTTGATCAATCCATCCGACGTAACTCTCACCGTTGAATTTGAGCAAGGATCGGTGCGCAACAGTTTTGATGCGCCCTATCTGCCTAACAATTTGATGGGGGTCAAACCCCTAGGTCCTCGCCCCTGGAACACCGGTCCCGGCGATGCCACCGCCATTGCCCTACTGAGGGGCAAGTTAGATGCCAATCTTCCCGAGCGGATCGTGATTCCGCCCCGTGGCCGCAGCGTGCTGTTCCAGACCCAGCTACCGGCCAATGGCATTGCCAACGGCCTGATCCGGGGCCGCAGTGATGGCCCCCTGCAGGTGGCCGTTGTGGCCGCCCGCAAGGGCCGCGATCACAACGATGTCCTTGCTGTTCTCGACAGCGGCCAATTGGCGCCAGGGCGCACCTACCTGCGTCGACTACGGGAAATTGAAGCGGGTTATGTGTTTTCCCGCGTGGCGGGAGTGGCGATCGGCGATACCTATCAGGCGAGCCTCAATTACGACCTCAGTGAGGGCCCCCTGCATGTGCCTCTCACCAGTACGGTGCGCCATAACTTCGGCACCGGCGAAATCCAGGTGAACCCCCTGGCTAGCCGCATGATCGATTCTTCCCTCAACAACGTCGGGACCTACGGGGTGCGTTTCGATATCAACCTCAACCTGAAGGGAAGCGGCCCCTACGAGCTGGTCCTGAGCCATCCCAGTCCCAATGGCCGCCCCTTCACCGCCTTTAGGGGATCGATCGGTATCACCACAGACAGCGGCTATCGCGAGGTCCATGTGGGGATGCGTTCCGGCGAAAGCCTCAGTCTTACCCCCTTGGACCTGATCCCCGGCCAAAACAATCCGGTGCGGATCGCGCTGGTTTACCCGGCCGATGCCACCCCGGGCCACTTGCTGAGCGTGGTGCCCAGCGCCCAATTGGCCCAGGTCCAGCAGCAGCTCAAGCAACTGGCCCTGGCCCAGGGCCGAGCCAACCGGGCAACCCCCAGACCTAGTCAGCCGCCTCTACCAACTGGGCTTTTCGATCCAGCCGGCGGCGATAACGGGCTCGCCAATGCCAACGATGCCCGCCTTGCGATCACGATTGCCCCATCCATTTCCACAGCTACCCCGCCATCTTTTCCCCCAGCAAGCGCTCCAGCTGCGGCTTCTGGCAGCAGTCCAACAACAACCAGTCCAGCTACCAGCCCAACCGTCGAAGCCAGCTTTTGGTCCACGCCAGGTCAGGCAGCCATTCAAGGTCCAGCCCAGCTTGGGCCTGCCCGGTCATCCATTCCTGCCAAACTGACGATTAAGGCCAACCGGGCCAGCAGCAGCAAAGCAACCTCTGGCAGCAAGCCAGCCGCAGCGCCTAGATCTGTGGCTCTTGTCAGGCCTGTTTCTCAAGGCAAGACCAAGACCCTGGTTGCCAACTTGCCGCCGCTCAGCTCACAACGGCTTCTCGATCCGTTGCTGTTGTTGCCAGCCCTGCTACCATTGCCACCCTCCCAGGGGCTGAATGGGGCCGCTCCGCTCGAATGGCAAGGAGCAGAGCCCTCTGCCGCGATCTCGCCGGCGGGGATGAGCCAGACCCTGATGGACCGCTACCAGCAGGCCTTGGAGAACCAGCAACTGGTGATCAAATCCCTTGGCGGCCGATAGGCTGCAACGGTCAGGACGTCCCCGTGGTCGAGAAGAGTGACCAGGCCCGGCGGCGCATCAGCCTGGAGCTGAGCGAAGAGCTGCTGGCCTGGATTGATGGGTTCAAGGCGGAGTGGGGCCTGCGCAGCCGGGGAGACATTCTCGAACGGCTACTGGAGCAATTTGCCCAAGGGGACGATGGCGACGAGGAGGATGGAGCAGAACCGGAGCCCCCTGGCAGCCTCAACGAGACCGGCGCCATCGTGCTCATTAATCGCGATCTAGTCTCATCATCAGACCTGAATCGGGTCTCGGATGAGATTCCCAAGATTGATATCGAGCGCTCCGGGCGGGCCGGAGCAGCAGCGGCCCAGGCCGGGCGCTCTGGCGGTGGAATCGACCTTCCCGGTTTTGTGCGGCGCCAATCGGTGCAGCTCAAACGCAGCCTCGAGCCCCCGAGCCCAGGGGCGAGCCAAACCCTCCAGGGCGTGGAACTGATTGATGCAGCCGCGATCGCGGAGGCCCTAGGCGCAGCTAGGGACCACTGGTTTGATCTTTACGGACAAGCCGCCACGGAGGCGGTGCTGGAGGCCGCCATGGTCTGGATGGCCCAGGAGGTGTGGATTCAGGCGGAGCAAAGCGAGGGCCGGCCGTTCACCTGGTCTTTGTTGGTGCAGGTGATTCAAGGCGTGGCACCTAGCTGGCCCGCAGGGGCGGCCAGTTTCGAACGGGTGATCGTGGCAGCCGGAATCCTGGAGGACCCCTTCAGCGCCAGGACCCTGCCCCTACGCATCCCCACCCTGATCCGCCGCTTTGTGCAGCGGCTGCGCAAACGGCGAAAACACCAGTCATTCCAGGCCATTGACCACACGATGACGGTGCTGGGCGCTTTGAAACTGCTGAAGATGCCCACCACCCCCGATATGGCCATTTCCCTGGTCCAGATCCGCGAGGCCTACCGGGACCAGGCCCAGTGTCACCATCCCGATGCTGGCGGCTCCGCCGATGTGATGCGCCGCCTGAATGAGGCCTACCAATTGCTCAAGGAGCTCTATCGCGATAAGCCCTGAGAGGCCAAGGCCTGAATCTTTAAGCGCAGTTCACCGATCTCACCTGCGTCCCATTTCAAGACCAATAATGTGTCCCATATGGGACTTAATCGATCCCTATCGATTCCCTGCCGTCCCATTGAGACGCAAAACGATCAAGCCCAATTTCAGCAATCTCTAGCGAGACCAATAATCAGACTCTTAGCGGGTCTCAACTAAGATGAATGAGACAAAGATACAGACAGCTTGTCCAGGTCGATCACCATGCCCCTGGGCTTGCGGGGTTGAACGGAGCTAGCTGAGGTCGACAAAACCGATCCGCTCCTAGAGCCATGGCATTCCAGGTAGCTGGAAACCTAAAAAAGACGCGATTTCGCCCTCAGTAGGCGCAGAGTTTCAGCAGGTCCAACCGTCCAAATCAACGACAATTGACCTTTCAAGCGGATCGCTGCCCAGTTCTGCGGCAGCCCTCGACGCAGCGAGACCACAGCTCAATCCTTGGCCAATGTTTGTCCAATACGGGTTGGAGCGTTTGTCCAGGCAGCCATTTGCAGCTCAAAAGCCCTGTGGCAACAGACTGATCGACGCTTGCGTACCTGTGGGTTACACAGGTACGCAAGCGCTCCTGGTCCTGGGCGGGCCCCTTTGTCGGCTGCTTCGAGAGCGGACAACGTCTCCTGTCCAGCCCGCATGTACGTTGCGAGTGCAAGCGACATTGCATTGGTGAGCCACCGCGCAATCTGAGGCGTCGCCGTCTCGCTGGCGGATGCTGGCTTGTCGCGTTTGGGTCTTGCAGGCTCAGCCCCAACGCAGACCTAAGTCTGCTGGTTCTTGCGCTCTATTGGGCGCTGTCCGTTACGCCTGGGCTGGCTCAGGAAGGCCGATTCAAGCAGGCCGATTCAAGCAGTCTGTGATGTCTCGTACAAGACTCGCCATGTGTCTAATTAATGGACCTAGCTGCAACATGCGAGAAGCAGGGCGGCGAGAGTTTTTCGCCCGTTCGCGAGCGACGAAGACTGGTACCTTCAGCAATGCCCTAGCTAGTCTCATTATTCTTGAATTGGACTCAATTCAGGTCTTAAAAAAAGACTAGACTGAGATGCCTGGGAGCGCTCTTTTGCGGCAGGATGTTGGCTGAAGCAGCACGCTCGGGGCAACATTTTTGGCCGTAGTTGCCTCCCTGAATCGGCCACTTCTGCCGTTCAGGCCGATGTTGTCCGGCAGGTTCAGCGGCCCTGACTTGAACCAAAACATTGGGTCTCGTCCTATCTAGTACCGGGATGAGTAAGACGCAACCTGGGTCCACTCACTAGTCTCACTGAAGATAAGCAAGAATGTCGATGGGTTGCAAATCCAGCCCATCGGCATTGCCTGAAAATGCCTTTGTATCTACCCAATAAAAAAGGGCCTCTGGGCCCTTAAAAGTCAGTTACTGCCTGGTCCTGGCTTGACGCAGACCTGATTCAAGGGGGCGAACGCCTCAGTTGGGCGTCTGCATACCTTGGATGAGGTAATCGAAGTAGGGAGAAGCCAGGGCCGCATCATCAGCCCCCAATAACACCAGGGCCGCCTCCTTGATGCAGCGCATGGCTTCCACCATGCCTGGCATGGGAACGCCGAGGCTGTTGTACATCTCGCGGGCGCCGACCAGGCCGATCTGCTGGATCATTTCCGTGCTGCCCGCCAGCACCCCGTAGGTGACAAGCCGCAGATACCAGCTGAAATCCCGCAGGCACTGGGCCCGCTGTTTCTGGCCATAGGCGTTGCCGCCGGGAGCCACATAGTCGGGCTTGCGGCTGAACAGCTGGCGAGCGGCCTCATCGACAATCTTGCGCTCGTTGTCCGTGAGGGCCCGCACCACCCGCAAGCGGCTGCCTCCCGCCGAGAGAAACTCGACCATGGAGCGCAGTTCGCCGCCGGTCGGGTAACGCAGCTGATCATCTGCCTGAAGGATCAGATCCCGAACGACGCTCATCTGATAGCACCACGCGCTCTGGAATTGTATCCAGCATCCCGCCTCAACCCGGCCATCTGCCGCCAGGTGTTACGCACCGATAGGGTCGGGGCATGGTCCATCCCCCCTCCGCCGCTGCGCCGATCGGCCGCATCGGCGATCGCTTTGAACTTGAAATCAGTGACCTGGGCCATGAGGGCCAGGGGGTCGGCCGTTGGCAGGACCGGGTTGTGTTCGTGCCGGGGGCCTTGCCCCAGGAACGGGTGGCCGTGGTGGTGCGCCGCGTCCAGAAGCGCCACCTCGAAGCCGAACTCCAGGCCGTGCTGGTGGCATCGCCCCATCGCCGTCGGCCCCCCTGCATCCTGGCCGAGCGCTGTGGCGGCTGCAGCCTGCAGCACTGGCAGGACGGCCCCCAGGCCAGCTGGAAAGAACAGCTGGTCGTCCAGGCCCTGCGCCGCATCGGCGGCCTTGAGTGCCCCGTCGAGCCCTTGCTGCTTCCGGCGACAACCCTGGGCTATCGCAACCGCGCCACCATCCCCCTGGAACGTCGCGAGGGCGATGGCCAACTTAGGGCCGGTTATTACCGGCGCGGCAGCCACCGCATCGTCAACCTCAACCGCTGCCCGGTGCTCGATCCCCGCATCGATGAACTGATCGCCCCCCTGAAAGCCGACCTGGAGGCCAGCGACTGGCCCGTGGATGTCCACCTCGAGCAGGAGGGCGGCCTGCGCCATCTAGCCCTGCGCGTCGGCCACCACAGTGGCGAGATCCTGATCACCCTGATCAGCAGCTTTGACGAGCTCGATGGGTTGGAGGAGATCGCCGCCCATTGGCTGGAGCGCTGGCCCCAGGTGGTGGGGGTTTGCCTCAACCTCCAGCCGCTGGCCACCAACACCCTGATGGGTCCGGAGACCCGCATCCTGGCTGGTCGGGGCTACGTGAGCGAACGCTTTGCCGGCATCGACCTAACCATCGCCGCAGACACCTTTTTCCAGGTCAACACAGTCCAGGCCGAGCGGCTGGTGCCCCTGTTGCTAGAGGCTTTTGGGCCCTTGGAGGGCCAACGGCTGGTGGATGCCTATTGCGGCATCGGCACCTTCAGCCTGCCCCTGGCCGCAGCCGGTGCCACAGTTCTGGGACTGGAAAGTCACCTCGGCTCGGTGGAGCAGGCCCGGGCTAATGCCGCTGCCAATGGCCTGAGCCGGGCCACCTTTGAGCAGGCCGATGTGGCGGCCAGCTTGATGGAGTGGCTTCCCGACAGCGATGGTCTGCTGGTCGACCCGCCTCGCAAGGGCCTGCCCGGACCCGTATGCGCTGCCCTGGCGGCCACGCCACCAGCAACAGTGGCCTACATCAGCTGCAACCCAGCGACCCTGGCTAGGGATCTGGCCCTCTTGACCGCTGAGGGCAGCTTGGTGGTGCAGCGGGTGCAACCGATTGACTTCTTCCCTCAAACCAGCCATGTCGAGACCTTGGCCGTGTTGAAACGGGTTTAAATCCGGTTGTTTGCAGGTTCCGGGCCCCGCTTACGCCGGGGCCCGGAACCTGGGGCTCTCGCTAGCTGCGCAGCTGGGCCTTGAACTGGCTCTCCAGGGCGGTCCGAACCGCCTGGTGGGCCTGCTCCACCTCCGCTTCGGTGAGGGTGCGCTTGGCGTCGCGATAGCGCAGCCGGAAAGCCTGGCTGCAGGAACCAGCGGCGACCTGGGGCCCCTCATAGCGATCGAGCAGGTCGGCCTGCTCCAGCAGGGGCTTGCCGGCCTTGCGGATCGCAGCAAGCAACTGACCGCAGCTGACGCTGGTGGCCACCACCAGGGCCAGGTCCCGCTCCGAGGCGGGCACCGTGGCGTAGGGCGCAAAGCCGGGTTGGAAGCGATTGCGGCGGGTGGCTGCCGTCAGCAAGGGGGCCAGCTCCAATTCGAACAGGTGGGTGGCTTCAGGACAATCGAGGGCTTCGGCCTGGAGCGGATGGAGCTGGCCGAACCAGCCCACAGGGCGCCCTTCGATCAGCAGCTGGGCCGATCGTCCCGGGTGCAAGAGCGGATGGTTTGAGGGGCTAACGGGAAGGTTCCGGTCCTCAGCAGCGATCGCCACGGAGCTGAGGGCCTGCTGTAACAGGCCCCTGGCCTGGAAGTAACCAGGGGCTGCCGGCTTGCCGCTTGTGCTCCAGAGCTCGGACGTCCGGCTGCCGCAAACAATCCCCGCCAGGCGCTGGCTTTGGCTGGGGCCCTTGGCCCCGGCGGCAAAAACCGTGCCGATCTCAAAGGCCCAGAAGCCCGAGCGGCCGGCCTGCAGATTGCGGCGCGCCGCAAGTAGCAGCTCCTCGACCAGGCCATCGCGCAGGTGGCTGTAATCGGCCAGCAGTGGATTGGCCAGGGGCAGGCGGGCGGAAGTCGCGGCCGGGCTGTCTGCTTCGGCCAGTCCTGCGCTCAGCACGCTGCTGGCTGGGCCCAGGGAAAGGTGGCAGGTTTCCTGCAGGCCGGCAGCGGCTAGGGCGCGGCGCAGGCGCCGTTCCACCTGCTGTTCGGGGCTCAGGCCCCCCGCTTCAAGGGGGTCGGGCAGATGGCAGGCAAAGCGGTCGTAGCCCACTAGGCGGGCCACCTCCTCAATCAGGTCCACCTCCCGCACCAGATCCTGGCTGCGGGACGGCGGCACCACCACCTCCCAACCCTCGCCGTTGGCCCGTTCGGCCAGCTGGCAGCCCAAGGCGGTCAGGGTCAGGACGATCTGCTCGTCTTCCAGGTCGCCATAGTCACCGGGCTCCCCCCCCAGCACCTGCACGGGCCCCAACAATTGATGCAACGCATCGCGGCGCAGCAGCAAGGGGGTGGGCTCTGATGCCGGGCGCTGGTGACACCAGCGACCCACAACGGACGCGCCACAGAGCTGTTGCAGCAAGGCCACGGCCCGATCTGCCGCCGCCAGGGTGACCTCGGGCGGTAGGCCCTTTTCAAAGCGGGTGCTGGCATCGGTGCGCAGGCCAACGCTGCGGGCACTGCGGCGCACCGCCTGGGGGGCGAACACCGCCGCCTCCAGCCAAATTGCCGTGGTGCTGCCGCTCACCGCGCTATTAGCGCCGCCGATTACCCCGGCCAGGGCGATCGGTGTTTCGGCGTAGGTCACCACTAGGGCCTCCTCGCTGAGCTGGTGCTCGCTGCCATCAAGGGCATGGAACACGTCCTGACTTGCGGCCTGGCGCAGGCCGATGGCGCTGATGCTGGGGCCAGCTCCTTCCTCCTGCGCCGGGCCTAAGCCGGCCAGGCGCGCCGCATCAAAGGCATGTAGGGGCTGGCCGGTTTCCAGCATCACCAGATTGGTGATATCGACCACAGCATTGATCGGCCGCAGGCCCGAGCGCTCCAGCCGGCTCTGTAGCCAGCGCGGCGAAGGACCCAGCTGGATGCCCGTTAGGGCCGTGAGACTGAAGAGGCCGCCAGCTTCGATGGCCGCCAGCTGGTCTGCCGCCAAGGGCAAGGGCTCAGCAGCGATCACCGGATCGGCCGGCGGCAAGGTCAAGGCGGCCCCGGTGAGGGCGGCCACTTCCCGGGCAATGCCCCGCATCGAAAGGCCATCGGGCCGGTTGGCGGTGATCGCCAGCTCCAGCACTTGGTCATCGAGGCCAAAGCTTGGGCCTACCGGTGAGCCCAGTGCGGGCACGACCTCCAGCAGCTCATCAAGAATGGCAATGCCATCGGAGCCAGCAGCCAGGCCCAACTCCTTGAGGGAGCAGATCATGCCGCTGCTGGCCACGCCCCGCAGTTCGGCCGGCTTGATCGTCAGATCAACGGCGGGCAAGTGGGCGCCCACGGTGGCCACGGCCACATGGATGCCGGCACGCACATTGGAGGCCCCACAGACAATCTGCAGCGCTTCGGCGGCGCCAATCTGCACCCGGCAGACGCTCAGCTTGTCAGCGTTCGGATGGGGATCGCGCTGTTCTACGTAACCAACCACCACCCCGGCGGCTTGGGCGGCGAGATCTTCTAGGCCATCAAGCTCGAAACCGGCCATCGAGAGGCGCTCGCCCAGCTCGGCTGCCGGCAAATCACAGGACACAAGCTCCCGCAGCCATTGGAGCGAGACCCGCATTGATTTAAGGGGGAAGTAGGGGGGATCTTAGGCACCGGCCTTGGCAGCACAGGGTCCGGCGACGGGGTAAGGTGTTGCATTGTCATTTGCATCGCAACAGCGGCGCAACGTCCTTATGGCCAAAAACAAGGGCGTCCGGCTCGTGATCACTCTTGAGTGCACCGAATGCCGGTCCAACCCCGCGAAACGTTCCCCCGGTG
>CAMAPJ010000020.1 GCA_945860085.1 Synechococcus sp. UW140 | reverse complement strand
CCACGCTCTGCCGCGCAGGCGGACTCATCCGCCTTTTCACATCAGCTTTGATCGTCTCGTTGTAACGACGCATTGCTCTGCTCCATCAAGCCCCCTGGTGGGTGGTACTGGTCGGGTTGGAGAGGCGTCATCTTTCCTGGCAGAGGGGGTGCCAGGGCGTGAAGAAGGCGGCCGCCATGAACAGAAACACGTTCAGGCGGGCCGAACAGAGTGAAAACGGAATCACCAGCATGGTGAGTAGCCGCAGGCCGGTGGAGCGCATCACCCGCGTGCCAAGGATGGCGGGCACGTTGCAGCCGAAGCCCATCAGGCAGAGCACGAACGAGCGGCCATCAAGCCCGAGTCGCTCCATCAAGGCATCCATCAAGTAGGCCGCCCGTGACAGGTAGCCGCTGTCTTCCACCACCCCGATCGCCAGGAAAAACAGGAAGATCACCGGCAGAAAGGCCGACACCGTGCCGACACCTTGGTAGAGGCCCTCCAGCAAGAAGCCATCTACAAAGGCCGGCAATCCCCAACTGGCTAGCAAGGGCGCCAACACCCCTTGGCCGAACTGGTTCAACCAGCCTGAGAGCAGGCCCTGGATCGGCACGCCGATCGCATAGATGCCCTGAAACATCAGCAGCATCGTGGCGAAAAACAGGGGCAGCCCCAACAGGGGATGCAGCAGCACCCGATCCAGCCGGCGGGTGAGCCGATCGCGCCACTGGGGCGGCAGCTGCACCGTGGCCGCCAGGATCGCCGCCATGCGCTGGGGCAACTCCCCATCCACTAGGGCGAGCCGCTGCTCAAGTGACTCGCCAACCCCGGCAGGCCCAGCGGAGGTGCTCGCCAAGGAGCTGCTGGCCGGAACCCCGGCTAGGGGGCCGTTGGCGTCCAGGCTGCCCGGCTGAGAGAGACCCGGATCCAGGGCCTTGCGGATCGCCTGGCGGGCTTCGCCCAGCCCCCGTCCGTATTTGGCACTCACCAGCAACACCGGTAGGCCCAGGTGCTCGCAGAGGGCCGGCAGGTCGATGGTCACGCCGAAGCGCTTGGCCTCATCGGCCATATTCAGCAGCACCACCGTCGGCAGCCCCAGTTCCTGCACCTGCAGGGCCAGTCGCAGCTGGCGATCCAGCTGGCTGGCATTGAGGATCACTACCACCAGATCGATGGCGGTGGCGGCGAGGAAGCGGCGCACTACGGCCTCATCCTCGGAATGGCCGCGCAGGTCGTAGATGCCTGGTAGATCAATCAGTTGGGCGCTGCGGCCGCCCAACTCCAGGCTCGCCTGCATCAAATCCACGGTCAGGCCAGGCCAGTTGCCGATATGGGCATGGCTGCCGGTGAGCTTGTTGAACAGGGTGGATTTGCCCGTGTTGGGCATGCCCATATCGGCAATCGTGGCGGGGCGGCAGGCGGCAGAGCTGGTCATCCGGTCACGACCACGTTGTCAATACCCACCCGGGCCGCATCCACCCGCCGCAGCATCATTTCGGTCATGCCGATGCGCAGATGCAGGGGGCCAGCCCACCAGCCGCGCCGCAACAGTTGCACCCGCTGACCCCGATGCAGGCCGAGGGCCTGGAGCCGATGGCGCAGGCCGGGCTCCACCGCTAGGGATCGGATCGTGGCGGACTGGCCCGCGGCCAGCTCGCTCAGCAGCAGATCCGGGGCCTGGCCAGGGGCGGGGAGCTGGAGGGGGGTCTGGCTGGGGCTGTGGTGCTGGCCCGAGATCCGAGCCTGGCGGGATGGGGCGGTCGAAGAGGCCATGCGCAGCGACGGGGCTTATTGAGAGTGAGTTGCATTATCCTAAGTCCTGGATCTGGGCCCGCGGCCCTGGGCCCGTTCAACCCTGGGGCCAGGTCAACCCTGGGGCCAGGTCAACAGGTAATGGCCATGGCCAGGTCGGTGCCATCCCGGTCGCCGCCCAGTTCCAGGGCGAGGCCGCTGGCCCTGCGCTCGGCCGCCCGCAGGCAGGCCAGGGCATCGAGCAGGTCGTCCGGAGCCCAGCCGCCGCGCGGCAGTTGGGCCGTGCAGGCCGCCACCACCCCGGGCCAGCGGGCCTCGATTAGGGCGCTGCGCTGCTGCCGGCCGGCGAGTAGGCGCTTGCCCTGCTCCAGGGGCTGGCCAGCCCAGAGTTGGAAGATCACTTCCGGGTGGGCTTCGCCGATCCGCTGCCGCCAGGGGGGCCGGCGCTGCAGCAGCTCGTCCAGTTGGCGGATGCGCGGCAGCAGGTTCCAGGCCTGGCGGCTGAGGGCGCGGCCATCGGTGGCGCGACCAATGGCACAGGCCTCGAGGTAGTCCTGGGCCTGCAGCATTGGCCGAATCGGTGCTGGAAAGACGCTGCTGCCGCGGGGATGGCCCAACAAGCGGCGCGCTTCCTGGTCGCAGCGCCGGGGGCCCGCCTCGCTCAGGCCGATCGGCATGTCAACGGCTACTAGCCAGGGCGCCCCAGGGGAGCTGGCTGGCCCTGGCGGCGGCGCCGCGCCTCGGCCCAAAGCCGCCAGGTCTGGGTCCCCAGCCTCCAGGTTCGCCAGCCAGGGTTCGAGGTCGGGAAGGATGCGAGCTTCTACAGCCACCAGCGGATTGGGCCCAGGCGATGCCGCCCCATGGGGCCCCTCTCCAGGACGATCGCCGGGCCAATTCGGCACAAAAAAAGCGCTGACGGTAAGCCAACCGAGTCGGCAGCCGTCAACGCCAATCAGATAGGGCATGGTGCCCCAAGACTCACTCGTCTTCGTCAGTGGAACCGGCGGGAATCAGGCGAATCTGCTTGCGGCCGAGTTTGATTTCGAACTCGTCGCCGGGCTCAAGACTCAGCAGGGCGGTGTAGGCCTTGCCGACCAGCAGGTTGCCGTTGCCTTGAACCGTGGCCACATA
Organism: Synechococcus sp. UW140; assembly: GCA_945860085.1. GTDB lineage: Bacteria > Cyanobacteriota > Cyanobacteriia > PCC-6307 > Cyanobiaceae > BAIKAL-G1. The sequence goes on along the minus strand of CAMAPJ010000020.1, from coordinate 33,413 downwards.
GCTGAGGGTGCGACCACCCTTGCCCTTGCCCTTGCCCTTGCCCTTGCCTACGCCGTCGCCCAGGCTGACACCCTTGGCTTCGAGCAGCGCTTCATAGAAGGCGGTGAAATTCAGACGCTCGCTGCCGTCCTTTTTGGTGCTCACATAGCCGCAGGAGCGAACGAGATCAGACTTGCTGACATCGCCCAGCTCTTTGACTTTGGAGAGGAGTTCGGATTCGGTGAGCATGGAGGAGAAAAAACTCTGCAGCAAATGTAGCGAACCGTCGGAGGTGCGCCAGTACCCCCACGCCAATCCCGTCGCAATCGATCTCAATGTCACGGTCAAAACACCAGCCCTGGGCCTTAACCGGGCTGGAGTCCGCCGCCAACAACCGCTGCCTGACGATGATCAGCATCGCTCAGATCGATTGTCTGCCAAGGGATCTCCAGGAATCTTTGCGGCCTGGCAGCGGCGGCAGCCAGCCCGCTTAGACAGAAAATCGGCCGCCTGGCTGCACTCAGCCGGGGATGAAACTGCGCAGTTTGCGGGCATCCGCCCCTGCCCTCTGTTGCAGTTCGGAGGCGCTGAGCGAGGCCTCCTCCCGCTGCTGGGCGGCTAACACATCCTCCTCCTCCAGCGCGAAGCCATGGCTTCGGCCAAGCGCTAGTAGCTCATCGAGCTCCAGCGGTTGGCGCAGCCGTTCGGCTAGAGCGGCATCGGCCTGGGCAAAGGCAAGAAAGGCATCGAGTGCAGGCAGGGTCAAAAGAGGGACGGCGAGGGGATCTGCAGATCCCTGTCCTAGCGCTTTGGCCCTGGATTTGGCCTTTCGAGGCCCCTTCCCTGGCGCCCGCGGCGTCACCTCAAGGCCCCGGGCCGGTTTGCCTGAGTCAGGGTAAGTCTGGCCCCATTTGCCGATCTGCTGCCCGCATGATTGGGCCCGCCGCTGGCCAGGGTGGCGATCCCAGGCCGGATACCCATTGCCATCACCCTTGGCCCCTGAGGCGCTCCCCCAATTCTGCTCAAGCTACAGAAGCAGGCTCTGTCGATCCTGGGCAACGCTGCTTGCTCGCAGCCGCTCAATTCCACGCTCTCCATTCCACTCTCTCCATTGCATGAGCTCAATTCCATCAGCTCAATTTCACGGTCCCCATGGCACGGTCCCCATGGCACGGTCCCCATGGCAGGGTCCCCATTCCACAGCCCCGATTTCACCGTTTCAATGGTTGAGATCGGACCGATCCCCCATGCCGTCGCGCCATGACTGCTCCCCCAGCGCCGCTTGGCGCCGAGTCGCCCCTGCCCCGCTGGATGCGCCTGGTGGGCGCCGGCCTCACCGCCCTAGTCGCCGTGCTGACCCTGGTGGTGTTGCAACAGGTGCAGCAGCAGGCCAGCCGTAGCCAGGCCCTGGAGCGGCGGCTTCAAACCCTGGAAAACAGCAGGGACCTGGAGCGCACCCAGGCCCTAGAGGCCCAGCTGCGCGCCCTGGCGCAGAGGCTGCAGGGCCTGGAAGCCAGTGCCAGCCAGCTGCCGGAGCTCGCCCTTCAGCAGGAGGAGCTGCGCCGCCAGCTGCAGCGAATACTGCAGCGTCAACTGCTGCGTCAAAACGTTGAGCCGCCCGAGTTTCTGCCCTTCAGTGATCCGATGCCGGCGCCAGGGCCAGGGCCAGGGCAAGCCAGCCGGCCCGGCACCAGGCCCGCGGCGAAACCTGCTACGAAATCCTCAACTAAATCCTCTGCGAAATCCCCAGGCAAATCGCTCCCCTATGACGAGAGCCGGCCCTAGGGCCCCAGCGCTCGGGGGCCTGGGAGCGGGTCTGGCCTGGATCAGGATCTGGGACTGGATCGCGCTCGGGATCAGGATCTGGCCAGGAGGGCAGGACGATGGGCGATCACGCTTGCGACGAACCGCATGCGAGCCGCACTGCCCATACGATGACCCCAAGCCACCTTTGGCCCATTCCCGCCCCCATGACGGCTGCCGATCCCCGACAACAGGCCCTGATCGCCTCCCTGCGCAGTCGCTTTGCCGAGGCCGTTCGCAGTGGCGATGCCGAGGCGAGAAAGGCCCTGTTCAAGGAGGCCGTATACCTGGGAATCCAGCCCGATCTCTTCGGTGACGCCCCGGCAGACCCGGATCCAGCTACCCCCTGAGGCCTGGATCCCGGGATCAGCTGGCGCCGGTTCGGTTGTCCCCGCAGCTAGCGGGATCAAGCAAGGCCTTGCCCAGCAAGTCTCGATAGAGGGCCTGTTGTTGCAGGATGCGCTGCTCAAGGCGGTGGGGCGGGCCGGGCACCAGGCCACTGGCGTAGCCGATCTGGGCCGCCTCCACTAGGGCCTGGTCTTCCGCCAGGAAGGCCTGGAGCTGCTTCAGCCAGGCCTGGGTATCGGCGGCTGACTCGGCTTTGCCGAGTAGCCACACCACCATTTGGCAATGGCCGGGATCCAGGGGCAAGAAGCTGATCAGGGCCAGGCGGCCATCCGGCCAACAGAGCAGATGGGTCCAGGGGGCCAGGCCGAAGGTGAGGAACTCGCCGCCAGCGGCGTGGGGGGTGGCCAGCAAGGTGGCGCAGCGGCTGAGGCGATAGCGGTAGTGGCGCACGGGCCCCTGTTCCCGGTGCAGGGTGGTGGGGTGGGCAATGGCGACGTGGTAGTCGTCGAGGGTGTTGTCGTGGGCGATTTTCCAGTTGCAGGCCAGCTCCTGGTTGGCGCTGGCCAGCAGTAGCCGCGGCTGCTCCAGCCAGGGGCCGGCCTCCTCCAGGACTAGATCCAGCTGCTCGGCCAGGGGGATCGGACCTGGGGCCAGGGCCACCCAGATCAGGGAGCCCAGGGTCTGGCAGGCCAGGGGCGCCAGGGGCCAGGCGCTCCGCTCGAAGGGCTCCAGAAAATCGGCTTCCCGGGCGCCAGCTAGCAAGGTCCCCTCCAGGCCATAGGTCCAGCCGTGGTACGGACACACCAGGCGCCGGCAGGCCACCGTGCCCTCGGCGGGATCCTGCAGGGCCACGCCCCGATGGGGGCAGCGGTTGAGGAAGGCCCGGGGTGGACCATCGAGGGGATGGCTGAGCAGGATCGGCTGCCCGAGCAGGCTGACCGCCAGGCAGGAGCCCGGTGGTAGCTGGCTGATGCCAGCCAGGGGGTGCCAGAAGCGGTTGGCATAGAGGCGGCGCTCCGCCTCAGCCACCCGGGCGGAGCCGTAGGCCGTCGCCGGCAGGAAGGGCCCGGAGGGCAGGTCGGCCAAGGAATCCATCTCGGGAGCGGATGATCAGGCGGTGAGGCTGGAATCCAGGCTGCGCAGGCAGCTGGCCAACTCTTCCCGCAGGGCCAGAAAGGGTTGGGACACCCGCAGGTGGGCCAGGGAGGAGCGATCGAGATCGGCGCTCACCCTGCGCACGATCCGGCCCGGCCGCGGCGCCATGATCTGAACCTCCTGGGCCAGGAGCAGGGCCTCCTCCAGGTCGTGGGTTATCAGCAGGGCGGTGAGGCCGGTTTGCAGCCAGAGGCGATGTAGGAATTCCTGCATCGATTCGCGAATCTGTAGATCGAGGGCGCCGAAGGGTTCATCGAGCAGCAACACCTTCGGCTCGGCCGCCAGGGAACGGGCAATCGCCACCCGCTGCTGCATACCGCCGGAGAGTTCGCGCGGCAGCAAGCGGGCCGACTCGACCAGCCCCACCACCTCCAGGAAGTAGGCGGTGCGCTCGCGCACCTCGGCCCGGGGCCGGCCCTGCAGCCGCATGCCAAAAGCTACGTTCTGGCCGGCCGTGAGCCAGGGGAAGAGGCTGTATTTCTGGAACACCATGCCCCGATCGGCCCCCGGGCCGCGAATCAGCTCGCCATCGAGCCGAATCTCACCGGAGCTGGGCCGCTCCAGCCCCGCAATCAGGCGCATCATCGTTGATTTGCCCGAACCGGAGCTGCCCACCAGGGCCAGAAATTGGCCGGAGTGGAGGTCAAAGCTCACCGAATCGAGCACCTGTTTGGCCTTGGGGCCGTAGCCGAAGCTTTTGCAGACAGAAGAAACTTGCAGATGCATCGGGGTCGCTCGTCAGGTGGCCCAGGCGCAGGATTTGCGCATTAGGAAGCGGAAGCCCAGGTCAATCACAAGCCCCACAAGGCCGATCACGATCAGGCCAACAAAAATTTCATCGGTGCGCAAAAATCGTTGGGCAAGGCTGATGCGTTTGCCGAGCCCTTCGGTGGCTGCCACCAGCTCCGCCACGATCACCAGGTTCCAGGCCGAAGCCATGTTGATGCGATAGGTATCAAACACCTGGGGCGCGATATAGGGAGCCACCACCCGGGTGAGGATCGGCAATCCCCTGCCGCCCAGGGTCAAGGCCGTTTCCACAAGTTCGGAGGGAACGAACTTGACCGCATCCATGATCATCAAGGTGTTGAAGAAGAAGGTGCCGATGAAGATCAGCAGCACTTTTGGCAACTCCTCCAAGCCGAAGTAAATAATTAGGAGGGGGATGAAAGCGGGCGCGGGCATGTAACGAATCAAGGCCATAAGCGGCTCCAGCAGGCGGCAGATGGTCCGGTTCGTGCCCATGGCGATGCCAACCGGCAGGGCTAACCCGGCCGAGAGGGCAAAGCCGATGAACACCCGTTGAATGCTCGCCACCGCATCTTTGACCAAGCCACCGCTTTGCCATTGGGACTGGCCGGCCTGCCAGACCGCCTGGGGCGAAGGCAGGAACAATTTGTCAACGGTGCCACTGGCCGTGGTCAGCAGCCAGATTAGTAAGACCGTGGCCATACCCACCAGACCCAGCACCCAGGGGTGGGCCAAAAAGCGGCGCAGAGAACTCCAGCGATTCAAGAGAGCAGCCTCACTTCACAGCATCCACGAACTGGGAATTGAGCAGGTTGCTGAGATCTGGCTTGGTTTTCGCTAAGCCCGTTTCCACCAAGAACAGGCTGATCTGCTCGGCTGCATGGGGCATCGAGAGCATGGAGTCGCCTGGCTTGAAGCCCTGGCGGTTCTGCTCTAGGGTCTGAATTGTGGTGCCAGCGTTGTAGGCCTTGAATTCGGCCTCGCTAACGCCGGAGCGCTCCACCAGAATCGGCAGGGTACCGGCGGGATCCTTCTTGATCGTGTTCAAGGTGGCGAACCAGGCATTCACGACTTTTTGAATCTTCTCGGGATTCTTGACGATGAAATCGCGGCGGCAGACCAGCAGATCACTGATCGCGCCTGGGTGCTCGCGCGATGTGGTCAGGGCCTTGGCGCCGGCCCGCTTGAGAGCCTGGGTCGTGAAGGGGGCATAGACCCCGGCCGCATCCACCTTGCCGGCCGCAAAGGCCGCCGCTGCTGCCCCGGTTTCTAGGGGCACAAATTTAATGTCCTTGGCCGAAAGGCCCGCCTCTTTCAAGACCATTAACAGCAGGTAATGGTCGACCGTGCCTTCTTCAGCGGCCACTTTTTTGCCCTTGAGATCAGCGATGGTGTTGATACCGGGCCCGGCGATGATCTGGTCGTTGCCGGTGGAAAAATCATTCATCAGCACCACCTGCTGATCGGCCCCGCCGGCGATCGAACTGATCGTGTCATTGAGGGTTTGGCTGTTGCAATCGAGTTGGCCAGCGCTCAGGGCATTGATCGAATCGAGATAGCCATCAAACCACTGCATCTTCACCGGCACCCCGGCGTCGCTGAACAGGTTTTTGGTTTCGGTAACCTGCCAGGGGAACCAGCCAGGCCAGGCGCTGTAGCCGATGCGCACCGGACTGGCCTGGTCGACAGGCGGCTTCTGGCAGGCCGCCAGGACCCCACCAGAGAGGGCTGCCAGCAGGGAAAGAGCAAGGGCACGGGACCTGGAGCGGCGCTGGGGCTGGGGACGGCTGGAAGACTTCATGACAACTCAGAGATGGAATTCAGAAGGGAATGGACTGCAATGGGACCGAACCAGTGAGTCGAGATCTGGTTGCGCTGAATCAAACGGGAGGCCCTGACCCTGACGAATCGACAGCGGGCTGAATCGACGAGACCTTAGAAAAATTCGAGATAGCGTTTCAACTCCCAGTCAGAAACCGTGCAGTGATAAGACTGCCACTCCTCCCTTTTGTAGGCGACAAAGGAGTCAAACATTGCATCACCGAATACCCTTCTTGAAAGTGGATCGGCCGCAAAGGCATCGATTGCCTCTCCCAGGGTGCGGGGCAGCATTGTGATGCCCCGTTCGGTCAGTTGCTCCGGCGTCAATGTGTAGGCATTGACCAGATTGGCGGGGCCAGGCTCAAGCTGCTCGCGGATGCCTTCGAGGCCGGCAGCGAGAATCATCGCCCCGCCCAAGTAGGGATTGCAGGAGATATCGGCGGCGCGGCATTCCACCCGTCCGCCGGGCGAGGGAATCCGCAGCATGTTGGTGCGGTTGTTGTTGCCATAGCAGACAAAAACCGGTGCCCAGGTGAACCCAGACATGCTGCCCTGGGCCACCAGGCGCTTGTAGCTGTTCACCGTGGGGGCGATCACGGCGCAGATGGCGGCGGCATGGCGCAAAATGCCGGCAATGAAGTGTTCCGCCAAGCGGCTCACCGCCGCCGGCTTGCCCTCGGGATCAACAAATAAGTTCTCGCCACTGGCCAGATCCGCTAGGGACATGTTGTAGTGGGCGCCGCTGCCGGTGCGATCGGCGAAGGGCTTGGGCATGAAGCTGGCGATCAGGCCGTGGCGATGGGCAATCTCCTTCGCCATCAATTTGAAGAAGGTGAGCCGATCGGCCATCGTCAAGACTTCGGCGTAGTCGAAATCGGTTTCGAACTGGCCGGGTCCATCTTCGTGGTCGAAGGAATACACGCCCCAGCCGAGCCCATTCATCGCCTGCACGAGTTCATCGAGCCAGGGCAGATTGTCCAGCAGGCCGCGCACGTCATAGGCGGGCTTATCGAGGGTGTCGCGGCCGCTGTGGGGCACTAGCTCACCGGCTGCGTTGCGCTTGAGCACGAAGAACTCGGTTTCAATGCCGAGGTTGAAGCTGTAGCCCATGGCGGCTGCTTCAGCGCGCACCCGGTGCAGCACGTTGCGGCTGCAGGCCTCAAACGGTTCGCCGCGCAGATGCAGATCGCTGGCCAGCCAGGCCACATCTTGTTGCCAGGGCAATACGGTAAGGCTGGCCGGATCGGGAACCGCCGCCACCTCGTCATCGCTGACCTCCTGGGGGACTCCATCGAGGGCGGCGCCGGTAAACAATTCCGAGCCCCGTGCCATCTGGGCCAGGTGGGCTAGGGGCACGGCCTTGGCCTTAGACATGCCGTGGAGATCGACAAAGCTGGCTAGGGCGTAGCGCACGCCCCGCTCTTCCAGGTCGGCCTTGATCTGTTGCCAGTTGGGGCTGCTCATGCGTTCACCAGGCTGGCGTGGGTGTTCAGGGACTCAGAAGTGGTGAGCACGGGGCTTGGGCATTGGGCCGCGTGGGTGGCCCGCAACCAGGCGTGCCAGCGGTCCAGGCCGGCGCCGCTGCTGGCGGATACCAGGATCACGCTGCAGCTGGGATTGACTTGGCGGATGTGGTTTTCAATGCGTTCCACATCGACGTTCAGATAGGGAAGCAGGTCGATTTTGGTGATTAACACGCAATCAGCTGCGCGAAACATCACCGGATACTTGAGGGGCTTGTCCTCGCCCTCGGTGACACTGAGTAGGGCCACCTTGCGGTGTTCGCCCACCTCGAATTCAGCCGGACAGACCAGGTTGCCGACGTTCTCCACCCAGAGCAGATCGAGGCTGGCCGGATCGAGGCGCTGGCCCAGCAGTTTGAGGCCGCCGCTCACCATCGCCGCATCTAGATGGCAGGCCCGGCCGGTGGTGATCGGCACGACCGGCACCCCCACCGCCTCCAGCCGCTCGGCATCCAGCTGGGTGGTCATGTCACCCTCCAGCACTGCCATCGCAAACTCGTCAGAGAGTTGGGCCAGGCTGCGCTCCAGCAGTGAGGTTTTGCCGGCCCCCGGACTGCTCATCACATTGAGACAGAGCAGCCGCCAGGCATCAAAGTGTTCGCGGTTGTGCTCTGCCTGGTGTTGATTGGCGGCCAGTAAATTGAGTCCGATTGTATCTTCCAGGGGCATGTGCATGGAGTTCGGGCAAGCAAGTGGGGAATCGGGTAAGTCAAGGGTGCTGAATGAGTCGAATAAGGGCAGATAGCCCTAGCACTGACCTGCCCTATTCAGTGGAATCAGCTAAGGGATCCAGCCAAGGCAACCAAGGCAACCAAGGCAATCAATGCGGTCCCTGAAACCAGGACAGCACTGGCCTCAATCAGGATTCAGAGCCTGGACCCAGCCACTGGGTCCCTGTCCCTGGCCAGGGTTGGCCTTGCTGACCCTGCTTGGGTAGCTGGCGGGCTGTTCTGCAGGTCCGGCAGGCTGTATTCGATTGAGCGGATTCTCAGCTCCCGGCCACTGAGGATCTCTTCCATGGGATGGTCACAGCAGGGGGAGCGATAGGCCTGCTCCTGCTGTGGGGCGTAACTTGCTCCGCAGGGGAGACAACGGGCCCGCAGGGGCGTGCGTTCGATCCGCAGTTCCGATCCGGCCAGCCAGCTGCCACTCACTAGGGCCCCCCAGGTGAAGACCAGGGAATCGGGCTCCACACAGGTGAAATCACCCACCTGCAGATGCACCACCTCAACGAGGGGAACCTCTGGTTGATGCTGCTGTTTCCACTCCTGCAGGGACAGGAGCAGGCACTTGGTCATGTCGACTTCATGCATGACCTATCTCCACTTGCGATCGACGGCCATGTTGCACTCCTTCGATAGCCAGCTGGGCGTCGATTTTCGCGGCAACTGACCACTCACCACCAGGTGGGCCATGGTGTCGCAGATCACCCGGGTGGCCATCAGCGAGGTCATGTCACTGACGTCGTAAGGGGGTGATACTTCCACAATTTCGAGGCCGCAGACCGGCACGTTGCGCACGATCAGCTCCAGCAGCTTGAGGGCCTCGCGGGGCAGCAGCCCCCCCGGTTCGGGCCAGCCGGTGCCGGGCACAAAGCCGGCATCAATGCAATCGATATCGAAGGAGATATAAACACAATCGGTGCCATCGGTGGCCCGTTCGATCGCGTATTTGGCGGCGGCCTCCAGGCCCATGTCACAGATGTCGGTGACCGTAAGCACGTTGGTGCCGCGTTCGCGACACACCTTCACCCCTTCGCGCGGAACTTGCCAGCCGCCGATGCCGAGTTGCACCAGGTTTTCGGCCGGGGCATTGGCCATGTTGGTGGCATGGAACCAGGGGCAGGTGTGCATGCGTTCGTCCAGGTCGGTCTCCTGGGTGTCGACGTGCCGATCGAAATGGATGATGCCCACCTTCTTGTCGCCGAGATGGCGGCAGACGCCGCGCACGGTGGGGAAGCCGATCGAATGGTCGCCGCCGAGGATGATCGGGAAGGCGCCACTGGAGAACACGTGGGCGATTCCTTTGGAGATCTGGTCAAACGACTTTTCGTTATTGGCCGGAATCGTGAAGATGTCGCCGACATCGCAGAGCTTGATCTGCTCGCGCAGATCCACGCCCATTTCGTAGTTGTAGGGCGTGTATAGGGCGGAGATGCGGCGAATGCCCTGGGGACCGAAGCGGGTGCCGGGGCGATAGGTGGTGCCGCTGTCGTGGGGAACCCCCACGATCGCCACATCGAATTCGCCGACCCGATGGACATCTTCGATGTAGGGGGCCTTCATGAAGGTGTTGATGCCCGCGTAGTGGGGCAATTCACCACGGGAAAAGGTGGAGATGCGCCGGTCGACGATGCTCTCGGCCGCCTCAAGGCCATTGCGAAGACCCTGGTCAACTTCCTGTTGCCAGCCAGTCATGGGCAGGGCCCGCTCTTTCTCCAGGGCGGCCATCCCTTCGGTGGGGTGGCGCCGCTCAAAGGGGCTGGAGCCGTCAGGGGCGTCCGTCATGGAGGAAGGGGCGATGGGGGCGGTCTCCCGGGCTTTTATCCCTCCGTGCCACCGACGGGACCGGCTTGGCAGCAGGCCCTGTCGGTGCGTCCCTCTCGGACCAGTCACCCAGCGCATCCGGTTGCCCGTATGCCCTGGGCCGGAACCCTAGGAACAGCTATCCGCCCAGGGATGGTCTCGCCTCTAGCCGGGTCTGGTTGTACCGGTCGTTACCGAACTCCCGTTGCACTCGCCCAACAGTGGCCTGGCCAGTCCCTTTGCCCAGCCGAAAGCCATGGACCTGCTGCTGTTCCATAGCCTCTGGGGCTTCGAGGGAAGTTTGGAGACCGCCCTGGCCCGGACTCGGGCCCAGGGCTTCGATGGCCTGGAGCTGAACCGGTGCCATCCGGTCCTGGCCAATCGCCCACTGGCGGCCGTTGCCGACCAGCTGCGCCAGGCCGAATTGAGCCTGGTGGTCGAACTGGTCACCGGCGGCGACTACGTGCCTGATCTGGCGGCCGGGGTGGGCGATCAGCTTGCTGAGCTCGAACAGCAGCTGGAGGCTTGTCCGAGCCTGGAGCCCTTGAAAGTGACGGTGATCACCGGCAGTGACAGCTGGAGCTGGAGCGAGCAGGAGCGGTTTTGGCCGAGGGCGATCGCCCTGGCCGAGGCCAGTGGCCTGGCGGTCAGTTTTGAAACCCATCGCTCCCGCAGCCTGGCCAATCCCTGGGCCATGGCCGACTGGCTGGCGGCCTTTCCAGGATTGCGGCTCACGGCCGATCTCAGCCATTGGTGTGTGGTGGCGGAACGGCTGATGACGCCGGAGTTGGCCCCGATCCAGGCCATGGCCGCCCATGTGGACCACATCCATGCCCGCGTCGGCCATGCCCAGGGCCCCCAGGTGAACCATCCCTTTGCGCCGGAACATCGCCAGGCTTTGGCGGCCCATCTGGCCTGCTGGCAGTTGTTCGCCGCCAGCCAATCCCAACCCCGGCCCCTCACCCTGACGCCGGAATTCGGCCCCGATGGCTACCTGCAGACCCTGCCTTTCACCAACCAGCCGGTGGCCGATCTGCTGGAGATCAACACGGCCATGGCCCGCTGGTTGCGGCAGGAATTGGGCTAGGGCAGATCGGGCTCGGGCCCCTCAATCGGCTCAACGTGCCCGGCTCAGGGGCCTGAATCAGCCCTTGACGGCATCGCCTGAGGCGCTGGGCAAAATATAACGCTGCAAGCCAATAAATACCGCCAACACCGGCAGGATTGAGACCACTGAACCGGCCGCCACCAGGCGCCAGTCGAGGGAGAAACTGCTCGCCAGTTGCTGCAGGCCGAGGGGCAGGGTGTAAAGCCTGGGATCATCAAGGATCACCAGGGGCCAGAGGAAATCACTCCAGGTGCCGATGAATACAAACATCGCCAGGGTGATCAGATCGGCCCGGGCTGCTGGAATCATCACGTTCCACCATTCGCCCACGGGGGTGCAGCCATCAATGCGGGCCGCCTCCTCCAGTTCGGAGGGCACGCCGGCAAAACTCTGGCGCAGCAAGAAGATGCCAAAAGCCGTGGCGGCCTGGGGCAGAATCAGGGCCAGCAGGGTATTGCGCAAGCCCAGCTGCACCATCAAGAGATAGAGCGGAATCATCACCACCTGAAAGGGAATCAGGATCGTGGCCACCACTAGGGCCAGCACCATGCCGCGCCCGGCAAAGCGCATCCTGGCCAGGGGATAGGCCGCCAGGGAGCAAAACAGCAGGTTGGCCACTACGGCCAGGCCGCTGACAATTGTGCTGTTAAGGATGTACCCGAGCATCGGGTTATCCCTGAACAGGCGCTGATAGGCCTCCAGGCTGGGCTGGCTGGGTAGTAGGGCTGGAGGACTGGTGAAGATGTCTTCGGCCGGGCCCTTGAGCGAGGTGCTCACCAGCCAGATCAGGGGCAGCAGCATGGCCAGGGCCAGAACCAGCAGCAGGATCAGCTGCAGGCCCTTGGCCAAGGTGGCGGCCCCCCGGGAACCTCTGTCTGGGACTGAGGCCTTGGGGGCCGTAGCTTTTGGCCCCAGAGCCTTTGGGGCCGAGGCTGTTGGGCCCATGGATTTGGGGGCCCCTGGCCGCCGGCCGGGGTTCCGGCCAGGGGGTGTCGCTGAGGCCGTGGTCATAGCCGCGGCAGCTCGGCTAAGGGCAGGGGCGCCAGTTGGGGATGGAGTGGCGTCTGCTGACTGCCCGCTACCAGCCGGTTGAGGGCGTTGACGAAGGCCTGGGCGGCCGCCACGACGATGTCGGTGTCAGCGGCATGGCCGGAATAGAGCACCCCATCGCGGCGCAGCCGGATCGTGACCTCGCCCATGGCATCGATCCCTTCGGTCACCGATTTCACCGAAAATTCCACTAGCTCGTTGGGAACTTGGGCGAGGTGATTGAGGGCCTGGCAGACCGCATCAACGGGGCCGGTGCCGATCGCGGCCTCGGTATGTTCGGTGCCCTCGCTGTCGATCAGGGTGACCGTGGCGGTGGGCTGCAGGTTGGTGCCGGTGCTCACCTGCACCAGCTTGAGGCTAAAGCGGGCTTCCGCCTGCTGCTGCACCTGTTCGCTGACGATCGCTTCGAGATCGCGGTCGCTGATTTCACGCTTGCGGTCGGCCAGCTCCTTGAAGCGGGCAAAGGCATCCTCGAGATCCTGGCGCTCGAGGATGTAACCGAGCTCCTCTAGACGGGCGCGGAAGGCACTACGGCCTGAGAGCTTGCCCAGGGAAATGCGGTTATCGGCGAGGCCGATCGTGCGGGCGTCGATGATCTCGTAGGTGAGCCGGTTTTTGAGCACGCCATCCTGGTGAATACCCGATTCATGGGCGAAGGCATTGGCCCCCACGATCGCCTTATTGGGCTGCACGGCCATGCCGGTGAGGTTTGAGACCAGGCGCGAGGTTTTGTAGATCTCCTCGGTGCGGACGCCCGTGATCGGTTCGCTGCTGTCGGCTGGGCGCCCCAGGAAAGGATTGAAGTAGCTGCGCCGCACATACAACGCCATCACCAATTCTTCCAAGGAGGCATTGCCGGCCCGTTCGCCGATGCCGTTGATCGTGCACTCGAGCTGGCGGGCGCCGTTTTTGACGGCCTCCAGGAAATTGGCTACGGCCAGGCCCAGGTCGTTGTGACCATGGACCGAGATCACCGCCTGGTCGATATTGGGCACATGTTCGTTGATTCCCTTGATCAGGGCGCCAAATTCGGCCGGGGTGGTGTAGCCGACTGTGTCAGGGATGTTGATCGTACTGGCGCCGGCGGTAATGGCCGCTTCGATCACGGGATAAAGGAATTCAGGATCGGAGCGGCCGGCGTCCTCGCAGGAAAACTCCACGTCCTCGACGAGCGAGCGGGCATAGGCCACCATCTCGCCAGCGATCTGCAACACCTCGGCGCGGCTCTTGCGCAGTTTGTGCTCGAGATGGATGTCGCTGGTGGCGATGAAGGTGTGGATACGGCGCCGCACCGCTGGGGCCACGGCGTCGGCGCAGGCCTTGATGTCGCCCTTGGTGGCCCGGGCCAGGCCGCAGATCACCGGACCCTCGGCCGTGCCGACGCTGCCTGCAATCCGCTGCACGGCGTTGAAATCGCCGGGGCTGGCAAAGGGGAAGCCTGCTTCGATAATGTCCACCTTGAGGCGGGCCAGCTGTTGGGCAATAGCCAGCTTCTCCTCGAGGTTGAGGCTGGCGCCAGGGGACTGCTCCCCATCGCGCAGGGTGGTATCGAAGATCAATACCCGGCCGGGATCGCGGGCCATGGGACAAAAAGGCGGAATGAGTATGAGTTGGAACCAGTCTAGGGGGCATTGCGGCTGAAGACCGGCGCATGCAAGGCCTCGGCCCGCTCTAGCTGGGGCCGGAGGCTGGCCAGGTCCCAAAAGCGGTCGACCGCATTGCGCAGCTCCCGCGGCACCATGCCATCGGTATTGATCAGCACGATCTTCAGCCCCCGAGCCCGCAGCACCTCCACCGTGCGCTCCAGATCGCGGCTGCCACTGAGCAGCCAGACCACGTCGGTGCGGCCCGAGACGGCCATTAGGTCGAGGGCGATCTCCACCTCCAGGTTGGCCCGGGCGTACTGGCGCTGCTCCGGGTCATGGCCGAATTCGCGCAGGGGCTTGGTGCGCACGCTGAACCCCAGGCTGGTGAGGGCATCGCGGAAGGGGCGCTGGTCGGTGCTGTCCTTCAGCCCCAGATACCAGAAGGCGCTGCCCACCTCAAGGTCTGCCTGGGAGGAGGCCAGCTCCATCAGCCGGCGCGGGTCAAAGAACCAGCCCAGCTTTTGCTGGGTATAAAACATGCTGTGACCATCGACCGCCAAGGCCAGTTGCATGGCGCCTCGTCTGATCGAACCAGCTTAGGAGCAGAGTTTAGAATGATTCCAATACGGGGAAGGGATTTGGCTGCCGGCGACGAGGCCAGCAACACTCCTGCGTCTCCCGATCGCCCGGTTGCAGGGCCAGCCGGCGGCGACCTGGCCCTCGTGTTGCATGCCCATCTCCCCTACGTCCATTCCAGCGAGCCTGGCTCCCTGGAGGAAGACTGGTACTTCCAGGCCCTGCTCGAGTGCTATCTGCCCCTGCTCGACGCCCTTGAGGCTGCGGCGGCCGATCCCAGTCAGCGGCCCCGGATGAGCCTGGGGCTCTCGCCCACCCTGCTCTCCCTGATGAGCAGCCCCCAGCTAGCCGAGCGGTTCGGGCCCTGGCTGGCCGTGCGACTGCAGCTGCTTGATCGGGCCCCGGCTGCCTATGGCCTGGCCTGCGCTGATCTGGCCCGCCAGCTGGCCCAGACCCAGGCGAGCTGGCGGGCCTGCGGCGGCGAGCTGCTGCCCCGCTTCCGGCGCCTGCAGGAGCAGGGGGTGCTTGACCTGCTCACCTGCGCCGCCACCCACGGTTACCTGCCCTTGCTGCGGGATCGGCCCGAGGCGGTGCGCGCCCAGTTGCTGACGGCGGTGCGCGAACACGAGCGGCTGCTGGGGGTCCGGCCCCAGGGACTCTGGCTGCCGGAATGTGCCTACTACGAAGGCCTCGACCAGCTGCTAGTGGCTTGCGGTCTGCGTTACGCCGTGCTGGATGGCCACGGCCTGCTCCATGGCCAGCCCCGGCCCCGCTATGGCGTGTATGCCCCGATCTGCTCGCCCGCCGGCATGGCCTTCTTCGGCCGCGATAGCGAGGCCACCTTGCCGGTTTGGAGTGCCCGCGATGGCTATCCGGGCCAGGCGGCCTATCGGGAATTCCACCGCGACCTGGGCTGGGACCTCGATGCCCGCGACCTGGCGGCTGCCGGCATCGGCTGCCCCCGGCCCCTGGGCCTGAAGCTGCACCGGGTCAGCGGCCGCGATTGCCCCCTTGAGGCCAAGCAGCCCTACGACCCCGCCGCCGCCACTCTCCTCGCCGCCGACCACGCCGGCGATTACCTGGCTGGCCGCGCGGCCCAGCTGGCGGGGCTGGCCGGCGCCATGGCCCGGCGCCCCCTGCTGGTGGCCCCCTTCGACGCCGAACTGTTTGGCCACTGGTGGTACGAAGGTCCCCAGTTCCTGCAGGCCCTGTTCCGCCAGGCGGCCGGCAGCGGTGTCACCCTGGTGACCCTGCGCGAGACCCTCAGCCGCGGCGATGCCCTGCAGGTCTGCCAACCCTCGCCTTCGAGCTGGGGCCAGGGGGGGTATCACAATTACTGGCTCAACGACAGCAATGCCTGGGTGGTGCCGGAGTGGCACCGGGCCTCCAGCGTCATGGTGGAGCAGGTCAACCGGGGGGTGGGCAGCACCCGGGCCCGGGACCTGCTCCACCAGGCGGCACGGGAGCTGCTGCTCGCCCAGAGTTCCGACTGGAGCTTCATTCTGCGGGCCGGCACCACCACCGACCTGGCCCGGGAGCGGATCCATCGCCACCTGGAGCGCTACTGGCGCCTGATGGCGGCGATCGACGCCGGCACGGAACTGCCCCCTGGCTGGCTGGCTGCCGTCCAGGCGGAGGACAGCCTCTTCCCCTTGGTCAACGCCGCCGACTGGGCCAGCTGGCCTCAGCTGACTTAGGCGCTGCCTGGGTTCCAATTTGAGCCTGGCGGCTTCGGCGGCCCAGGGACGGCTCAGCTGGCTTGGAGATCCAGGATCTCGGCCGCCGTGCTCGCGAACCCGCCACACTTCCAAAGAACCTGGGCCCCCGGCCTTGACGACCCCTGTAGCCCCCTGGCCGTCCGTCTAGGCAGGCTCCCCGTGTTTCCGCCCGCCTGTGCGGCCGCGCTGGCCGATCCCTTTCCCCTGTGACTACGACCGTCCCGATTCCGACTCCCTCCGCCCCGGGGCGGCCCCGGGGCCTGTCGCCCCAGCAGCAGCGGCGGCTGCTGCAAACGGCCCTGGCCCGGGAGGGGGCCTTCGCCGCCGCCCTGGCCGAGCGGCAGCTGGCCGCCCCGCGGCGTTCGGTCCTGCGGGTGTTGCAACTCAACCTGGGGCGCCTTTGCAACATGCAGTGCAGCCACTGCCATGTGGATGCCGGGCCCGACCAGGCGGCCAGCCAGATGGCCGAATCCGTGGTGCAGCAGTGCCTCGAAGCGATCAGACGCCTGCGGCCCCAGGTGGTGGACCTCACCGGCGGCGCCCCGGAACTGCATGGCGCCTTCCGGCGGCTGGTGCTTGAGGCCCGCCGGCATGGGTGCCAGGTGATCGACCGCAGCAACCTGACCGTGTTGCTGCTGCCGGCCCTCTCTGATCTGCCCGCTTTCCTGGCTGACAACCAGGTGGAGATCGTCGCCAGCCTGCCGGCCGCCGAGGCCAGCGGCACGGACGCCCAGCGGGGTGAGGGCACCTGGGCCGCCTCGATCACGGCCCTGCGCCAGCTCAACCAGCTCGGCTACGGCCAGAACGATCCAGATCGGGTGCTCACCTTGATGAGTAATCCGGCGGGCATGGCCCTGCAGCAGCTCACCGCCTGCGACACGGCGGCCTGGCGGCGGCGCCTGGCCGAGCAGGGGGTGGGCTTCGACCGGCTGATCGGCCTCAACAACATGCCGATCGCCCGTTTCCTGCAGCAGCTGGATGACCAGGGCCAGGTGGGCTCCTACCTCGAACAGTTGCACCAGGCCTTCAATCCCAGCGCCCTCTGCGGCCTGATGTGCCGCGACACCCTCTCGGTGGCCCCGGACGGCCGGCTTTACGACTGCGACTTCAACCAGATGCTTGAGGTGGAGCTGGGAGCTCCGGCGGATGGGGCCCGGGACCAGGTTCCCCTCAGCATTGACACCGTGACCCGGGAGCAGCTGGAGCAGCGCGCCATCGCCTGGGGCAACCACTGTTTCGGCTGCACCGCCGGCCAGGGGAGTTCCTGCGCGGGGGCGACAGCCAGTTCCTGAACCTCAGGTGTCCCGGATTTATGTCCGGGGCAATCCTTAGTCCCTAGGTCAAACCCTGCCCTGGCTGAGGTACCGGGTTAGTCAGCCGCTGCGCTGGCTTCAGGGGCATCGTCAGGGGAGGCCTCCTCCGGGCTGGATTCGGCTGTGGGGGCATCGGTGGTCGCTGGAGCGGCTGCGTCCTCCAGGTCGGGCTCAATGACGGCGTCCTCCTCGTCGGCAGAGGGGGGCACGAGCACCACCTCGGAGAGGCGATCGCCGCTGTCGAGCTTCTGCAGGCGCACACCCGTGGCAGCGCGGGACTGCTGGGGAATGGCATCGGAGCGCATGCGCACGATCACGCCGCGCTCACTCACCAGCAGCAGCTCCTCACCGGCGCCGAGCACCTTGAGGCCCACGAGGGCATCGCCATCGCGGCGGAACTTGATCGCCCGCAGGCCCATGCCGGCGCGACGCTGCAGGCGGAATTGGTTGACGGGCACCCGTTTGCCCAGGCCACTGGCCGAGGCCACCAACACCCAAGGGCCCTCACTGGAGGCCGGCTCATCGAGCCCCTCGACTGGCCCCTCGGCGTCCAGATCCCCGTCGCCCTCTAGCTCAGCTTCAGCGGAGCTAGCCACCTGGTCGGCGAGTTCGGCCGGCAACACATCCATGCTCACTAGGGCATCGCCGGGCCGCAGATTCATGGCCCGCACGCCACGGGCGGTGCGACCCAGGGGCCGCAGCTCCTCATCAATGAGCCGGAAGTGGATCGTCATGCCCTTGATCGAGCCGATCAGCACGCTGTCTCCGGGCAGGGCCTGTCGCACCCAGCAGAGGGCATCGCCGTCTTCTAGGGCGATGGCAATCAGGCCATTGGAGCGGATATTGGCAAAGGCAGATAGGCGCGTGCGCTTGATGTAGCCGCCGCTGGTGAGCATCACCAGTTGCTCGTGTTCCTCAAAGCCTCCGACAGCCAGCAGGGAGGTGATCAGTTCCTCCCGCGGAATCGGCAGCAACTGCACAATCGGCGTGCCCTTAGCGGTGCGGCTGCAGATCGGTACCCGATAGGCCGGCACGGAATACACCACGCCACGGTCGCTGAATAGCAACAGGGAGTCGTGGTCGTTGCAGCTGATGAACAGCTTGACGCCCTCTTCCCCTTGGCTCTTGGTGCCCGCCTTGCCCCGGGTGCCGCGGCTAGTGGCTTCGAATTCGCTCACCGGCATCCGCTTGAGATAGCCGTTTTCGGTGAGCAACACCACCGAACGCTCATTGGCGATGAGGTCGATATCTTCGAGGCCGCCTTCGAGATCGAGAATTTCGGTGCGGCGCGGCGAGTCGTAGCGGGCCCGCAGGGCATGGAGCTCCTCCTGGATCAGGCCCAGCACCCGCTCGCGCCGACCCAAAATATCCTTGTAATCAGCAATCTTGGTGACCAGATCTTGATGCTCAAGCCGGATCTTGTCGGCTTCTAGCGCTGTCAGGCGTCGCAGCTGCATTTGCAGAATGGCGTCGGACTGAACCTCACTGAGGCCATGGCGCTCCTGCAGTTGCAACCGGGCCGTGGCGGCGTCTGCGGCTGCTCGGATCAGGGCGATGATTGGATCGAGCTGTTCGAGAGCCAGCAGCAGACCGAGGAGCAGGTGGTCGCGCTCTTCGGCTTTGCGCAACAGGTAACGGGTGCGCCGCTCGATAGTTTCGATGCGGAAGGTCAGGAAGACCTCCAGCATTCTGCGCAGGGTGAGTAGGATCGGCTCCCCGTTGACGAGCGCCAACATGTAGGCGCTGAAGTTGTTTTGTAGGGGGGTGAGTTTGAACAGGTTGTTCAGCACAACCTGGGGATACGCATCGCGGCGCAGCTCAATCACGATGCGCATGCCATCGCGATCGCTTTCGTCGCGGATATCGGCGATTCCTTCGAGTTTCTTGTCGTTGACAAGCTCGGCGATGCGCTCGATCAGGGCTGCCTTATTGGTCTGATAGGGCAGTTCGGTAATGATCACCGCATCGCGATCCGGGCGCCCCTTGCCCTCCACGGTTTCAATTGCCGCCACGCCACGCATCGTGATCGAACCGCGGCCGGTGGTGTAGGCCTCGCGGATGCCGCGCCGGCCCAGGATCTGGCCGCCGGTGGGAAAATCGGGGCCGGGGATGATTGCCAGGAGCTGGCGCTCTTCCAGCTCCGGATTGGCGATCAGGGCCAGCAGGCCATCGATCAGTTCGGTGAGGTTGTGGGGCGGGATGTTGGTCGCCATCCCCACGGCAATGCCCGAGGAGCCATTCAGCAGCAGGTGGGGCACCCGCGCCGGCATCACGGTGGGCTCCTGCTGGGAGCCGTCGAAGGTGTCGATGAAATCGACGGTTTCGGCCTCGATGTCCTCCAGCAGGCTGTCGGTGGTGAGGGCCTGCAGGCGCGACTCGGTGTACCGCATCGCCGCCGGTGGGTCGTTGTCAACCGAGCCGAAGTTGCCGTGACCATCGATCAGCGGCATGCGCATCGAGAAGTCCTGGGCCATGCGCACCAGGGCGTCGTAGACCGCCGTATCGCCGTGGGGGTGGTATTTGCCGAGCACTTCACCGACGACCCGGGCGCATTTGCGGTAAGGCCGATCGCTGGTCAGACCCAGCTCGTACATCGCATAAAGAATGCGGCGATGCACCGGTTTGAGGCCATCACGGGCATCGGGCAGGGCCCGTCCCACGATCACGCTCATCGCATACTCCAGGTAGGAGCGCGACATTTCGTTGCGTAGGTCGGTCTGGATGATCCGCCCGTCGGAAGCGCCGGGACCGGTTGGATCCGCCATCGATGACCACCTCTAGCAACAAACAGTTTATCGACTCTTCCGCCCATGGCCCTTCAGCCCCGTTGCGAGGCCGATCTGCGGGACCGCCAGGAGCGCGGCCAGTTGAGGGTCCAGACGGCTACAGCCTTCCGCCAGCAGGTGGCTGCCGCAGGCCTGGAGGAGGCCTATGCCGCCACCGACGTGGTTGTGGCCAGCACCGCCGAGTTCACGGACCAGGCCAGCCTGGTGCTCCATCTTGGCCCCAGTGATCCGCCGATCCGCGTCCGCCGTTTCCAGCTCGACGGGGTGGAGGGCTGGGGCGGCCATGGCAGCACTGACCTGGTCTTGCCGATCGGCGGCGGCCTGGTCGAACCGCTCCGCCGCGGCGGAGCCCAGGTACTAGGGGCCCTGCTGGCGGGCCAGGAGCTGGGCCTGACAGCCAGCGGTGAAGCCACGGCCCTGCATCCGCGCCGGGAGCTGGACACCCGGCTGGGCCTCGATCGCATCGGCAGCGGCCGGCTGCTGCTGCACCGGGGCATCGTCGAAAACGGGGTGGTGGCGGTGAGCAGCGCCGAGGGCCTCACCCGCAGCCCCTATGGGCCCTTGCTGGGCCCCTGGGGGACGGCCCTGTATGGCTGCTCCGGGGCCGCCAGCATCGGCCTGGCCATGCCTGGACTGGCCTTGCTGGGTCCTGGCTCCCCCGTGCTGGTGGCGGGCGCCCTGGGCTGGGTCAGCGGCCCGGGCAGCGGCCACCAGCCCAATCCGCGCCGCCTGGCCAGCGGCCATGCCCGCAGCCCCGGGGCTGTGGCCGCCCTGAGTGTGGAGTTGCAGGGCCTGAACCCCCAGTGGTTGCGGGCCTGCTTCTTTGAGGGCCATGGCAGTGCCCTGCTGGTGGCGATCGCGGCACCGGTGCCCCTGATCAACCTGGCCGTGGCCCGCCAGGCCGCCGTCCTGGACAGCGCTTTAGAAGCACCGGTGCTCGATTTTGGGATCCCGCGCCGGATTCGTCCCAGCTTCGGGTCCGTTTCCTACAGCCAGCTGCTGGCGGGTCAGATCCCGGTGGCTGGCGAGCGGGTGCGCTGTGCGCCGGCCCACAGCCCCCGGCTGGCGGCCTCGATCGCAGGCGAGCTGGTGAACCAGTTGCAGCAGGGCCGTTTCCCGCTGCGCCTGCCCCTAGCGCCCCTTGGCGGCCGCCCGGCCCTGCTGCCCCTGGAGGGCTAGGGGGCCCGGCCCCCCAGGGGGGGGACCATCAACAAAGCGGAATCAGGCCGCCGGGTCCCAGGAGAAACCGCCGTAAAGTCCCGCCTGCCTCCGTTTTGCCCCCGGACCCATGGCCGACGCGTCCGCCCTGCCGAACGACGACGATCAGCAGCCCGGTTCCGGGGCCGCGTCCCTGGAGGCTCCCAGCGGCGAGATCGAAGCCCCTGCGGAGCCGGCCCGAGGCCCTGGTGCTCCAAACCCGATTTTCAGCATGTCAAGCCCGGAGCCTTTCGCAAACCTGATCCAGGCGACCGGGGCCTCCGAGGGCGAACCGTCCCCAGACTCCCTGGAGCAGCCGACGCCCGTTGAGCCAGGGGCCGAGCCTGCCGGCGTTGCCTGGAGCGTTGAGCTCGCGAGCGAGCCCGAGCCCGAGCCTGAGCCCCAGCCCGAAGCACAGCACGAAGAACCCGAGCCGGAACCCGAAGCCCTGGCCCCAGAACCGGCTGCAGCCCCGTCAGCCGAAGCGGTGGCCCCTCTCCAGCAAGCGGTGGTCTCTCCCCAACAAGACATCGCCCCGGTCACCCCGCCGCCGGTTCCCACGGTGGCCACCACGATCGAGATCCCGGCCCGACAGGACAGGGCCGCCGTCGCCGGGTCCCCGGCCGATGGCGGTGAATGGGCCTTGCTGCTCAGCAAGCTGCAGGCCTGGCTGGGTGGCGGCCAGCTGCAGGCGCAGTTGCAAGCGGCCCGCCAGCCCCTGACCTTGGTGGCGGGCCTGATCGCCCTAGTGGTGGCGCTGCAGATCTATGGCGCCCTGCTCGGGGTGATCGAACGGCTGCCCCTGGCCCCTGGCCTGCTGGAACTGGTGGGCTTGATCAGCGTGATCCGCTTCGGCCTGGAGAACCTGGTGCGCAGCCAGGAGCGCCGCGCCCTGATCGCAGGCCTGCAGCAGCGCTGGAACGCGTTCCGCGGCAAGGCCTGAACCAGGGGAGCAGCGCAGCCCGGACCGGCTCCTGGAGCCGGGCCCCGAAGCCCGGTTGATAGCTTGTCCCGACTGCATCAGCCTTCCGGTGGACATTCAGCTCGGTCGTTCCCGCACCGTTCGTCGTGCCTATGGCATTGACGAAATTGCTCTGGTGCCCGGCGGTCGCACCGTCGATCCTGAGGTCACCGACAGCAGTTGGAGCCTGGGTGGCATCAGCCGCGAGATTCCGATCATCGCCAGCGCCATGGATGGGGTTGTCGATGTGGCCATGGCGGTGGAACTGTCCCGGCTCGGCTCCCTGGGGGTGCTGAACCTGGAGGGGGTGCAGTGCCGCTACGACGATCCCAATCCGGTGCTGGACCGGATGGCGGCGGTGGGTAAGGAGGAGTTCGTGCCCCTGATGCAGGAGCTCTATAGCGTCCCCGTGCGCGAAGATCTGATCCGGCGCCGCATCGCCGAGATCAAGCAGCAGGGCGGCATTGCCGCCGTCAGTGCCACCCCGGTGGCAGCCCTGCGCTTTGGCAAGGCGATCGCTGAAGCCGGCGCCGACCTGTTCTTTGTCCAAGCCACGGTCGTTTCCACCGACCATGTCGGCCCGGAGGGCCGCGAGACCCTGGATCTGGCTGTTCTTTGCCGCGAGATGGGCGTGCCCGTGGTGATCGGCAACACCGTCACCTACGAGGTGACCCTCGAGCTGATGCGGGCCGGTGCCGCCGGCGTGATGGTGGGCATCGGCCCTGGGGCCGCCTGCACCTCCCGGGGCGTGCTCGGCGTCGGCATCCCCCAGGCCACTTCCGTGGCCGATTGCGCCGCCGCCCGCGACGACTATTTCAAGGAAAGCGGCCGCTATGTGCCGATCGTCGCCGATGGCGGCATCGTCACCGGCGGTGACATCTGCAAATGCCTGGCCTGTGGCGCCGATGCGGTGATGATCGGCTCGCCGATTGCCAGGGCCGCTGAAGCTCCCGGCCGCGGCTTCCACTGGGGCATGGCCACCCCAAGTCCGGTGCTGCCCCGCGGCACGCGCATCAAGGTGGGCACCACCGGCAGCCTCGAGAAAATCCTGCGCGGTCCCGCCAGCCTTGATGACGGCACCCAGAATCTGCTGGGCTGCATTCGCACCTCCATGGGCACCTTGGGAGCCCGCAACATCAAGGAGATGCAACAGGTGGAAGTGGTGGTTGCCCCCTCCCTGCTGACCGAAGGCAAGGTGTACCAAAAGGCCCAGCAGCTCGGCATGGGCAAATAACCGCCTGGCCGCTGGCGCGGGGCCAGGGGGCCGGTGGGAGGGCGTTAGTCTCAAGTTGTGGGGGCTTCGGCTCGCACACTCCTCACACCCCCTGGCCCGGCGCGTCCGGGCTTTTTGTCTTTGCCTGGGGGTTGCCCCAGGCCGCAGCCGTAACGACTTCACAGGGGCTTGCGGCAAGGCCGGATTGGCTTGCTAGATTCCTGAAAACCGTGGCCACCTCTAGAATGTCCAGCGCTACTGCCGTCAGCGACGCTTCCTTTGAGCAAGACGTTCTCAAGAGCGATGTGCCCGTGCTGGTGGACTTCTGGGCCCCCTGGTGCGGTCCTTGCCGCATGGTTGCGCCGATCGTTGATGAGATCGCAAAGGAATTTGACGGCAAGATCAAGGTTTTCAAGCTCAATACCGACGAAAACCCCAATGTGGCTAGTCAGTTCGGTATTCGCAGCATCCCCACCTTGATGGTCTTCAAGGATGGCCAGAAAGTCGATACGGTTGTGGGCGCTGTGCCCAAAACCACCCTCTCCTCCACAATCAGCAAGTACCTCTGAGTAGCGCCTCCACACCGGCAGAGCCTGGCGGTCAAAGGCCTCTAGATGTGTTGGCGGCCCTGCTCGCCGACCATCCCCAGCGTCACCAGATTGAGCGCTCGGTGGTGAGCCTGCTTGAGATCAGTCGTGGCTGCCGGGACGAGAACGACTGGCGGCTGATTCGTGGGGCCCTCGCTGATATCCGCGAGGGCCTCGGGGCCTTCCATCCCCATCGCAGCAACCGCAAGGTCACCGTGTTTGGCTCGGCCCGCACCGGCCGAGATGATCCTGCCTACGCCCTAGCCGAAGAGCTGGCCCGGGAGGCTGTTCTGGCTGGTTTTGAGGTGATGACGGGCGGCGGCGGCGGCATCATGGAGGCGGCCAATCGGGGCGCCGGCAGTGAATACAGCATTGGCCTCAATGTCGATCTGCCGATGGAGCAGCATGCCAACCGCTATGTCAGCGGTCCGGATGGACGACTGCTCCACTTTCGTTATTTTTTTACCCGCAAACTCTTCTTCTTGAGGGAGAGCGATGCCCTGGTGGTGTTGCCAGGTGGCTTTGTCACTCTAGATGAACTGTTTGAATCCCTCACCCTGATTCAGACCGGCCGCACCCCGCCGATTCCACTGGTGTTGTTATCGCCGCCCCAAGATACGTTCTGGCAGGACTGGTTCTGCGATGCCCAGCGGCAGTTGCGCAGCCGCTCGTTGATTGCGGCTGAGGATGGCTCCCTCCTGCGGGAGGCCCACAGCGCCAGGGAGGCGATTGCCCAGATCGGCCATTTTTATCGGGTGTATCACGCCAGCCGCTTCAGTGGCGATCGTCTTGAAGTGCTGCTGCACGCTGAGCTGGGACCGTCCATGCTCAAGGCCCTCAATCGCGAC
Source organism: Synechococcus sp. UW140 (assembly GCA_945860085.1). Taxonomy (GTDB): domain Bacteria; phylum Cyanobacteriota; class Cyanobacteriia; order PCC-6307; family Cyanobiaceae; genus BAIKAL-G1. The sequence continues at coordinate 8,566 of CAMAPJ010000020.1, read as the reverse complement.
TTCGCCGATCTCTGCGAGGAAGGCACGATCACTGCTGGCGAAAGCTGTGATGACAGTGGCCTGCTGCGCCCTTGCCTGCGCCTCAAGCCCGATCAACGGCGTATCGGCCGGCTCTATCAGCTGATCAACTGCCTCAACGACCTGGATCTGTCCCCCGGCGAGTCCCTGCAGCCCCCTGGCCAGCGGGCCTCGCAAGGGCCAATGCAGCCTCAAACCGGTCTGCCTGAGACTGGCGCTACTGGCCAGGCTCTAGGCCCTCTCCCCATCTGATTTCGAGCTTCCCTTGACGCACGCCATCGGCCTGATCGACTACGGCATGGGCAACCTGCATTCGGTGCAGCGGGCTTTCGAGCGGCTGGGGGCGACGGTGCTGGCGGTGGCCGACCAGGCCGCCATGGAGCGCTGCGAGGCCCTAGTGCTGCCGGGGGTGGGCTCATTTGATCCGGCTATGGAGCGGCTGCAAGGCTCCGGCCTGGTGGGGCCGCTTCAGCAGTGGTGCGCCTCGGGCCGGCCCCTGCTGGGCATCTGCCTGGGGCTGCAATTGCTGTTTGAGGCCAGTGATGAGGGCCAGGCCCCTGGCTTAGGGCTGCTGCGGGGCCGGGTCACGGCCTTGCCGGTCAGCCCCGGCCATTCGATTCCCCACATGGGCTGGGCGCCGCTGCTGGCTGTCCAGCCCAGTCCCCTGTGGCCTGCGGCGGCCCCGGGCGGCGAGCCACCCCCGGCGGCGGATGCCTGGATGTACTTCGTGCATTCCTACGCTGCCGTCCCCAGCGACCCCGGCTGCGTCACCGCCGAAGTGGCCTTCGCCGGCACCACCCTCACCGCAGCTGTCTGGCAGGGCGCCATCGCTGCCTGCCAGTTCCACCCAGAGAAATCGGGCCTGGCCGGCCAGCGCATGCTGCAGCGCTGGCTCGCCTGGGTGGCCAGCCGGCCATGAGCCTGCGGCTCAGCGGCGGGCGCAAGCTCGATAGTCCCGTCGGTCAGGTGGCCCGGCCGACGCCGGCCCGGCTGCGGCTGGCGGTGATGAATATCTTGGCCGGCCGGCTGGCCGGCAGTGCCTGGCTGGATCTGTTCTGCGGCAGCGGCGTGATGGCCTGCGAGGCCCTGCAGCGCGGCGCCGAGCGGGTGGTGGCGGTCGATCAGGACCGGCGCATGGTGGCCACGGCCCGACGCAACCTCGAGGCTGTCGCCCGCGGCTTGGCCGCGGGCGTGCCGCCACAGGTCGTGCAGCGGGAGGTGCTCGCCTGGCTCCACACCGGAGCGCAAGCGTCAATTGGCGGCGGCTTCGACCTGATCTATGCCGACCCGCCTTATGCGGCTGGCCTCTATGGCGCCGTGGCCGAGGCCGTGGCGGCCGGCAGCTGGCTCCAGCCCGGGGGCCTGCTGCTTTTGGAATGCTCTAGCTCGGCGCTTCCACCGCTTCCAGCCGGCTGGGAGATGAAGGACCAGCGCCGTTACGGCAGCAGCACCTTGGTCCAGCTGCGCCAGCTGTCTGGCTAAGCCTGTCTCCCGAAGCCTGTCTCCCGAAGCGGAAGCGCCTGAGCTAATCCCGGGGTTAAGCCAAGTGTGCCGAAAACAAGTGTGCTGCAGCCAAGTTGGCCTTGGAACGCTTGAGGGCTGGGGATCTGCTGCAGCCAGATCAACGGCAGCTTGATCGCGCAGCCCATTGAGGGCCAGCAAGCCGAGGGAAAGGGGAACTATTCAGCCGCCGAGGGCGCTGCCGCGGCGGTACTGGTTCCAGGCGGCCACGAACAAGCCCATCAGGGTGACGGGGATTAGACCGAGCACGATGCCGCAGAGCAGGGGTTCGATCATGGCTTGGGGGTCGACTGGGGTTGCAGAATCTTCCCATGGCCCAGGCAGCCGCTTGACACCCCGGCAAGAACCTTGATCGCCCCGCCCTCTGTGCTGCCCACTGTCCCGTCCCACCCCGAGAGTGAGGCCATCCCTGCGGAGCAGGGACCCCGTCAACGCAGCCTGGTGACGGCGATGGTGTTGCTGGCCGCAGCCGCCACGGCTCTGATCCTGTTGCTGGTGGCCCTGCCGGCGGCCCGCAGCGATCCCTACAGCCGCAGCACCCTGCAACTGGCCGGCTCGGCCGAGACCGGTGGCCAGCTCTTCTTGATCAATTGCGCCGGTTGCCATGGCATTGGCGCCCAGGGCCTGGTGGGGCCCGATCTCCATGGCGTCAAGGCCCGCAAGAACGATCGCCAGCTGATCCGCCAGGTGGTCAGCGGCCAGACCCCGCCCATGCCCCGCTTCCAGCCCGAACCCCAGGCCATGGCCGACCTGCTGGCCTATCTGCACACGCTCTCGTGAGCTTGAGCCCCGCGGCGCTAGCCCCAAGGGCCCGGGGCGATGCCGAGCCGCAGCGGGCAGGGCCCGCGATCGTGGTGGTGCTGGTCGAGCCGGCTGGGCCCCTGAATGTGGGCAGCGTCGCCCGGCTCTGCGCCAATTTCGCCATCGCCCAGCTACGCCTGGTGGCCCCCCGCTGCAACCCCCTGGGGGAGGAAGCCCGGCGCATGGCAGTGCATGGTCAGGCCCAGCTGGAGCAGGCGGCCACCTACCCGGACCTGGCCGCGGCGATCGCCGACTGCCGCCGGGTGGTGGCCACCAGCGGCCGGCTCGAGCGCGAGGAGCTGCCCCTCGATGGCCCCGCCACGGCCCTGCGCTGGTTGCTCGAACCAGAGGAGAGCGCCGCCGGCCCTGCTGGCGTGGGCGGGTGCGCCGCCCCGGTGGCCCTGGTGTTTGGCCGCGAAGATCGGGGCCTGAGCATCGACGAACTGCTGCAGGCGGGCCGGATCCTGCGCCTGGAGAGCAGCGCCGACTACGCCTCCTTGAACCTCTCCCACGCGGTGGCGATCTGCCTGCATGAGTTGCGCTGCCTAGCGGCCTCGGCGGCCCCGCAGGCTGGGGCCAGCCCTGGGGCGGGGGGCACCAGCCTGCGGGGCGCCCTAGAGGCAACCCTGGCCGATGCCGAAGAGCTCTTGCTGGCGGTGGGCTTTCTGCATCCCCACACCGCCCACGCCCGCATGGCCAAGCTGCGGGCCCTGCTGCAGCGGGCCCAGATTCGCGAGGGCGAAGTGGCCTTGATTCGCGGCATGGTGCGACAGCTGCGCTGGGCAACCACCCGCAGGACCCCTTAGGGTCGAGCCAACGAAAGGTTTGCCAGGCGATTCGTGAGTTCCAGTCGGCCTGCCCGCTCCGGATCCGGTGGCTGGGGCCAGCCCCTGAGGCTGGTGTTGCGGTTGCTGGTGATGGGCATCGGCCTCGGTGTGATCACCGGCACGGCCCTCAAGCTGCTGGCGCCGCGCCTGGCCAGTGGTGCGATCAATGCCCCCCGGGCCTTGCCTGCCTCGGCCTCGCCCCTGCAACCCCTGCCCCAGGGGCTGCCGCTGGGGCGTTTTGAGCCCCACCTTGAGCTCACCGCCATCAGCCAGGCCTGGGCCCGGCTGGCGGCAGTCCACAAGGACCTCAAGGCCACCGGCTTTGTGCTGGTGCTCGATGACGGGCGCTTTGCCCAGCTGCGCAGCAACGAGCCCATGCCCGCCGCCAGCTCGATCAAGACGCCAGTGCTGCTGGCTGCCATGGAGGACTTGGATCACGGCCTGCTGCGCTGGAACGAGCCCCTCACCCTCACCAAGGAGCTGGTCGGCGCCGGCTCCGGCTGGATGGGCTCGAGCCCCCTGGGTACCCGCTATCCCGTTTACGAAGCGGCCGCCGAGATGATCCGGATCAGCGACAACACCGCCACCAACCTGTTGATCAAACGGCTGGGCGGCAAGGCCCGCCTCGATGCCCGCTTCCGCTCCCTTGGTCTAACTGCCACCAAGGTCAACAACTGGCTGCCTGATCTCAGTGGCACGAACACCTCCAGCAGCCATGACCTGGCCCGCACGATTGCCCTGGTCGAAACGGGCGAGCGGCTCAGCCCCCGGGCCCGGGACCTGTTCCGGGAGGTGATGGGCCGCACCGTGACCCGCACCCTGATCCCGGCGGGGGTGCTGCGCGGCGTTACCGGCAGCAGCACCTATCCCCCCGACAGCGAGCTGCGGGCCAAGGGCATCACCGTGCTCAATAAGACGGGTGATATCGGCATCGCCTACGCCGACGGCGCCCTGATCGAACTGCCCAATGGCCAGCGGGCTGTGGCGGCCTTCATGGTCAAGGGTCCCTTCAATGACCCCCGCTCCACCGAACTGATCCGCGCGATGGCGGCTGAAGTATCCCGGGTGCTGATCAAGGAGCCGGCTGACACCAAGCCGGCTGGCACCAAGCGTGCCGAAGCCAGGGCTCCTGGGGCTGGAGCCGCCAGTTCCAGGCCCGGTGTCGCCGTGGTGAATCCGTGATCCCCTTCAGCCTTGCCCAGGCTCCGCCGGCGCCGGCGCCCCTGGTTGCCCCCGCCAGCCCTGTCGCTCCAACCACGGTCCTGAGGCCCCAGCTGGTGGCGCCCTTGCCGGGGGGGCTTGATCCGGTGTTGATGCTCAACGACAACAACCCGGAACTGATCATCGAGCCCGGCATCCTGCTCTCCACTTTCGAGGGGAAGGGCCGGCCCTTCCCCGACGCCCACCTCAACCTGCCCTTGAGCGGTCGCTTTGACCTGTTCAGCCACCACGTCTACGCCGGTACCCCCCAGACCCTGGACTCCACCCTTTGGCTGGCGGTGGTGGCGATGCCGCGCCAGGCGGCGCCGGTGAGCCTGCGGCTGCTCTCTGGTGCCACCTCCCTCTCCCAGGCCACCGGGCCTGGCCAGGTCTCGGCCCCCTTCCTGCCCCTGCCGTCCCTGCTGGCCCAGGACGGCAGCACCTACGCCGGGCCTGGGGATCGGGTGACCACCGAATTGCTCAGCCAGCAAAAAAGCCCCCTGCTGCCGGAGCGCTGGACCCTGCCGGCCGGCCAGCTCACCCCCCTGCTGGTGCTGCCGATCCCGGTGAAGGGCCTCAGCCCCCTGCTCAATGGCCTCAACCTGCAGCTGCGGTTGGAGAGCAGCGGTCCCCTCAGCTTGGCCACCCTGGCCAGCTTCGGCGGCGACCAGCCGCCAGCGCCCGAGCTGTGGCAGGAGCTGCTCAATGGACCCCTAAGCCCTAAGGAACTCACGGCATCACCCCGGGGGGGCCAGGGCTCCTTCGCCTATTCGCGCGTTAGCGGCGTCCAGATCGGCAGCCTCTGGCGGGGCCAGATCACCGATCCGGGCAAGCCCTGGCTGTCGGTGAGCCGGGCGCCGATCTCTTGGCCGATCAGTGCCCTGGTCCGCGGCAGCCACGGCACCGGCCAGGTGCAGACGGCGGAGCTCAAGGTCTTTTATCCCGGCACGGCCTGGGCCGCCCATGGCAACTACGGCGTCGAATACGACCTGCGCCTGCCCCTGCGCAACGACACCGCCCGGCCCGTGAGCCTGCAGCTGGCCCTCGAATCGCCCCTCAAGGCTGACAAACCCCTGGGAGGTCTGAAGTTTCGCCTGGGGCCGGCTGGTTCGGTCTGGTTCCGCGGCAGCGTTGAGGTGAGCGGGCTCGATGGTCCCGAGGGCAAACCCCTGGGCCGCGAGGCCTTTCACCTGGTGCTGCGCTCTGGCCAGGAGGGCCCGAGCCTGGGCACGGTGACCCTGGCCCCGGGCGGCCAACGGCAGTTGCGGCTGCGGCTGCTCTATCCCGCCGACGCCACCCCCCCCCAGGTGCTCAGCCTGCTGCCCCTGGCCCCGCCAGCCAGCCCGGCCCAACCAGCTGTGAAACAATCCCCAGATCATCTAGCCAGCCCACCGTGACGCCAGCCCGCAAGCGCCGGGTCTTCCCCTTCACCGCCATCGTTGGCCAAGAAGAGATGAAGCTCGCCCTGCTGCTCAACGTGATCGATCCGCGCATTGGCGGCGTGATGATCATGGGCGACCGGGGCACGGGCAAATCAACGACGATCCGGGCGCTGGCCGATTTGCTGCCCGAGATCGACGTGGTGGCGGGCGATCCCTACAACAGCTCGCCGGACGACCCGGACCTGCAGAGCGCCGAGGTGCGCCAGCGGGCCGAAGCGGGCGAAACCCTGCCGGTGGAACCGCGCCAGGTGCCGATGGTGGACCTGCCCCTGGGCGCCACCGAAGATCGCCTCTGCGGCACGATCGACATTGAAAAGGCCCTCAGCGAGGGGGTGCGCGCCTTTGAGCCGGGCCTGCTGGCCAAGGCCAACCGGGGCCTCCTCTATGTGGATGAGGTGAACCTGCTCGACGACCACCTGGTGGACGTGCTGCTCGATTCGGCCGCCTCGGGCTGGAACACGGTGGAGCGGGAGGGGGTGTCGGTGCGTCACCCGGCCCGCTTTGTCTTGATCGGCTCCGGTAATCCCGAGGAAGGGGAACTGCGTCCCCAGCTGCTCGATCGCTTTGGCATGAGCGTCGAGGTGCGCACGGTACGCGAGCCGGAATTGCGGGTGCAGGTGGTGGACCAGCGCACCAGCTTCGACCAAAACCCCGACCGCTTCAATGACGCGGTGCAGGCCACCCAGGACGCCCTCCAGGCCCGGGTGGTGGCGGCCCAGCAACTCCTGCCCCAGGTGGCGATCGACGACGACCTGCGCCTGCGCATCTCGGCCATCTGCGGTGAGCTCGATGTCGATGGCCTGCGCGGCGACATCGTCACGAACCGGGCGGCCCGGGCCCTGGCCGCCTTTGAGGGGCGCGATGAGGTGACCGAAGACGACGTGGCCCGGGTGGTGGCCTGCTGCCTGCGCCATCGCCTGCGCAAGGATCCGCTCGAGCAGATCGACTCCGGCGATCGGGTCGTCAAAATGTTCTGCAAGGTGTTTGATCGGGCGCTGAGCACCGATCGACGCGACTTTGAGCTGGCGCTGGCGGCCTGATCGGCTGCCGCTGCCGCGCTGCAGGGGGGCCAGCCATGAAGTTCAACCTGGGCGATCAAGGCTTCCGGGCCCGTACTGAACGCGTCAACGCCCTGCTGCGTCCCTGGAGCCTGGTGGGGGCTTCCGGCTCCTGGCTCGAGGCCCACCTGATGGCTAGGGCGGGCCTCACAGCAGACGTGCCGAAAATGATCGGCAGCTGCATCACCGCCGAAGAGGTGGTGGCGGTGATTGCTAGCCAGCCGGAACGCTGCTTGCTGATCGCCGTCGATTCGATCGCCCCCGACCATGGCGAAGCCCTGGTGGCGGAGCTGGGCGGACTGCCGATGCCCCCGTTGGTGCTGCTCCTGGTGGCCTCCACCGAGTGGCTTCAGCCCGGCCAGTTTCCCTTTGGCCAGGTCGACGGCCTGTTGCGGATCGAAAGTTTCGGCTCCGGCTGCCTGATTGGGGCCCTCGAAGCGATCGCCTTAGGCCAGCGCTATGAAGATCCGGCCTTGCCCTGGATCCTCCAGGAGAGGGCACAAACCCATTCCCCTGAGCTGAAGTTGACGCCGCGGGAGCAGGAAACCCTCGCGGAGATCGGTCGAGGCTTAACCAATCGCCAGATCGCCGGCCGCCTCGGGATCGCCGAAAGCACGGCGCGGGAATATACAAAAAATTTGTTGGGGAAGCTCGGGGTGAGCAATCGCACCCAGCTGGTGGGCGCAGCCCTGGAGCGGGGCCTGCTCCGGGCCCAGGGTTCCAAAAACTAGCTCTAAAGATCGGAGGCCCAAACCCACTGGATCAAGGCAAGCCCCCAGGCCAGCGCCCTGCCTCGATTGATGTGCTGTGCCTTGATTATGGACGTTTCACTTGATAGCGAGATGAGGGTAAAACACGTTCTAGCTGCCAGGGCCATTGGGCTGAAGGGCTATCAAGCGAACAACGCACTACGACCGTGGGCACTCTCTTCTGGGCGCCAAAATAGCTAAAAGATCAGCTGAATATATTTGACTTAGGCCCTGGCTGTAAGTCGAATCTACGGTGTAGCCAGTCAGGCTAACTTCGTCTTGGTAAGATGTTGATTGTTGGCAATAGAGGGGCTTTGGCCGCTAGTGAATGGCCGTGAATGCCGCCCGCTTGGCGGCCAATATAACGCAAACATTATGCTGGTATGGACCTCGTTCTGGCTGGAGGTGGAGGAGAAAAGGAAGAAAATCTTGTGATCCCTGTTCCCATTTTCCCCTCTAAATGGAGGGTATGGCCAACGGCGGATGCGCTGTAGATTCGAGGCACTAATAAACCCAAAATCGTTCCCATGCCCTACGCCAGCAGCATCCAGGTGGTCAATGACGCCAACGGCGTCGCCCATGGGTTCCTGGCGGACAACGGGGCCATCTGGCAGTGCCAGTGGGATGGCCAGGCCCAGCTCTGGGCCCAGGGTCAGACCGTGCCCCTGGCCTTTGGTGGCGAAAAGCTGCAGGCGCTTTACCTGGATCAACTCTGGCCAGGGGCCCAGGCCAGCACGGGCAGTCCAGGTTCCCAGGGGCTCAATCCAGGCATCGTGCTCGCCTATCGGGTGGGATCAGGCCGCAATGCCGAAATCTTTGCCAGCTTCGGCCAGTGGGACAGCTCTGGCGAACTGTCTTGGTCGGCGCCGCTCCAGCTGACCAACGACCAGCTTGATGAGCAGGCCTTCTCGATCGTGCCGGCTCTTGGGTCCGCGGGAGGCTTTTCCCTG
>CAMAPJ010000019.1 GCA_945860085.1 Synechococcus sp. UW140 | reverse complement strand
CCGTGGTCGAAACCATGGGCGGCGGCGTGCCGGCGGGCCCTGGTGCGCCGGGCGGCGGTGTGAAAGCGGTGCAGACCGGCGGGCCCTCGGGGGGCTGCATTCCCGCCCACCTGCTCGATACACCCGTGGACTACGAGAGCCTCCAGGCCATGGGCTCGGCCATGGGCTCGGGCGGCATGGTGGTGGTGGGCGAGGCGATGGCGATGCCCGAGCTGGCGCGCCATTTCATGCACTTCAGCGTCGAGGAGAGCTGCGGCAAATGCCTGCCCTGTCGCGCTGGCACCGTGCAGCTGGAGCACCTGCTCGACCGGCTGCTGGCGGGCCTGGCCGAACCGAGCGAGCTGGAGCAGCTCGAGCAGCTGTGCCGGATGGTCAAGGCCACCAGCCTCTGCGGCCTGGGCCAGGCCGCCCCCAACCCGGTGCTCAGCGCCCTGCGCCACTTCCGTCCTGAGTTCTTGGCGGCCTGCCGCAGCGGGCCGCAGGCGCCCCCCGCGCCACCTGGACTGGCCGGGCCAGCGCCAACGGGGCCCCAGCCCGGGGGCCGCCCCTGATGGCCGTGGTCACCTTGCAGATCGATGGCCATGTGGTGGCCGTGCCGGCGGGCACAAGCCTGCTGGCGGCCAGCCGGGCGGCGGGGCTGGAGCTGCCGGTGTTGTGTCACCTCGACGGGCTGACGCCCGTGGGTGCCTGTCGACTGTGTTTGGTTGAGATCGAAGGCCAGGGCAAGCTCCAGCCCGCCTGCACCAGCGAGGCCCTGGAGGGCCAGGTGGTGGCCACCAATACGGCCGACCTGCGCCAGTGGCGGCGCATGGCGGTGGAGCTGTTTTTCGCTGAGGGCAACCACGTCTGCGCCTACTGCGTTGCCAGCGGCGCCTGCGAGCTGCAGGCGATGGCGGTGGCCGTGGGCATGGACCACAGCCGCTTTCCTTACCAGTACCCCCTGCGCCAGGTCGATGCCTCCCACCCCCTGTTCAGCCTCGACGCCAACCGCTGCATCCTCTGCAGCCGCTGCGTGCGGGTCTGCGCCGAGCTGGAGGGGGCCCATGTTTGGGCGATCGCCGAGCGGGGCCGCCATTGCCGCCTGGTGGCGGGGTTGGACCAACCCTGGGGCGAGGTAGACGCCTGCACCTCCTGCGGCCACTGCGTCGAGGCCTGCCCCACCGGCGCCCTAGTCCACAAGGACGACAGCACCGCTGAAAAGCAGCCCCACCCGGCCCCGGCCCTGCAGCGGCGCCGCATTCACGACCAGCCCGGCAGGCCGGACCCATGAGCCTGGCCCCGCCACCTGCAGCCCTGCCAGCGGGCCCGCCACCCAAGCCGCGCCTGCGCCTGGCCACCGTCTGGCTGGCGGGTTGCTCCGGCTGCCACATGTCCTTTCTCGATCTCGATGAGCTGCTGTTTGTGTTGGCCGAACGGGTGGAGCTGGTGTATTCGCCCGTGGCAAGTGACATCAAGACCTATCCCGAGGATGTGGACATCTGCCTGGTGGAGGGGGCGGTGGCTAACACCGCCAACCTGGAACTGGCCTTGCAGCTGCGGGCGCGTACGGCCTTGGTGATTTCCTTTGGCGATTGCGCCGTCACGGCGAATGTGCCAGGCCTGCGCAACCTGCTCAACCGCGACGGCCGGGGTGGGGCGGCGGCGGTGTTGCAGCGCGGCTATGTGGAGCTGGCCGATGGCAGCGGCCGCCTTCCCCACGCCCCAGACCTAGTGCCCGAGCTGCTCGATCAGGTGCTGCCCCTGCATGCGGTGATTGCGGTGGATCTCTATCTGCCCGGTTGTCCGCCTTCAGCTGAGCGCATTGCCGCCACGCTGCTGCCCCTGCTTGAGGGCCAGCGGCCGCTCCAGGCGGGGGCGGCGATGCTGAGGTTCGGCTGATGGGAGATCCACCCATGAGCCGCACGGTGATCATTGATCCAGTCACCCGGATCGAGGGCCACGCCAAGATCAGCCTCCATCTCGATGGTGAGGGGCGGCTCGCGGGTGCCCGTTTCCATGTGGTGGAGTATCGGGGCTTTGAGAAATTTTGCGAGGGCCATCCGTTCACGGAGATGGCCGGAATTACGGCCCGCATCTGTGGCATCTGCCCGGTCAGTCACCTGCTGGCGGCGGCCAAAACGGGGGACAAATTGCTGGGGCTCACTATTCCACCGGCGGCCCAGAAATTGCGGCGGCTGCTCAATTTGGCCCAGATCTGCCAGTCCCATGCCCTGTCGTTTTTTCATCTCAGCAGTCCCGATTTTCTGCTGGGTTGGGAGTGCGAGCCGGCTCGCCGCAACCTCTTTGGCCTGATGGCCGCCGACCCCGACCTGGCCCGCGCTGGCATCCGACTGCGTCAGTTCGGCCAGCAAATTCTTGAACTGCTTGGCGGTCGCAAAATCCATGCCGCCTGGGCCGTGCCCGGGGGCGTGCGCAGTCCCCTCAGCGATGGGGCCAAGGCCTGGATCCTGGAGCGGTTGCCTGAAGCCCGAGCCACGGCGCGGCTGGCCCTGGATCGGTTCAAGCCCCTGCTGGCTGGTCCTCTTCAGCGGGAGCAGCAGCTGTTTGGCCAATTCCCCAGCCTGTTCCTGGGCCTGGTCGGCGTCGATGGCGAGTGGGATTGCATCGATGGCCAGCTGCGGCTCATCGCCAGCGATGGCTCGGTGCTGGCCGATCACCTCAATGAAGACGAGTACGCCAGTTTTTTGGCCGAGGCCGTTGAAGACTGGACTTACCTGAAGTTTCCCTATTACAAGCCCCTAGGCCCCCAGGCCGGGATGTATCGGGTCGGGCCCCTGGCACGGCTGAATGTGTGTGAACGCATCGGCACTCCCTGGGCCGATGCCGAACTGGCCGAACTCCGCGCCCACCACGGCCGGGTGGTGACCAGCTCCTTTGCCTATCACCAGGCGCGGCTGGTGGAAATCGTCGCCTGCCTGGAGGCGATCGAGCAGCTGGTGGTCGATCCTGACCTGCAGGACCGGCGCGTGCGGCTGCGGGGGAGCCTGCAATGCCAGGAGGCCGTGGGCGTCAGCGAGGCACCGCGGGGCACCCTTTTTCACCACTACCAAGTGGATGACAACGGCCTGATTACCCGTGTCAACTTGATCATTGCTACCGGCCAGAACAACCTGGCGATGAACCGCACCGTGTTGCAGATCGCCCGGGAGTTCATCCCCGGGCCGCTGGCCGCCGGCGCCGAGATTGGCGAGGCCCTGCTCAACCGGGTGGAGGCAGGGATCCGCTGCTACGACCCCTGCTTGTCTTGCTCCACCCATGCGGCTGGCCAGATGCCCCTGCGCCTGCAACTGGTCGCCGCCGATGGCCAGCTGCTAGCGGAGCGCAGCCGCGGATGAGGGCGAAGGGCGCGGTGGCGGCGTCCTTGGTGATCGGCATCGGCAATCCTTTGCGGGGTGACGATGGCATCGGCTGGCGGCTGGCCGCCGGCCTAGCGGCGCGACCGGGTTTGGCGGTGCGCTGCCAGCAACAACTGACCCCCGAGCTGGCGGCCGAGCTGGCGGCGGTGGAGCGGCTGTTGCTGCTCGATGCCTGGCTGGAGCCCACGGACCATCGCCAGCTTGGCCAGGACCGGCTTTTGAGCGAGTCCCAGCCCCAGTTCCAGCCCCAGTTCCAGCAGCAGTATTGGCAGCCGGTTCAGCGCCCACTGCAGCTTCAGGAGATTGGGCTCCCTGATCGGCCAGGGCGCTCGCTGCAGGCCTGGACGGGCGCGGCGCCTTGGAATGGCGCCAGCCATGGGCTCAGTCCCCAGGCCCTGCTGGCCCTGAGCCAAATCCTGTTCGGCCAGGCCCCGCGGACCCACCAGTTGCTGCTGCCGGCCCGCTGCTTCGGCCATGGGCAGGGCTTGTCGCCGTCCCTGGCCCGGCGCCTGCCCGAGGCCCGGCGCCTGATCACCGGCTGGATCGCCGCCCGCGAGGGAGCCTGGGCCCATGCATGAACTGGCCCTGATGGAGGCCCTCAGCGAGCTGGCCCTGGAGCAGGCCGAGCGCCATGGCGGTGGTTCGATCCGCTCGATCACCCTGCGCATCGGCAGCCTGGCGGGGGTAGAGCTGGAGGCTTTGCAGCTGGCCTTTGCGGTGGTGATGGAGCGCCAGGGGGCGGTTCCAGTTGAGCTCAGGATTGAGTCGGTTGCCGCCCGCTGTTATTGCCCCAGCTGCGAATCGGAATTCGAGGCCATCGATGGCTGTTGTGAATGCCCCGAATGCGGCTGCATCAGCCACGACCTGTTGGCTGGCCGCGAGCTGGACCTGGTCTCCCTGGAGCTTGAATGACAACACTCAGACCTCAACGGGCCCGGCTAATTAGGAGCAACTCATCACGCTTAGCCAATCACGGCCAACCAATCAACGCGAACGCCGATCAGTTGGGCTCACGGCAGATGTGCGTCAAATCGATCGTTGAATCATTGCACAAAAAACAGTGTGCCTAGCCTTGCTAGGTCACTATGCTATAGCCCTTGGCCTGAATTCTGTTCACTCAAAGTAGTTCAATTTATCTCAATGATGAAGTCAAGGAGCCTGCTCATGCGCTGTCAAAAATCCCCTACAACTCAAGCCAAGATAGGCCAAAAAGTGCAGATGATTCCCCCACGACTGGCGTATTGGTTGCTTGCACCGCTGCTAGTACTGGCCCGCGTGGCCCCAGCGCTGGCCGCTGGTGGTGGGGCGGTCGCTGTGGATCCTGGCGCTGCCAAGGGCCAACACTTTCACCCCAAGGGCCAAGCCGCCTCAGCCACCACGATCAAGCTGTGGCAGCAGCAACAGGCCAGCTTGCCATTTGAAGACAAGCGCGATTTTGAGGAGGCTAAGCGGGGGTTCATCGCCGCCCCGACCTACAGGCAAATTAGGCGGGCCGATGGGGGCATCGCCTGGGACATGGCCAGCTACGACTGGCTACTCTCTGGCCAGGACTTCAAAAGCATCAATCCCTCGCTGCAACGCCAGGCCCTGCTGAACATGGCCTTTGGCCTCTATGAGGTGGTGCCCGGCAAGATCTACCAGGTGCGGGGCTTTGATTTAGCCAACATCTCCTTCATCAAGGGCGACAAGGGCTGGATCGTGTTTGATCCGCTCACCTGCAAAGAAACGGCCCGGGCCGCCCTCGATTTCATCAACGCGAAGCTGGGCGCCCGTCCAGTCATGGCTGTGGTTTATTCCCACTCCCATGGCGACCACTTTGGTGGCGTGCGCGGCGTTGTGGAGGAAGCCGATGTGGCCAGCGGCAAAGTGCTGTTGATCGCGCCCGTGGGCTTCATGACCCATGCGGTGAGCGAAAATGTCTATGCCGGTAATGCCATGAACCGGCGCCTCTTTTACCAATATGGCGTGTTGCTGCCGCGCAGCCCCTTCGGCCATGTTGATCAATCGATTGGTAAAAATGTTGCCGCAGGCACCTCCGGCCTGATCGCGCCGACGCGCATCATCGACAAACCGTTTGAGGAGCTCACCATCGACGGTGTGACGATGGTCTTTCAGAACACGCCCGGCACCGAAGCGCCGGCCGAAATGAACACCTGGTTCCCCCAGTACAAGGCCTTCTGGGCGGCGGAAAATATCACAGGTACAATCCACAATATCTACACCCTGCGCGGTGCCCTGATCCGGGACCCGCTGGAATGGAGCAAGCAAATCAATGAGGCGCTCTATCGCTTTGGGGGCGAAGCAGAGGTGATGTTTGCTGCCCACAGCTGGCCGCGCTTTGGCAATGGCCGCATCCAGGAGGTGATGCGGGCGCAACGGGATGCCTACGCCCACCTCAACAACAACGTGCTCTATTACGCCAACCGGGGCGTGACGATCAACGAGATTCAGAACGTTTACAAGTTGCCCGCCAGCCTACAAAAGCATTGGGCTGCCCACAGCTACCACGGTTCAGAAGAGCACAACAGCCGCGGCGTGATTAACCGCTACCTCGGTTACTGGGATGGTAACCCAACCACACTGACCCCCCTCTCACCCAAGGACTCGGCGCCCTTGTATGTGGAGAGGATGGGCGGTGCCAAGCCCATCCTGGCCAAGGGGCGCCAACTGATCACGGCAGGGCAGTACCTGTTAGCGACGGAAATCCTCAATAAGTTAGTCTATGCCCAACCGGGTAATCAAGTCGCCAAGGACCTACTCGCTGTGGCCTTTGAGCAGATTGGCTACAGCAAAGAAAGCTCCAGTTTGCGCAACAGTTTCCTAGCCGCTGCCCTGGAACTCCGCTCTGGCATTCCGGGCGGTGCCACGCCGAAATCGGCAGGTCCCGATGTGATTCGTGCCATGGGCACCAACCTCTGGCTAGATTTTCTGGCGATTCGCCTTGATCCCAGTAAAACAGCAGGCCAACACTTCAAGATTAACCTGATTACGCCCGATAATGGTGAGCGCTATGTGGTGGAACTCAATAACGATACCCTCACCAATATTAAGGGGTTCACGGCAGTCGATGCCGACCTAAGCGTGACCCTGAATCGCTCTGACCTGGAGACCCTGATGATGGGAGCCGCCACTTTTGGTGAACTGGTTACCAACGGCAAGATCAAGTTGGTTGGTAATCGAACTGTGATCGAGCAACTGCAAGCCATGCTGGTGCAGTTCAGTCCCGAGTTTGAGATCATGCCGGGCACCAAGGCGGCCGCCAAGTCGCCCGGGGCAGCTCCGGCTCCGCCGCCAGCGAGCAGCCACCCCTTTGAGCAAAAACCCCTAGCCGATTCAGTCGGCGGCTGATCTAGCCGGAGCCAGCCATGGCATGGACGGCGGGGGAGCGTTTTTGGGGGGGATGGTCCGTAGGGGGAAAGGGGCCTTACCCAGCGTTCTGGCCAATTGATTTGATCCCTTAAGATGTCTGCCGAAACCGGATCGAGCCCGGTAGTTTTTTGGAGTTTGAGTGATGAATGGAGCCCAGGCACTTGTCAAGATGCTGGAAAACCATGGGGTGACCCATGTGTTCGGCATCCCTGGAGCCAAGGTCGACAGCCTGTTCATCGCCCTGCTCGATTCGCCGATTGAGCTTGTGCTCTGTCGCCATGAGCAAAATGCCGCTTTCATGGCCCAGGCCTTCGGCCGGCTCACCGGCAAGGTGGGGGTCTGTGTGGTCACCTCCGGCCCTGGGGTCACCAACCTGGTGACGGGCCTAGTCACCGCCACCTCGGAAGGGGATCCGGTGTTGGCGATCGGCGGTGAAGTGCCCCTGGACGATCGGATCAAGCACACCCACCAGGCCCTTGATGGCGTGGATGTGATGAAGCCAGTTACAAAATACGCCCAGTCGGCCCTCACCATCCATTCCCTGCCAGAGGTGTTTGGCAATGCGGTGCGTGCCGCCGAAAGCGGCCGTCCAGGCGCCGTGTTTCTGGGCCTACCCAAGGATGTGGGCTTGGCCGAGTTTGAAGGCGTGCTCTCCCCCGCCTGGGGCCGCAGCGCAGCCCGCGGCCCGGCAGCCAGCTCCGAACTGCAGCGGGCCGCCCTGCTGATCAATGCCGCCCGCCGGCCCCTGGTGCTGATGGGCCTGCAGGCGTCCCAACCCGCTTCGGCGGGGGCGATCCAGCGCTTTTTAGCCGCCACCGGCCTGCCCTATGCCGCCACCCTCCAGGGGCCTGGCGGCTGGGCTGCCGCCAGCCACTACGTGGGCCGGCTCGGCCTGTTCCGCAACCAACCGGCCGATCGCCTGCTTGATGACGCCGACTGCGTGATCACTGTGGGTTTCGATCCGATTGAATTTGATCCCAGCCTCTGGAACCGCGGCAAGGCCAGGCCCCTAGTGGCGATCGATGTGCAGTCGATCGACCAGGACCAGGCCTTTTTGCCCCAGGCGGAACTGATCGGCGATCTCGACGCCAGTCTGGAAGCCCTGGCCCCGCTGCTGCAGGTGCAGGTGGAGGAGGCCTTCCGCCGCAGCGCCGATGTCGATGCGGCGGAACTGGCCGCCACTGTGGCCCAGGGAGCCCAACTGGGCGGTATGCCGGTGCACCCCCTGCGGGTGATCCATGAGCTGCAACAGGTGGTGACCGCCGAGACCACCGTCGCCCTGGATGTGGGTTCCCATTACATCTGGATGAGCCGCTATTTCGCTGCCGACCATGCCCGCCAGGTGCTGGTGAGCAATGGCCAGCAGACCCTGGGGGTGGCCCTGCCCTGGGCCATCGCTGCCAACCTGTTGCGACCGGGCCAACCGGTGATTTCGGTGTCAGGCGATGGCGGTTTCCTGTTCACGGCAACCGAATTAGAAACGGCCAAACGACTGGGCAGCCGCTTTGTCCACCTGATCTGGAACAGCGCTTCCTACGACATGGTGGAGTTCCAGGAGCAAGCCCACTATGGCCGCGTCGCCGGCGTCAAGCTGGGCCACTACGACGTGGAGGCCTTTGCGGCAGCATTTGGCTGTAAGGGCTTTTCCATCAGCAGCGCTGACCAGCTGGGACCGGTGTTGCGGGAGGCCCTGCAGGCCGACTGCCCGGTGTTGATCGATATTCCAATTGATTATTCTGAAAATCTCAAACTGATGCAGAACGTCCACCAGGATTTCATCCACTAAGCAACCCCTGAACTGACGCCATGACCAACCACAACCACCCGGATTCAGTGCACAATCTCCATCTGCGCCTACCGGCTGGAGTCTTCGCCGCCCTACAAGCCCATTGTGCCCGTAGCGGCGAGAGCCTCAACCATGCCGTGATCGCGGCCCTGGCGGACGCCCTCGACATTGAGCACCACACCCTCTATCAGGTGTCCACATCCGGCGCCCTAGTGGAGGGGCTCTACCAGGGTTGTGTTTCCGTTGGCGACATCCGCCGCCATGGTGATTTCGGACTGGGCACCTTCGATGGCCTCGACGGCGAGGCGATTCTGCTCGATGGTGTGTGCTGGCAGGCCCGCGGCGATGGCTCTATCCAAGTAGCGCCCGATACGGCCCTGGCCCCCTTCTTCGTGGCCACCCATTTTGTGGCCGATGCGGCGGAACTGTTGCAAGCAGTGACTAGTTTTACGGACCTGCGCCAGCGTCTCGATGGGCTGCGTCCCAGCGCCAATGTGTTTGTGGCGATCCGGCTGCGCGGCCTGTTCGAGCGGATCAAAGTGCGCACAGCCTGTAAAAGTGCTCCGGGTACGGATTTAGTCAGCGCCACCAGCCACCAGGCGGAATTCGAACTGCAAACCATCCGCGGCACCCTAGTGGGCTTCTGGAGCCCGGACTATGCCCGCACGATTAATGTGCCTGGCTACCACCTGCATTTCATTAGCGATGACCATCGCCATGGTGGTCATCTGCTAGAACTTGCGGCGGAGTCTCTACAGCTGGAGGTTCACACCGAATCGCACCTACACCTGGCCCTGCCGGAAACGGCTGCCTTTTTAGCAGCTGATCTCAGTGGTGATCCCAGTGCTGCTTTGGCCACTGCCGAAGGTAATCACCGCTGAATCAAAGACCATTGCAATCGCAACTAGGCTGCCGACAATTGCTGCCAAGGCTTCGGTCGTCGCCCCAATCCTGAATACAAACGAAATCGAGAGGAGTTCTAGCCCATGGCCTAGGCCGCCCCTGCACAACCGCTTATGAGCTCAGCAGCTTGGGGAGGCGGACGAGCAGGTATCTTTGGTGCCAGGTTGGCCAGTAGGGGGTGGGTGAGCTAGCTATCAGCATGTCATTTAGAGACAGCAAGCCGCATCGCCCGCATGACGAGCTCTATTTTGCTTTTGACACCGAATTTACTGCGCAAGGCCTTCGTATGGTCTTTTACTGTCGTCAGTGATATCCCTAAGCTGCTGGCAATCAGGTTTTCCGTATCGCCATTGAGGAGCATCGAAAGAATTTCATCCTGGCGGCGGCTCAGTTTGATGCTATTGATCTGATTGCCAGGTGATTGGCGCTTGAGCAGTTCTTTGGCTGCTGGCGAAAGATAGGTCTGTCGGTTGGCAATCGCTAGCAAGCCGCGCGAGATCGGGTGGCAGGGTTCTCCAATATCGACTTCGCAGATGATCGCATCCACTTTCAGTTGTAGTGCCTTAGTGATATCAGGTTTAGCCTCTTCACAAATCAGCATGATGCGGATGTCAGGCACCAGTAAGCGGGCCTGTTGCACCAGGGAATGGCTATCTCCCTCGTCCAGTCGGTCGTTGCAAAGTAAAAGGCCTGGTCGGCCGCTTCTCAGGTAGGGCAAGGCTTCTAGCTCTGTTGTCACCGCTCCAACAAGAATTCTCTGAGCCTTCATGCGCATGGCTGTAACAATCAGACTGAGGCGATTTCCTGAGACCAGCAGTACTTTTAGGCGTATATCACTCGACAGCAGCGCTGCCAATTCCAGATTGATCCGGTGGGGCGTTAGGGCTTCGAGTCGTTGGGTCAGGTCCATGGCGCCAGCCGAGCAATCACGACCGAAGCTCCCTGCTGGCTGGGCGCCTTGCGACTAACCCCATAGCCCTGGTGGGCTGGATCAAAGCCCTTCTGACCCGTCAGGGGGATGGGATGGTTCAAGCCAGCAAAGCTGCTGTTAATATTATACCTCCCTTCCAGTGGCTTTTTGCAAGCACTGCAACCTTTTCTTTCGGCCCCGATCCCGCTCTGGCACAGCAGGGTTGATAGCGACGCTGGGTTGCGCTAAGTCTTGCTGGGCAGGCCTGTGAGGGTTCAGCTTGCCCCAGGGGGGATTCAGCTGATTTTTGCCAATAGCTTGGCAGACAGTTGGGAGTCCTTGCCAAAATGCAACGCCTGAACGCTTTCAATGGAGCCAAAGTGCGCGGAAAGTTGCTGGCGCTGCTCTTGATCGCTGATCAGACGAATGGCCGCTTCGATATAGCCTGGCTCATCGCTTGCAATCAGCCATTCAGGCAAGCCTAGGCGCCGGTAGAGGGCCTGATCGATCGATTCAAACAGGTGCGGTCCCTGCATACACACTCCCAGCACGCCATTCAATAAAACATCGACAATGCCGTTGCAATTGCCAAAGGGGAAGGGGTTGAGGCTCAGATCGCAACTGGCAATTACTTGCATGTAGGCATCGAAGCTTAGCTGGGGATAGACTGTGCTGATGCCAGGTAGATAGATGGCAACAGTTTTGCTGATCTGTCGGTAGACAATGCCGATGCAACCCGCAACTAGAAAGTGAAAATGTACGGGCACGTCAACCGCTTGCACAATGCGTGCCAGCGTGGCCAGGAAACTGGGATTCAGCTTCATTGTTGAGGCGCAGATGGCGATTTGTAAGCCGTTCTTGGTGGGTTCTGCTGGCAGCTTGCCCATGGTATTGGCCATCGTCTCGGTGATGCGGAATGGCATCTCATCGGGCTCTAGCCACAAGATCTTCTCGGAAAAGAGGCTGGGGTCTGGCACCAGATCGCGCTCGGCAATGTAATAGTCGATAAACTCGGAATTGCTGGTAGCGGGATGGCCCCAGCTGGTGGCCTGCAAGGGCGCCAGCCTGAGATTTGATAGGAAGATATTGAGCGGGCTCATGCCAATGCTGACCATGTAAATCACCGCTACTTGATGCTGCTGGCACATCTGGCGCACCTGCTGCAGCTGCTGGCCCATCTCCACTTCCGGAATTTCGATGAAGGCATCGAAAATGTTGCGCACCTGCGCATCAACGCATTTGCCATAACCAAGGCCAATCACCTGGAAATCGGCGCGCATCGCCTCAATTGTTTTGGAATGGGTGCGGTAGATTGAGTGGTTGATGCCAAACCATTCCAGCACCACTAAGGCTACGGGCTTGCTGTCACGACCAATAAGGGGTAAAGCCTGGCTGGGTAGATCTTCGAGCCGTTGCTCCACCAGCCATTGGCGCACTAAGCGGTTGATTGAGCGCTTGATGGCATGACGATCCTGGATGGTTGCATAGCTGCAATGCATGTAGACATCATGCAGGGTCTGGGTCGGGATCGACTCCAGTCGGTCCAGCTGATTGAGTTTGTCGGTAAGCCAGGGCAAGAGCAGATTGCGCTTGTGATGGCCCGCCTCCGAGCCTAAAAAGCGTGGCGAGAGCAACACCATGGCCAGGGACACGGCCATCTCGGGATAATGCTCCCAGAGCAGATCGATATTGAGGGGGATCTGGGACTCAGGCGAATATAGAAAGGCGAATTTGGGAAGATCTTCCAGGTTGAGCGTATACTCAGGCTGGCCACTGGCCTGTGGCAGATTGAAGGTTTCAAGGATATGGTCGGTGCAATGAAACTCACTGGCCGCAAAAATTGCCGAGATCCAGCGTTGCCAACGCATCAACTCGCTGAAGCCCTGGGCGCTCAACTGGAAGGCTGGATCTGAAAACAGAGAGGTGATTGCAGCAGCGAGGCGATGGATTACATGGTCAAAATAGGCATCCAGCTGGTTGTTTTCTTGTGTCTGCGGGTGGATGCGCCCATCGATCATGCCGGATAGGGAGTCAAGCGTGGCCAGAATCGCTTGCAGATGTTTGGCGGCTTGCTCTGTTTCCCGCCGATAGACCGTTAGTTCGAATACCTCTAAATTTGATTTCAATGCCAGACAATTGCATTGCCTAAATCTTACTAAATAGCCCCAGGCTTGTCAAGCCTGCGAGCTGCTGGCTGGGCTGCATGACCCTGCCTGCCAGGTCACCGCTTCTGCCAGGTCATGGCGAATTCCATGGCGATGCCTTGGGTCGCCGTAGATCCGATCCGCTTCTGCCGCAAAAGCTGTGACTTGATTCCATCGAGCTACGTTTGTATTGATTTTCAAGCCCTGTCGCTTTTGCATTGATTTGCATTAATTTACAATGATGCGGCGACATTTGGACTTCTGGATTGTTCGTTGATCATGGCAGCCATGCAAGCAAGCGGAGCAACACTGGGACGGGGCAAGGATTCAATCAGGCCAGAGCA
Organism: Synechococcus sp. UW140; assembly: GCA_945860085.1. Taxonomy (GTDB): domain Bacteria; phylum Cyanobacteriota; class Cyanobacteriia; order PCC-6307; family Cyanobiaceae; genus BAIKAL-G1. The sequence continues at coordinate 25,104 of CAMAPJ010000019.1, read as the reverse complement.
TCTTCGGCTGGGCGAGAGCCTGGCTGGCCGGCTGGCGTCCATCAGCGGCCTGGCAGCAGAACAATTAAAAGGCCTCACGGTCGCGGATATTGCCAAGGCCTTCCCCTTTGTGATCGACCCGAAAATCCTGTTCTTTCGCAGGGTGTGTGGCACGGTGGTCAAGAGTGACCCGGTCACAGGTGTTGAGGCCCCCGTTCCCTTCGCCACTGTGCAGGTGGAGGATACGGATTGCTCCTTCCTCGGTTATTTCCCGGCTCCCAGCCCCTGGGGTTGGGCCTTCCCCTTCCATTGTCGCCGCGAAGTCATTGCCACCGCCTTGAGCGATGAATGCGGTCGCTTTTGTGTCTGGATACCCCGCTGGGATATCGATTGGGTATTGCGTTTTCGGCGTGAACGCCGCTGTTTTGGTGTGATCTTTGAGCGCCCCTCGCTCAGGGATCTGCTCCAGCAGTTGCGTCCGCCTGAGGTGGTGAATTGGCCGCCCCGCCCCTACCCCGATCCCGAACCGGATCCCTGGTCCTTGCGTTTTCAGCGTGGTGAGCTGCTGCGCCAGGCCAGCGACGCTTTCGGCGCACCGGTGGCCCAGCGCCTTGGAACCCTGGCCGCCAATGAAAGCATTGGGGCTTCGCTGACCGAGCTGCAAGCAACCCTCGCTGGCGTCGCCCCCCTGGGCCACCTGCAGCCGCCCCTGCCCACGGAACTCAAGGCAATTCGCAATCTCTCGGCGGCCTCCGGCAGCAGCGGTGAGGCCGCCCTGCGCGAAGCCCGCTCGGCCACCCTGTCGCTGCTAGCTCGGCAGGTGAACCTGGATCCAAAGCTGCTGGAGGGCCTCGATCTACGCCACTGGGTGGGGCCCTTTTTCCGGTGCCATGACGTGTTGGTGCCCACCTGGGTGCCCCTGATCGACATCCCCGACATCAGCTTCAAGGTGTTGCAAGACACCGATGGTGATGGTGTTGAGGAGGTGATCTATGGCGAGTCCCATTTCGAGGTGCGCTGGAATGCCGGCGCGATTCCTGATCAGCGGATTCATGCCTGGCCCAACGCCAAGGCCGGCCGCCCCTGTGGACCCACCGAGATCCCCTGCGGCGACCAACCGGCCATCGTGATGGTGGGGCGGCTGCCGTTGATCGGCGATCCGGCGGTGTTTGACGGGGTTCTCAACCTGCCCTTGCCCGATCCCAGCGCCGGCTACGCCCAGCGCACCAACCGCCCCCGGGTCGGCGGCAGTTTCATGGCCGCCCCGATCACGCCGGGACGGGCGCCCCTGCGCCAAACGCTCTCCCTCTATGGCTGCAATCGCACCGATGCCAAGGCAACCCACTACCGGTTGCTGTATCGCTATAGCGCCAATGGCGGCGCCAGTTTCACCGCTCCGGCCCCCTTCACCGGCCTGACCTGGCCGCTCTACCGGCTCACCGGGGGGGGCATCGGCGAATGGCATTACCCGGCGGCCGATGCCCAGGGCTGGTATCTGATCAACCTGCCCGCCGGATCCAACGCCTGGTTGCCCCAGGACCTGCTGCTCGACTGGCAAACCGATGGCGCCGGGGGCTTCGCCGATGGCCTCTACGCCTTGACCCTGCAACTGGGTAGCGGTGGGGCGATCAGCTCCCAGTCGGCGGAGGTGCCGATCGTTGTCGACAACAGTCTGCCGGTGGCGCCCTTCAGCGTCGAGGTGGCCAAGGCGGCGGGAGGGCCATTCGTGCCGGTTGGCTCTATTTGCCCCGTCGTCAACCGCGGCGCCGGTGTGAACAAGGCCGATCTCTTTTTCCGGGTGAAGCTCAGCGCCGCTGCCCGCCATCTGCGCTCAGCCGAACTCACCGCCTACGGCTGCGGTGAGGGTGATTTTGAGTTCGTTTCGGGCAGTGGCGGTGAACATCCGGCGGGCACTACCACCTATCGCCACTGGCACCAGGACCCGGATGACAACGACCAACTGCTGGAGGCGATTTACCGCCTGCCGGCCAGTGCCGCCCAGGGCACCTACTGGTTTGCGGCCTTCGTGGTGGCCCGGGGCTTCAACCCAAGCGGCGGTGATGGCGGCCATCTCGCCATTCCCACCTGGGCCTATGACCCTTCCCATGCCTGGATCAATCCCAGCTTTGGGTTCTCGGTGTTCAACGCCGATTAGGGCACAGAACCTATGGCCTCCCCTGAATCTGCCAACTGGTTTGAGCTGGCTGTGGCGATCTTGGCCACCTGGCGTCTGTGTTTTCTGGTTGCCCGCGAAGATGGCCCCTTCGATCTGATCCTGCGGCTACGACTACGCGCCGGCCATGGCATGGTCGCCCGGCTGCTGGATTGTCCTTACTGCCTCAGCCTCTGGGTGGCGGCGCCGATCGCGGCCTGGCTGGCCGGCGATCCGGTCCAGGGCCTGCTGCTTTGGCAGGCGATTTCGGCGGGGTCCTGCCTGCTGACCATGGCCGGGGATGTGCTGCTGCGCTGGGCGGCCCCAGCGGCGCCCCCAGCCCAGCCCTTGCTGGGACCCGTTTCCCGGGCGCTGGCGCCCGAGCGGGGGCTGTGAGGACGGCGATGGCCTGCTGTGGATCTCGTCGCCAACAGCTGACCTCCCTGCAACAGCGGTTCGCCGGCTCCGCGCTGCAGTCAGCTCCCCAGCCTGGGCCGAAGCCTGGCCCTACCCCTGGGCCCAGCCCGGACCGTGCCCCGGGCGGCGGGCGGCTTGGCCCTCCTCTATGTCGGCACGGCCGCCCTGGCCCTGCGCAGCCCCCTCAGTGGGCGGCTGTATCGGCTCGAGCCCGGCGGATCTCCGTTCTGGGTCGTCCGCCAGGACGGGGACCTGCTGCTTGCCACGGGTCTTTGTCACCTGGCCTGAGCGGCCTCCGCTACCCACCCACCTAACCCAGCCAGTCCCAATCCAGTTCCCAGCCAGCTCCACCCCTTACCCCCCATCGCCCGAGCCCCATGTGTGTCGATTGCCGCTGCGGCCAGAGCGCTCCCGAGTTGGCGGTTCCCCGGCGGCTGGAGCTGGGTGAGCGGTTATTGCGCCGCAACGACCAGCAGGCAGCGGCCAATCGCCGCCGCTTCGCCGAGGCGCAACTCCCTGTTGTGAACCTGCTTTCGGCGCCGGGCTCCGGCAAGACCGCCCTGCTGGAGCGGCTGGCCCGCGACTGGCCAGGCGACCCCGGGCCGGACTCTGGTGCTAACCCCCCGGGCGCCGGCGCCAGCGCTCCGATGGCCGTGATCGTCGGCGATCTGGCCACCGACAACGACGCCCGGCGGCTCTGGGCTGCTGGCCTGGCCGCAGTCCAGATCAGCACCGGCCAGGCCTGCCATCTGGAGGCTGGCTCTGTCGCCCGGGGCGTGCAGGAGCTGGAGGCCACAGGCCTCTCGCTGGAGGCCCTGGAGCTGCTGGTGATTGAAAATGTCGGCAACCTGGTTTGCCCCGCCGCCTACGACCTGGGCGAAAGCCTGCGGGTGGTGATGGTTTCGGTGACCGAGGGCGAGGACAAGCCGCTCAAGTACGCCGCCAGTTTCCATGGCGCCGATCTGGTGCTGATCAACAAGATCGACCTGCTCGGCGCGGTGGAGTTTGACCTGGACCTCTGTCGCCGCCATATCGCCCGGGTGGCGCCCCGGGCCCGGATCGTGGCCGTGTCGGCCCGCAGCGGCGCCGGTTTCAGCGCCCTGCGCGCCGCCCTCGGTCTGGCTCTGGGTCGGGATCTGGATCGGGATCTGGATCGGGATCTGGGTCTGGGTCGGGATCTGGCCCAGGTCGCTACCCCCGGGCTGCAGCCATGAGCACCGTTTTGCCCCAGGTGGCCCCGAGCGCGGTGGCTGGCTGCTTGAACGGATCCGGGAGCGGCTCAGGGAGTGAAGCAGGGGCTGAATTCACGACTGGATTCCCAACTGAATTCCCAACTCGATTCAGTCGAGAAGCCGCGACGGAATCCCTGGGTCCCAGCCGCCTGCGGCTGCGGTGCCACGGCATTGTCCAGGGGGTTGGCTTCCGGCCGTTTGTGCACCGGCTGGCGCTGGACCTGGGTCTCAGCGGCCAGGCCCAAAACGAGGTGGGCACGGTGGTTCTGGAGCTTCAGGGTTCCCGATCGGCCCTGGAGCGCCTGCTGGAGCGGTTGCCGCGGGAGTTGCCCTTGCCGGCGCGCCTGGAGCCGCTGCAGCCGGACTGGCTGCCGGCCGAGGCGGGCCCCCAGGCGCCTACCCCAGGCGATTCTGGCGGCATCCAGATCAGCGCCAGCCCCCCCGAACCCTTGGGCATCGGCCTGGTGGCGCCGGCCCTCAGCGCCGACCTGGCCCCCTGCCCCGCCTGCCTGGCGGAGCTGGCCGATCCGGCCAACCGCCGCTTCGGCTATGCCTTCATCAGCTGCTGCGCCTGCGGTCCCCGCTACAGCATCGCCACGGCCCAGCCCTTCGCCCGCGCCAGTACCAGCCTGGCCGCCTTCCCCCCCTGTGCCAGCTGTCTGCAGGAGTTTCACGATCCCGGCAACCGCCGCTTCCATGCCGAAACGATCGGCTGCCCCGATTGCGGTCCCCAGCTGGCCTGGTGGGAGCCCCTGGCCCAGACGAGCAGCCTGGCGGACACTGTCGGCGACCAAGGGCGGGTGGCTGGGCCGGACCCAAGCACCGACGCCCTGATCGAGCGGGCCTGCGCCCTGCTGGCCGGGGGCGGGATCCTGGCCCTGCAGGGGGTGGGTGGCTTCCAGTTGCTGGTTGATGCAAGTAACGCCGCCGCCATCGAGCGCCTGCGCCAGCGCAAATGCCGGCCCAGCAAGCCCCTCGCCCTGCTCGTGGCCGATCTGGCCTGGATCCAGCCCAGCTGCACGCTCTTGGCGGCGGAACGGGCCCAGCTCCAGCATCCGGCGGCCCCGATCGTGCTGTTGCGCCGGCGGCTTGAGGGCGGCGACCCGCCTGGCGCTGGCCTTCGGCTAGCAGCTGGCCCCCTTCCCGAGCTGGCTCCCCCCACCGAGGGCCCTGCGTTCGAACTAGCCCTGGAGGCCCTAGCGCCGGGCTGCGCTGACCTGGGCGTGATGCTGCCGGCCTCGCCCCTGCACCAGCTGCTGGCGCGCCGCTTCGGCCGGCCCCTGGTGGCCACCAGCGGCAACCGCAGCGGCGAGCCCCTGGTGAGTGATCCAGCCGAGGCCCGCCGGTTGCTAGGCGAGATCGCCGCTGGCTTTCTGATTCATAACCGGCCGATCGCCCGCCCCCTGGATGATTCGTTGCTGCAGCTGATCGAGGGCCGCCCGGCCCTGCTGCGCCGGGCCCGGGGCTACGCCCCAGAGCCGATGGCGTTGTCCATGCCCTTGGCTGCGCCCAAGCCCTTGGCTGCGCCCAAGCCCTGCGCCCAAGCCCAACCAGCGCCGCCCCTGGGGGTGCTCGCCCTCGGCGGCGATCTCAAAAGTGCTCCGGCCCTGGCCCTGGGCGAGCGGCTCTGGCTGGCGCCCCAGCTGGGGGACCTCAGCACCGCCGCCTGCCTGCAGCGCCTGGAGGTCGGCGCTCTCGAACTTCTGGCCCGTCACGCCCGCCAGATCGACGTGATCGCCATCGATGGCCACCCCGGCTACCGCAGTCATCAGCTGGGTCAGCAGCTCAACCCAGGCCGGGGCCAGGGTGCCCAGGCCGTGCCCCACCACCTGGCCCACGGCCTGGCGGTGGTGGCCGAACACGGGCTGGAGCTGCCGGCGCTGGTGCTCAGTTTCGATGGCCTCGGCTACGGAGCCGCCGCTCCGTCCGCGGCTGGCCTGGGTGCTGCGATCCGAAGGGCCGCGGTTGATCGGGATGTCAGGGGTGCAGCAGCAGCTCCCCCCCTTTGGGGCGGCGAGCTGCTGCTGGTGGAGCCGGGGGGCTGGCGGCGCCTGGCCGGCCTGCGGCCTTTCCCCCTGGCGGGGGGCGAGCGGGCCATGGCCGAACCGCGCCGCGCTGCCCTGGGCCTGCTGGCGGCCAGCGGCCCCGCCGCCCTGGCCCATCCGGGCGCCCGGCAAACCCTGGCCGCTTTTGCGCCGGGAGAGACGGCCCAGCTGCTGGAGGCGATCGAGGCCGGCTGCAACGCGCCGGCCTGCTCCAGCGTCGGCCGCTTGTTTGATGCGGTGGCCTCCCTGCTGGGGCTCTGCCAGCGGCTCGACCACGAAGGCCAGGGCGGCCAGTTGCTGCAGGGGGCCGCGGCCCCAGCCCTGGCCGCCCAGGCCACCTCCCCTGGCGCCCTGCAGGGCTATTCCCTGCCCCGGCTCCACCCTCCCGCCGGCCAGGCGCCGCCCCTGGGCTGGCTCGATTGGCAGCCCCTGCTTTCGGCCCTGCTCGACGACCTGGCCCTCGCCGCAGGAGCTGGCTTTGCCACCGGGGTCAGCCGTTTGGGGAGCAACTCCCTTGGGGCCCATCCCCAATCGATCCAGCGCTGCGCCGCCCGCTTCCACCTGGGCCTGGCCCTAGCGGCGGCCGAGCTGGCCGCCGGGGCGGCCCAGCGGAGTGGCTGCCGCCAGGTGGTCCTTAGTGGTGGCTGCTTTCAGAACCGCCTGCTGCTGGAGGCCACGATCGCGGCCCTGCGGCAGCAAGGCCTGAGTCCCTATTGGGGCGAAGCGGTGCCCTGCAACGACGGCGGCCTGGCCGTGGGCCAGGTCTGGGCCTTGCGGCACGGCCTGACGCAACAGCTTGGCCCGGACGGCGAGCCTGCCTTGGACCGCCAACCGGACCCGGCACACCTGCCTGGCCTGGCCGGCCCGGCGGACCCGGCCCTCACCCGCCGGGAGGCCGCGCCATGTGCCTAGCGGTTGCCGGACGCATCGTTGCGATTGCGAGCCTGGCTCCCCAGCCCGCCCCCGCCCAGCCTGACCAGGGCGAGGACAACCTCTGGCTGGAGGCGGAGGTGGATTTTGGCGGCGTGCGCCAGCAGGTGAGCTTGGCCTGCCTGCCCGAGGCCCGGGTGGGCGACCGGGTGCTGGTGCACGTGGGCCTGGCCCTGAGCGTCGTGCTGGATGACGACGACGAAACGAGTGGAGAGCAGCCATGACCGACAGCACCCTCAAGCCAGCCCCAACAAGCCAGCCCGCCAGCCGGCCAGCCAAGTCGCCCCTCTGGCTCACGATCGACGGCAACGAGGCGGCGGCCCGGGTGGCCTACCGACTCAGCGAGGTGATCGCCATTTACCCGATCACCCCGGCCACGCCGATGGCGGAGGCGGCCGACAGCTGGAGTGTCGCCGGCCAGCCCAACCTCTGGGGCACGGTGCCGTCGGTGGTGCAGCTGCAGAGCGAGGCCGGCGTGGCCGGCAGTGTCCATGGAGCCCTCCAGGCCGGCTGCCTCACCACCAGCTTCACGGCCTCCCAGGGGCTGCTGCTGATGGTGCCGGTCCTCTACAAATTGGCCGGCGAACTGACCCCCGTGGTGATCCACGTGGCGTCCCGGGCCCTGGCGGCCCAGGGGCTCTCGATCTTCGGAGACCACAGCGATGTGATGGCCTGCCGCGGCACCGGCTGCGCCATCCTCTGCGCCGCCTCGGTGCAGGAGGCCGGCGACTTCGCTGCGATTGCCACCCGGGCCAGCCTGCTCAGCCGTTTGCCGTTTCTGCATGTCTTCGACGGCTTCCGCACCTCCCACGAGATCCAAAAAATGGCGCCCCTGGGCGATGCCCTGCTGCGGGCTTTCATTCCGCCAGAACCGATCAGCGCCCTGCGCCAGCGGGCCCTCAGCCCCGAGCACCCGGTGATCCGCGGCACCAGCCAGAACCCGGACGTCTATTTCCAGGCCCGCGAGTCGGTGAATCGCTTCTACGAGGCCGCTCCGGCCCTGGTGGCGGAGGCGATGGCGACCTTCGCCCGCCTCAGCGGGCGCGGCTACAGCCCCTACGAGTACGTGGGGCCGGCCGATGCCGAGCGGGTGATCGTGCTGATGGGCTCCGGCTGCGGCACGGCCGAGGAGACCGCCGCCCTGCTCCAGACCCAAGGAGAGCCGGTGGGGGTGCTGAAGGTGCGCCTGTTCCGGCCCTTCGCCGCCCGCCTGTTCGTGGAAGCCCTGCCGCCCGTGGTGCGGGCCATCGCCGTTCTCGATCGCTGCAAGGAGCCCGGATCCCTGGGCGAACCCCTCTATCTCGACGTCCTAGCGGCCCTGGCGGAGGAGTGGGCCAGCGGTCCCGGCACCAGGTCCTTGCCCTTGGTGTTGGGCGGCCGCTACGGCCTGGCCTCCAAGGAGTTCACCCCGGCCATGGTCAAGGCCGTGTTCGACCACCTGGCCCTGGCTCTGGCCCTGGCTCTGGCCCTGGCCACCGCCGAGGCGGGACATTACCAGGCGGGACAGCACCAGGCGGGCCAGCCCCTGGCGCCCCTGAACCACTTCACCGTCGGCATCCACGACGACCTCACCCACCACTCAATCCCCGTTGATCCCGCCTTCATCACCGAAGGGTTGGAGCTGGAACAAGACCCAAGTGGCGGTGCCCGATCAGAAGTGCGGGCCGTGTTCTACGGCCTGGGCTCCGATGGCACGGTGGGCGCCAACAAACACACGATCACGATCATTGGCGAACACACCGAACTATTTGCCCAGGGCTATTTCGTCTACGACTCGAAGAAATCGGGCTCGGTCACCGTTTCGCACCTGCGCTTCGGGCCGCGGCCGATTCGCTCTAGCTACCTGATCCAGCGCCCCACGCTGGTGGCCTGCCACCACTGGGATTTCCTTGAGCGCTTCGACCTGCTTGCCGGCCTGGTGCCGGGCGGCGTGCTGCTGCTCAACAGTCCCTTTGGGCCGGCCGAGAGCTGGCGGCGCTTGAGCGAGCGCCTGCGCCAAACGATTCGCGCCAAGCAGCTAGTTGTGTGGCTGATTGATGCCTCTGCGGTAGCCCGCCAGGCCGGCATGGGCCACCACATCAACACGGTGATGCAGGCCTGCTTCTTTGCGGTCAGTGGCGTGTTGCCGCGCGACGAGGCGATCAGCCGGATCCGCACCTCGATCCAGCAGGCCTATGGCCGCAAGGGCGAGGCCGTGGTGGCCATGAACCTGCGGGCCCTGGAGTCCAGCCTCGAGCACCTCCACCAGCTCGACCTGGCGGCAGCTGATGCGGAGCTTCAAGCGGCGGCTGATGCGGAACTCCAAGCAAGCTCTGCTGGGCAGCGGCAAGCGCATGCAAAGCCTGAGCTGGCCCCCAGCGATTCCAAGATGGTGCCCGGCGGCCCCCCCGAGGCAGCCGATCCCAGCCTGGGTGAGCGGCTGGCCTCCGCGCCCGCCTTCGTGCGTGAGGTGATCGGGCCCCTGCTGGAGCGCCGCGGCGACAGCCTGCCGGTGGGCGCCCTGCCCTGCGATGGCACCTGGCCCGTGGGCACGGCCCGCTGGGAAAAGCGCAACATCGCCGAATCGGTGCCTATTTGGCACAGCGATCTCTGCGTGCAGTGCGGCAAGTGCGTGCTCGTCTGCCCCCATGCGGTGATCCGGGCCAAGGTGGTGGATCCGGCCGAGTTGGCCGCGGCGCCTGAGGGCTTTCTGCAGGCCCCCGCCCGCGATCCTGCCTTCGCCGGCCAGAGCTTCACGCTCCAGGTGTCGGTGGAGGACTGCACTGGTTGTTCGCTGTGCGTGGAGGTCTGTCCAGCCCGGGACCGGCTCGAACCGCGCCGCAAGGCGATCACCATGGCGCCCCAGCGGCCCTTGCGGGAGGAGGGGCGCAGCCATTGGGACTTCTTCCTTTCTCTGCCGGAGCGGCCCCGCGCCGGCCTCAACCTCCACAAGCTTGGCCAGCAGCAACTGCAGCAACCCCTGTTCGAGTTTTCCGGGGCCTGCGCCGGCTGCGGCGAAACCCCCTACCTCAAGCTGGCCAGCCAGCTGTTCGGCGATCGCATGCTGGTGGCCAATGCCACCGGCTGCTCCTCGATCTACGGCGGCAACCTGCCCACCACCCCCTGGAGCGCCAACGCCGCCGGCCGCGGTCCAGTCTGGAGCAACTCCCTGTTCGAAGACAACGCCGAATTCGGCTACGGCCTGCGCGTCGCCCTCGACCAGCAACGGCGCTCCGCCCTTGATCTGCTGGGCCGCCTGGCGGGCGCCGGACTCCCTGAGGACCGGAGCGCTGGCCCTTCGCTCCAGGTCCCGCCGGCCCTGATGGAAGCAATCACTGGCGCCCGCCAGGAGAACGAGGCGGAGATCTTCGAGCAGCGCCAACGGGTTGAGGCGCTCAAAGAATGGGTGCGCCAACGGATCGCGGCCGCGGCAGACCCCAGCCAGAGGCAGGCCCTGCAGCAGCTCCTGGAGCAGGCCGACGCCCTGGTCAAAAAGAGCGTCTGGCTGGTGGGTGGCGATGGCTGGGCCTACGACATCGGCTTTGGCGGCCTCGACCATGTGCTCGCCAGTGGCAGCGACGTCAACGTGCTGGTGCTCGATACGGAGGTTTATTCCAATACCGGCGGCCAGGTGTCCAAGGCCACGCCGTTAGGGGCCGTGGCCAAATTCGCGGCGGCGGGTAAGGCGGCCGCCAAAAAAGACCTGGGCCTGATGGCGATGACCTACGGCCATGTGTATGTGGCCAGCGTCGCCATGGGCGCCCGCGATGAACACACGGTTCGGGCCTTTTTAGAGGCCGAGAGCTACCCGGGGCCGTCCTTGATCCTGGCCTACTCCCATTGCATCGCCCACGGCATTGACATGGCCCAGGGCCTGGCCCACCAGCAGGCGGCGGTGGATTCGGGCCGCTGGCTGCTCTACCGCTACGACCCGCGCCGTACGGATCGGGGCGAGAACCCCCTACAGCTCGATAGTCCGGCGCCCCGCCGGCCCCTGGCAGGCGCGATGGCCCTGGAAAACCGCTTCCGCCTGCTCAGCTACAGCCAGCCCGAACGGGCCCGCCAGCTGGCGGCTGAAGCCGAGCTCCAACGCCAACGCCGTTGGGCCACTTACCAGGCCCTGGCCGGCCAGGGCGGTCCTGGGACTGGGCCCGCTCAGGCAGCTGATCCCGCTCAGGCAGCCAAGCCAGGCCAGGAGGTGAATCCATGACCAGCGTCGATCTCTCCACCACCTACCTGGGCCTGGAGCTCGCCAACCCGCTGGTGGTGGGGGCGGCGGCGCCCCTGAGCGAAAGCCTGGAGCAGCTGCTGGCCCTAGAGGCGGCCGGGGCTGGCGCGATCGTGCTCCATTCCCTGTTTGAAGAACAGATCGAGCGCGACCAGCTGGAGCTGCACCGCCACGCCATCGCCGGCAGCAACAGCTACGCCGAGGCGCTCAGCTACCTGCCGGAATCCGCCCTCTGCCATGGCGGCGCCCAGTCCTATCTCGAACTGATCAGCCAGGCCCGCTCCCGGCTGGGGGTGCCGGTGATCGCCAGCCTCAATGGCTTTCGGCCCGGCAGCTGGGTGCAGCTGGCCCGCCAGATCGAGCAGGCCGGCGCCCAGGCGATCGAGCTGAACATCTATTCAGTGCCCACCGATCCCGGTCTCAGCAGTGCCGCGATTGAGGCCCAGGTGGAGGAGATCGTCGCCGAGGTGCGCGCTGAGGTGACCCTGCCGCTGGCGGTGAAACTCAGCCCCTTTTTCACCAACCTCAGCGCCATGGCGGCGCGGCTGGTGGCTGCCGGAGCCGATGGCCTGGTGCTGTTCAACCGCTTCTACCAGAGCGATCTCGACATCGAAACCCTGGAGTTGCGGCCCAACTTGCTGCTCAGCACCCCCCACGACCTGCGCCTGCCCCTGCGCTGGATCGCCCTGCTCCATGGTCGGCTGGAGGTGGACCTGGCCGCCAGTGGCGGCGTGCACCGGGGCAGCGATGTGGTGAGACAGCTCATGGCTGGAGCCCGGGTCACCCAGGTGGTGGCGGCCCTGCTGCGCCATGGCCCCCAGCGGCTGGCCGGCCTGGAGCAGGAGCTGCGCCACTGGCTCTCTGAGCATGGCCACCGCACGGCCCGGGAGCTGGTCGGCTGCATGGCCCAGGAGCGCTGTCCTGATCCCGAGGCCTATGAACGGGCCCAGTACATGCGCGTCCTGCACAGCCTGGCGCCGTCGCCGCCTGGCACCACCCTTGCCCAGCCCTGGCCCCTGGCGGGAGAGGGCCCCCCGTGAGCCCGGCTGCTCCCAACCCAGCGGTGTCCCAGGTGCCTCCTGCCGCACCCAAGCCGGCCCCCGCCAGCCAGGTGGCCGAGTTGGTGGCTGAGCTCGTGGCTGAGCTGGCGGCCACCAGCACCCGCCCCTGGACCCTGATGGAGGTCTGCGGCGGCCAGACCCACGCGATCGTGCGCTGGGGGTTGGACCAACTGCTGCCACCGGGGCTGCGCCTGCTGCATGGCCCCGGCTGCCCGGTCTGCGTGACGCCTGCCGAAACGATCGACCAGGCCCTGGCGTTGGCCTGTCGGCCGGAGCTGATTCTCTGTGCCTACGGCGACATGCTGCGGGTTCCCGGCAGCCCGGCCAGCGGCGATGGCGGCCTGGGCCTGCTGGGGGCCCGCGCCGGCGGCGGCGATGTGCGCCTGCTCACCTCCCCCTTACAGGCCCTCGACCTGGCCCGGGCCAACCCGCAGCGCCAGGTGGTCTTCCTGGCGGTGGGCTTTGAAACCACGGCCCCCGCCACGGCTCTGCTGGCTGATCAGACCCTGGCGTTGGGCCTCACCAATCTGTCCTTATTAATGGCCCACGTGCGGGTGGCCCCCGCCATGGAGGCGATCCTGGCCTTTGAAGACAACCCTTGCGGTGAAGACAACCCAGACGGGGCCCCAGGGTGCCTGGGCCTGCCTGGTCCGCCAGGATCAGCCAGACAGCGGCAGCCAACCAAACAGCGGCGGCCAACTAGCCGACCTAGCCCCGGCGTCCAGGGGTTTCTCGCCGCCGGCCACGTGGCCGCCGTGCTCGGCACCGGCGATCTGGCCGATCTGGTGACCAGGCGGAGGCGGCCGGTGGTGGTCACGGGCTTTGAGCCCGCCGAACTGCTGGCCGGCATCCTGCGCTGCGTCCAGTTGCTCGAGGCAGGCACCCCCCAGTTGGCCAATGCCTATGGCCGGGTGGTGCGGCCCGGCGGCAATCCGGCCGCCCGGGCCCTGCTGGAGCGGGTGTTTGTGCCGGTGGACCAGCCCTGGCGCGGCCTGGGCCTGATCCAAGGCGGCGGCCTGGCCCTGGCGCCGGCCTACGCCAGCCTCGATGCCCGCCAGCGTTTCGGCCTGACCAGCCTGTCGGCCGATCGGCCCCCAGGGCCGGCTCGAACGCCCCACGGCCCAGGCGCTGGCTGGCCCGGCGGCGAACCGCCCGCCCCTAGCGCCCCACTGGCCCCTAGCGCCCCGCCCCCAGATCCCTGCCTCAGCGGCGCGATCCTGCTGGGCCGCGCCACCCCGCCCGACTGCCCGGCCTTTGGCGCCGCCTGCACGCCGGAGCGGCCCCTGGGGGCGCCGATGGTGTCCACGGAGGGGGCCTGCGCCGCTTACTACCGCTACCGCCGCCAGGACAGGGAGTGTCCCCAGAACGCTGCTGTCCGCCCCGCCAGCCCGCCGCTCCCGGAGAGCCCCCATGGTTGAGCGGGCCGAGGATCCCGGCGCCCGCATCCAGCTGGCCCATGGCGGTGGCGGCACCTTGATGCAGCAGCTGATCGAACGAGAGCTGCGCGGCCTCTACGACCCCCCCGACCTGGTCTTCCACGACGCCGCCCGGTTGGAGTTGCCCTGCGGTCCCCTGGCCTTCAGCACCGACAGCTACGTGGTGCAGCCCCTGGAATTTCCCGGGGGCGACATCGGCAGCCTGGCGATCATCGGCACCGCCAACGACCTGGCCATGGCCGGCGCCCGGCCCCTGCATCTCAGCGTCGGCCTGATCCTGGAAGAGGGCCTGCCCCTGGCCCTGTTGCGCCGGATCGTCGCCTCGATGGCGGCCGCGGCCCGGCGTTGCGGCCTGGCAATCCGCACCGGCGACACCAAGGTGGTGGAGCGGGGCAAGGCCGATGGCCTCTATATCAACACCAGTGGCCTCGGGCCGATTGAGAGCCCCAGGCCGATCGAACCCCAGGCGATTCGGCCCGGCGACCGCATCCTGGTCAGCGGCGACCTGGGCCGCCATGGGGTGGCGATCCTGGCGGCCCGCCATCGGCTGAGCCTGCAGCCCCCGCTCGCCAGCGACTGCGCGCCGCTCTGGCCCCTAGTGGAGCAGCTGCTGGCGGCTGGGGTCGTGCCCCATTGCCTGCGCGATCTCACCCGCGGCGGCCTGGCCAGTGCCCTGGAAGAACTGGCCCAGGCGAGCGGATTGGATCTGGCGCTGGAGGAGACAGCCATTCCCGTCCTGGAACCGGTGGCGCGAACCTGCGAGCTCCTGGGCTTCGATCCCCTGCACCTGGCCAATGAGGGGCGCTGCGTGGCCCTAGTGGCCGAGGCCGATCTGGCCGCGGCCCTGGCCGTGCTCGCCCCCGGCGGCGGTGCTGTCATTGGTGGCGTGCGGGCCGGAGCTGGGGGCCGCGGCCGGGTGCTGCTGCGTACCGCCTATGGCAGTGAGCGCCGGCTGCTGCCCGCCAGTGGCGAGCTGCTGCCCAGGATCTGCTGAGCTCAAGCGGCGCTGACCAACAGGCCTGGCTTGCGCAAAATTCTGCCAAAGACCCTGGGAATGGGACCTGCGCTCAGGTTTCGTTGCCGCCGAACATGTCGTCGTAGCCCTGGTAGGGCTCAAATTCATCCCAGCCGGGACTGGCCTGGTCGGAGAGGCCGTAACGGGCGGCTTCATCGTTCATCAGGGTGTTGCCCTCGGGCCGGGTGTCACAGGTGATGCCGCCACCGGCCACCGGCACACAGTTCTGGAACACCACATCTGCCCGCACCGGATTCAGGCCTGACGCCAGCCCCAGCCCCAGGCCCAGCTCCAGGCTGAGGGCCAAACCCCTGGCCAACCCCCCCGCCAGTCCCCTGCCAAGTGGGGAGGTCCCGGGCGTCCTGGGTGCCCATGGGCCAGGCCTTCTGGCGCCCTGGCGGCTGGCGTGCTCCTGAAGATTGCTGCCCATTTGAACGGCGGCCATGGCGGAAGCGGCGGGGATCCTGAAATGATGGTCGGTGCCTACGCGACTGCAGTGATGTACACCGATTGGACTGCCGTGATTCTGCTGCTGCTCACGGCGGCCCCCCTGGCCGTGGTGGTGGCCACTGCCGGCTTCTTCATCTGGCGTCAGAAGCGTCAGAAACGCTGATCATCGGACGGCCAATCCTGCAAGAACCCGTTTGTCTGGGAGATCGATCCTTAAACAGATCGATCTTTCAGAGAGATCGAGCTTGAAAAAGCCGCTAACAGAGGCAGCGCGTCCCAGCGAAAACTTCACAAGCAACACAGCTGCTCAATGAAGCAGCTTCTTAATGAAACAGCTGCTCAATGAAACAGCTAGTCATTCTACCAGCCCCATTTAGAGAAGCAGTCCTCCAGAAATACAACTCCCCTAAGAGGCAGCAGCCCTTCAAAGAGGCAGCCCTTCAAAGAGGAAGATCGTGCTTCAGTCGTTCGGAGGAGACCATGATCCGCCGGGGACGGGTGCTGGCCATGAGCTGGTCGAGGGCCTGACCTAGTTGGGGTTGGGGCTCAAAGGAGCTGCTGGCGGGCACCACCGGCAGGATTCCCTGGCCGGCGCAATCGAGGCAGGTGCGGAACCGCAGGGCGGTCAGCCTCAGCACGCCACTGCCGCCGCAGGTTTGGCATTTGCGTGAAACGGTCAGGGCGACAGGGGCCAAGCCCTGATTCAGTCCCTGGCCGGTCTCCGGGCTGAGGGTCTGGGGCCGCAGGGCCAGGGAGGCAGCTAGGCCTGCCTGGAGCGAAGTAGGGAGTACGGCCAAAGTGTGTGTTCATTTGCTGTCACAGCAGTGTGACGGCTTTTTCGGCACCTAAACCTGCAGCCTTCCTTAAGCCTGGGGCGCCGCCAGCCAAGTTGCCAGCTGGGCGGCAATTTGACCCGTTTTCTGACCTGTCATCTGTTCGCTCTTTTGTTAAGCCTTCTCACGCGCCCAGCTGCTCAGCCATCTGGCCCGCCACAAGCTGTTGCAACGGTTTTTGAAGGCTGAACACTTGAATCTTTGAGCCCTCAGCTGCCAGGTCGCGGTGGCTCTGCTCCCGGATCTTCAGCTCGTCAAGTAATTCCGCCGCGCTTAGCCGGCTGCCCCGGGGCACCAGATCCAGGTCGGCCGCCAGCAGCCCGACCACGGCTGGGCCATCGAGGCCCTGCTCGCGTAGGGCCTCCAGGCCTTCGGCGCCGCTGCGTTTGGCCAGGCGGTGGCCGCTGCCATCGAGCCGCAGGGGGCCATGCCAGTAGGCCGGGGCGGCAGCGCCCAGGGCCGCCATTACGGCCACCTGGGCGCCCGTGGCCTGCCAGAGGTCGTGGCCCCGCACCACATCGCTGATGCCCAAGCTGAGCTCATCGACGGCCGTGGCCAGGTGGTAGGCGATCAGGCCATCGGCCCGGCGCAGCACCACATCGCCTACCTGGCTGGCGCCATCGAGTGCGCCACCGGGGGCCAGCCGCTCTTGCCAGTGCAGGCGGCCACCTTGCAGGCGCAGGCGCCAGCTAGGCAGTCTTCTGTCCTGGGGGCCCCAGGCGGCGTTCAGGCCTGCGCAGGTGCCGGGATAGACCGCAAAGGCTCCGTGCGGGGCAGAAATGTCGGCCAGGAGCCGGCGGCTGCAGCGGCAGGGGTAGAGGGCGCCGCTGCGCCGCAGCCAGGAGAGGGTGCTGGCGTAAAAGCCCCGGCGCGCGCTCTGAAACAGATGTGGGCCGTCCCAGGGGAGACCCAGCCAGCCCAGATCGGCCAGGATCGAATCGATCGCCCCTGGCCGGTTGCGGGGCTGGTCGAGATCATCAAGGCGCAGCAACCATTCGCCCCCCTGCAGGCGGGTCACCAGCCAGGAGAGCAGGGCCGTACTGAGGTTGCCCAGATGCAGGGGCCCCGTCGGTGAGGGGGCAAACCGGCCCCGGGGCCCCTTTAGGCGCAAACTCAGGCCCGCTTCAAAGGCCAGGCCCAGGTGGTCTGGCAGGGACCTGGAGGGAGCGATCAAGCGCAGATCTCAGGGCCCCGGAGCAAGGCGATCAGCCTTGAACCTTGTCCTTGAACAGCTTGCCGGCGGTGAAGGCAGGCACGCGCTTGGCTTCGATCTTGATCTTTTCGCCGGTCTTGGGGTTAAGGCCCTGACGGGCGGAGCGGTCGCGGGGCTCGAAGGAGCCGAAGCCCAGGATCGAGACCTTTTTGCCGTCGACAACGGAATCGATGATCGTGTCGATCAGGGTGTCCACCACCTGGGCCACTTCGGTTTTGGTCAGCTCGGTGCGGGCAGCCACGAGATTGACGAGGTCAGCTTTGTTCATCGGAGAGGAGTCTTCTGGGTTCAGCGGGAGTCAGGCGAATCGGAAAGCCCGACAGGCACTGGAGTCAGCGCGCCAATCGTATGGGGAGTCGCCACGGGCGGCAACCCGAGAAGGCCAGCGCCACCTTGCTTTTCGCCTGAAAAGTGGTCAATTCGACTCATTCGAGCGCCTCCAGCAGGGCTCGGCCCTGGCTAATCAGCTTCTCGCCGCCGAGGGCGCCCAGGCCGGCGCCGCTGGCAATCCAGTCGGGGGACCCCTGTGGTAGCCAGGCTTTCAGCGTTTGCAGGCTGCGCTGCCAGCGGCCCCAGTGGAAACTGCGGGCCGTGCGCAGGGGCGCGGCCGCCCCTGGCCCGGTGGGACTGAGCAGCCGGCCGCAAAAGAGCACATCCGCCTCGCCCATCGCATGCAAAACGCACGCTCCCGGGGTGGGACCGGGGGTCCAGAGCAGCCGCAACCGCTCGGAGAGGGCCCATTCGGCTCCGAAGGTCTCGAGCTGCTGCACGCCGGGCAGTAGGTAGGCCTCCTGCTCCTGCACCAGCACCGGCCAGCCCAGGGCCTCCTGGAAACGGCGGGCCCGGCCATGGCCCTCGCGGCTGGTCAACAGCAGCCGCCCGGGGCGGCGCTGGCGCAGGAAGGTCAAGTTGGCGGCGGTGTAAGCCGGGCAATCGACCAGCAGGGCGCCATCGGCGTGCTCCAGCCACCAGGCCGTGCCGCCCTGGCAGTCGCGGTTGGGGGCAAAGGCCCAGAGTCCGCCCTGCACCGGCTGGGGCGGGCGGCCTTGCTCTGCCGGAGCCTGGGTTGCTCCGAAGGGCCTGGCTGCGGGCCCTGGCTCAGGCCCCGCATTGGCGCCTTCCTCGAGCCTTGGCTCGGCCCCTGGCTCAAGCCCTGGCTTGGATCCCGCCTCGAGCCCTAGCGCCGACTCCACCGAGGCCCCCAGTTCGGACCACGCTTGGCAGCTCTGTTCCGGCATCTGCACCATCCCCAAAAAGCCTGGATCAGGACCAGGCACCGGCCTAGCTTGTGCCAAGTTCAGGCCCGCTGCCTTGGCATCGATCCGTAGCGGACACCCCTGGCCCCTAGGGGCTGCCGCCACCGCCGCTGGCGTCAACTTTTCGGTGGTGGCACCGCTGGCGACCCGGGTCGAGCTGCTGCTCTTTGCGGACGGCCAGGCGCAGGAACCATCCCAGGTGATCGCCCTCGATCCCGCCTTGAATCGCTCCGGCGACCACTGGCATGGCGAAGTGGAGGGGGTCGGCATTGGCTGCTGTTACGCCTACCGGGTGTTCGGCCCGCTGCAACCGGGGCGCCACGGCTTCAATCCCTCCAAGGTGCTGCTCGATCCCTGTGCCCGGGCGATCACCGGCTGGGAGGTCTACCGGCGCGAAGACGCGGTGGGGGCAGCTCCGAATACGGCCTCCTGCCTTAAGGGGGTGGTGACCGAACGGGATCGCTTCAATTTTCACGAGTTCCCCCGGCCCCGCCACAGCTGGCAGCGCAGCGTCCTCTACGAATTGCACCTAGGCGGCTTCAGCCGCGGCGCCGGCTCGCCGATCAGCCCGGAGCGCCAGGGCACCTACCTGGGCCTGATCGAGGCCCTGCCCTACCTGCGCGACCTGGGCGTCACCACGGTGGAGTTGCTGCCGGTGATGGCGTTTGACCCCCACGACGCCCCCCACGGCCGCCAGAACTACTGGGGCTACAGCCCGCTCAGCTGGATGGCGCCCCATCACGGTTACCAGCTAGGCGACGATCCCCTACAGATTCGCCACCAAGTGCGGGCCCTGGTACAGGCCTGTCACCAGCACGGCCTCGAGGTGTTGGTCGATGTGGTGTACAACCACACCACCGAGGGCAGCAAGGCCGGCCCCACCTTGAGCTGGCGCGGCTTCGACGACCGCCTCTATTACCACCAGAACGCCCGCGGCGATTATCTCGATGTCAGTGGCTGCGGCAATTCGATTGCCGCCAACCGGCCCCTGGTGCGGCGCTTAATTCTCGAATCGATGCGCTGCTGGGCCCTGGAACTGGGCGTTGATGGCTTCCGCTTCGATTTGGGCATCGCCCTCAGCCGCGGCGAGGAGCTGGCGCCGCTCGATCAGCCGCCCCTGTTTGAGGATATTGAGGCCGATCCGGAGCTCAGCGATCTCAAGCTGGTCAGTGAGCCCTGGGATTGCGGCGGGCTTTACCGGCTCGATGACTTTCCCGCTCGGCGGGTGGCCACTTGGAACGGCCGCTTTCGCGATGACCTGCGCCGCTTCTGGAAGGGAGATGAACGCAGCGCCTGGACCATGGCCCAGCGGCTCGCGGGCAGCCCCGATCTCTTCGGTAACCAGCCGGCGCCGGTGGGGCGCACGATCAACTTCCTCACCGCCCACGACGGCTTCACCCTGGCCGATCTGGTCAGCTTTAACCGCAAGCACAACCTGGCCAATGGCGAGGACAACCGCGATGGCGATAACCACAACAACAGCTGGAACCACGGTGCCGAAGGTCCCTGCAGCGATGGTGCCATCAACGCCCTACGGGATCGCCAGCTGCGCAACCTGCTCACCTCCCTGCTGCTGGCCCCCGGGGTGCCGATGCTGTTGATGGGCGATGAGGTGCGCCGCAGCCAGGGGGGCAATAACAACGCCTGGTGCCAGAACAATCCGATCGGCTGGATGCACTGGCAACCGGACGGTGGCGATCGGGCCCTGAGCCTCTTTTTGCAGCGCTTATTGCGGCTGCGCCAGCACCTGGCCTCCCTGATCAATCCGGCCCTGCCCCACAGCATCGCCAGCCCCCTTTGGCGCCTGGAGCCGGGCCAGCTGCGCCTGGAGTGGCATGGGCTGGAACTGGAAAAGCCCGACTGGGCTAGCTGGTCCCACAGCCTGGCCTGGAGCCTCAGTGATGACCGGCGCGGCCCCCTGCTCTGGTGTGGCATGAATGCCTATCACCAGGCCATGCGCTTCGAGCTGCCCGATTGCGGCCAGGGCTGGCTCAGGGTGATCAACACAGCCTTGCCCCCGGGCGACGATCTGCCGGCCCAGCCCCAGGCCTGGTCTGAGCCAGGCACAGCTGTCGAGAGCCGCAGTCTGGTGCTGCTGGCAGCGGCCCCTCTGCTGCAGGGCGTCAGCCTTTAAGCGTCGCTAGCCCATGGCCAGCAAGCTCACCCTCAATGCCAAGAATCTCGAGGCCCTTGGGGCCGCCCGGTTGGCCGAGTTGCTGCTGGAGCTGAGCAATGGCGATGCGGCGGCCAAGCGCCAGCTGCGCCTGGCCCTGGCCGCCGGCAGCAGTGTGGAGGAGGCGGCCCAGGAGGTGCGCAAACGGCTAGCCAGCCTTGCCCGCTCCGAGACCTACATCGACTGGCGCAAACGCAAGACCTTGGCTAGCGACCTCCAGGCCCAACACCGGGCGATCGTCGGGCCGATTGCGGCGGCGGATCCGGCGATTGCCCTGGATCTGCTCTGGCGCTTCCTCGATCTGGCCGATGGGCTGCTGGCACGCAGCTCGGACAGCACCGGCACCCTGGCGGATGTGTTCGCCGTCGCCATGGCCGATCTGGTGCCCCTGGCCGCCGCCGCCGGGGCCGACCCACTCGCGCTAGCCGACCCGCTGTTTGAGCTGCTGGCGGCGAACGACTACGGCCAGTTCGATCAGCTGCTCCCCGCCGTGAGTACGGCCCTGGGGGAACCGGGTCTGGCCCGGCTGGAAGAGCTGATCCTCAAGGAGGGCTTGCTGGATGGCCAGCGGGTGATGTTGCAGATCGCCGAAGCCCGCGGCGACCTGGACGCCTACCTGGCCCGGGTGCCGGCCCAGGAATTGCAATGGCCCGATGGTGCCGCCGCCGTGGCCGACCGCTTCCTGGCCGCTGGTCGGGCGGACGAGGCCCTGGCGATCCTTGAGCTGGCGGCCCAGGCCGCCAAAGCCTGGCCTGCGCCCCGTTGGAGCGACAGCCGCATTGCCGTGCTCGAGGCCCTGGGCCGCAGCGATGAGGCCCAGGAGCTGCGCTGGCAGAGCTTCGAGCGGATCCTCTCGATCCCCCACCTGCGCGAGTACCTCAAACGCCTGCCGGCCTTTGAGGACGTGGAGCAGGAGGAGCGGGCCTTCGCTGTGGTGGAGCGCCACCCGCAGCAGATCGAGTCCCTGGTTTTTTTGGCGTCCTGGCCGGCCCTGCCGCGGGCGGCCAGCTATGTGCTCAATCACTGGGACCCGGACCACTGGGAAGGGGAGGAGCAGGCCCGAGTCGCCGCCGCTGCCGAGCGTCTCAGTGCGGGCCACCCCCTAGCCGCCACCCTGCTCTACCGGCAGATCGTGGTTGAGGCCCTTTGGCTTGGAGGCGCCAAACGCTACCGCCAGGCCGCCACCCACCTGGGCACTTGCAAGGAGCTGGCCGCCCGGATTGCCGACTGGCAAGGCCTCGACCAGCACCAGGCCTTTGTGGCCGGCTTGAAAGAGACCTTCGTCATGAAGTGGAGCTTCTGGGCCCTGCTGGAGGACTGAGCGATCGACCCAGGCTCGCCTTTGGAAGGGCTCCCGTTAGGGACCAAGCCCAGCCCCTTGGCTTCCAAGGCAGGGAGCTGGTGATCAAAGCTGTGAATGCGCTGATCGCCTAGGACCGCCGCATAAATCTTGCCAGATAGCAGATGGATTGAGATGGGGAATAGCAAGCCGCTGTTTTGAAATTCAACTTGGCTGCTGTCCGTATTGAGTACCACCATGCGACCGGCCCCGTCCACTTTTGTGTCCCCCTTCGGAGCCATCAGAGGGTCGTGGCCTGGGGCTGGCGCTGCTGACGATGGCTCAATTGGGCCCGCAGCTGGTCGTAGGGGCTCCGGCCCGAGCGCTGCCAGATCTCCCGGTTGAGATCCTCCTCATCCCCTGGGCGATCGTGGGCCACGACTTGACCCTCAGGCTTGCTCAACGACGGCACGGAGCACCTGTAGCACGGAGCACCCGTAGCGCGGAGCACCAGTTTTTGCCTCCTAGCTCCAACTCGCCCCGGATAGATCCCAGGAGACGGCACCATCGACAGCGACCAACACCATGGCCACCATGGGGACGGGCCTGGCTTGTGGCGCCAGGGCGGCGCGAACGCCCTGGCTTCCGTTCTTCCCGAACCTGACCATCTCCTCCCTTAAAGTGATTACGAAAAAGGAGCTCCATGCCTTTCCAGGCACGTTCAATTCACGCCGGCTAGAAAGTCGGCCAGGTCATTTGCCGGCAGCCCTGTATGTCCACGGAGGCCTGGCTCCAACCCGTTGTTCGGTTGTGGAGATTGCCCCAGATGGGGTGATAATTCACGAGCAGGTGAAGGCCAGCAGCCTGGCCATCATTCAGGCCAAGGGCAACCCCCTATGGGTTCGCATTATGGGACTGTCTGATTTGGGTGAGTTTAAGCAGCTGTTGAATGCTTTGCAGATTCCGGATGTTATCCAGCCTGTCTTGGCAGAGACCCCCCAGGCTCCCCAGCTGCAGGACTATTTGGATAACGTTGTTGTGTGTGTCCATCGACTGAGCTCTAGTCGAGATCCCTCTCATTTAATTAGCGAGCAAGTCAGCTTTTTTCTGCGTTCAAACTTGCTGCTTTCGGTGGAAGAGTTTGATCGTCAGGAGCCCTATGGAAAGCTTGCCCTATGGATGCAAAATAAAGTCCCCTCAGCAAGTGCTGAGGACCTGGACGACTTGTTGCATGCCCTTTTCGAAGATGTGCTTCATCAGTATTTCCCCCTGTTGGAGGTAATGTCTGATCGACTAGACGATTTGGAGGAGTCTGTGCTGCGATCGCCGAAGCCAAAGTTGCTTAACAAGGCTTTTCAGATCCATTCAAACCTTCGCCATGTGCGGCGACAGCTATGGCCATTGCTCAGTCAGATCCGTTTGTTTCTCCGCCAGAACCAAGCGGAGTTGTCGCCTGAGTCGGCGGAGCGCTATCAGGATATCGAACAGCATCTCAATCAGCTATTTGAAGTGAGCGAATGGTTGCGTCACCAATGCGATGCCGTTAATCAGGCCTATATGGCAAGCGTTGGCAATCGCATGAACCAGGTGATGAAGACCTTGACCATTATTTCGGTTGTCTTCGCTCCGCTTACGTTTATGGCTGGTATTTATGGTATGAATTTTGTCGATATGCCGGAGTTGAAGTGGACCTATGGCTATCCAATCTGCATCCTGCTAATGGCAATCATCGGAGCTTCCATGACCTATTGGTTGTCCCAGCGGGGCTGGTTTCAAGATTGGACCACAAGTCGCGGCTAAGGGCCTGCTTGGGCGGGGCCTGGCCTGGCAGGTCTGGTGGTTGGGTTGTTGTTTGGTTGTTGTTGGGTTGTGGTTGGCTTGCCTAGGGGAGCTTGTTTTCAGGTGGCCCGCAGGCCGCTAATGCCCTCCCAGCCCAGGTAGATCGCCAGGGCCAGGCTGAGCAGGCCCACCAGCAGATCGCCCCTGGCAAACAGCAGCTGCTTGCCGCCCTCCAGCAGGGGGATCACCCGGTCGCGGCGGATCACGACGGCGACCAGGGGGAGCAGCAAGGCCAGGCTGGCCACCAGGGTGAAGCCCCCTGCCCATGCCAGCTCCGCCCCCGACCCCAGGCCCGCCGCCAGGATGGCGCCGGCGCTCTTGGCAAACAGGAACAGGTCATCGGGGCTGGCCAGTTCGATCCCCACCCCCACGGCGATCAGCAGCGGCAGCGGCAAGGCGCTGAAGCGATTTAACTGGCGCGTCCAGGCGGGAGGCTCGTCCCCGTCCTCGCGCCGCTCCAGCAGTTCCCTGGCCCCCAGGGCCAGCAGCGCCCCGGCGGCCAGCAGGTCCAGGCCGGTGCGGTGGGCGCTGCCCTGGTCCATGGTCAGCAGCAGGCTGTGGCCCAGGGTGAGCAGCACCACCACCACGCCACCAATGGTGGCCATCCAGCTGAGCACGAACCAGCTGCTCCGCCGGATCGGGTTGGGCCCCAGCAACAGCAGCAGCAGCAGGCCGATGTGGATGGGACTGAGGCTGACGGCGGCGGCGTAGGCGACCAGCTCGGCCCCCAGGGTTGCAATGGTCGTCATGGTCAGCGCAGGGGGGCTAGGGGCTTAAGCCAGGTGGCAGGTTCGGATCATCCGCCGATCCGCCTGGCCCCCAGCCGCTAGTGGGGCTGTTCCAGTGGCGGATCACCCGGGTTTCGCGCTCGTAGCCGAGCACGCTGATCGTGGCAGTGCCCAGGGCCAGCAGCCGGCCACCACTGGCGCCGAGCCCCAGCCAGGTGGCGGCCAGGGCCCGCAGGATGTGGCCGTGGGCAAACAGGGCCACGGCTCCCTGGTCGCCTGCGGCTGTCAGCGCTTGGCCCAGGGCCTGGCCAATCACCTGCTCGCAGCGCCGTTGCACGGTCTCGGCCGTATCCCCCTGGGGGCAGCCGTGGCTCCAGACCGTCCAGGCCGGCACCGTTTGGCGGATCTCAGCTGTGGTCAGGCCCTCATAGGCGCCGTAGTCCCATTCGCGCAGCTCAGAGCAGAGGCTGGCCTGGGCCCCGAGGCCGGCCAGGTCGCAGGTGCGCCGTGCCCGTTGTAATGGGCTGGTGAGCACGCCAGCAAAGGGGTGTCCGGCTAGGGCCGGGGCCAGGCGGCGGGCCTGCTCCTCCCCTTCCGGCAGGAGGGGCAGGTCGGTGTTGCTGGTGTGGCGGCCATTGCGGGACCATTCGGTCGCCCCATGGCGCAGCAGCCAGAGTTCAGGGGTGTCCACAGGCTGGTTTCAAACTGGGTCTTGATTAGGCAGTAAACTCCGCGCTCCTTAGGAGGCGTTCCGGTCGGGCGAGGCAGCAGCAGACTGTCTGCAACACCCGATCTGTCATCGCTATGAGGTTAAATCGTCGATTAAAGCGGTAACTAAAAGCGCCCAGATAACGGTTGC
>CAMAPJ010000018.1 GCA_945860085.1 Synechococcus sp. UW140 | reverse complement strand
ATGATGCCGCGCTGGGCCTGCTCCACATCCATGTCGGACTTCTGCAGCAGCCGCAGCAGGATGTTCTCCACGTCTTCACCGACGTAGCCAGCCTCCGTCAAGGTGGTGGCATCAGCCACGGCGAAGGGCACATCCAGCATCTCGGCCAGGGTCTGGGCGAGCAGGGTCTTACCACAGCCGGTGGGCCCGATCAGCAGGATGTTCGACTTCTGCAGGCGGGTAGCGGTCTGGTCTGTTTCGCCCTGGCCATCGCCCTGCCAGGCCAGCCGTTTGTAGTGGTTGTACACCGCTACCGCCAACACTTTTTTGGCTTCTTCCTGGCCAACCACCTGCTGGTCGAGGAAGGCCTTGATCTGGTGGGGCTTGGGCACCTCCGCCAGGGTCGGGGCTGGTTTGGCTGTTTTCTTGCTGGGGGTCTTGCTCTTGGTTTCGGGTGCACTGCTGCGGGCCGCCACCTGGCTTTCGGTCAGCTCCTCATCGAGGATCTCATTGCAGAGATCGATGCACTCGTCGCAGATGTACACCCCAGGTCCGGCAATCAACTTGCGGACCTGTTCCTGGGACTTGCCGCAGAACGAGCACTTCAGGTGGGCGTCGAACTTGGCCATCGAGGGGAGCGTCTAAGGGGTCAGGCCAGGGCAGGTGGGGCGTGGAGCTGGGGCGGGAGCAGACGCTGGGGCGGGGGGTCAGATGGGATTCACTTCGGTGACGACCCTGTCGATCAGCCCGTAGGTGACCGCTTCGGCCGGGGAGAGAAAATAATCCCTGTCCGTATCTTCGGCGATTTTTTCGAGGGGTTGGCCCGTGTGTTCGGCCATCAGCCCATTGAGGGTGTCCTTGAGGAAGAGGATCTCCTTGGCCTGGATTTCGATGTCCACGGCCTGGCCCTGGGCGCCGCCTAGGGGCTGGTGAATCATGATTCGGGCATTAGGCAGGGCTAGGCGCTTGCCCTTGGTGCCGCCCGACAGCAGGAAGGCGCCCATGCTGGCGGCCAGGCCGTAGCAGATGGTGACGATGTCAGGGGATACCTGCTGCATCGTGTCGTAGATGGCCAGGCCCGCTGTCACCGAGCCGCCGGGGGAGTTCACGTAGATCTGGATGTCCTTTTCGGGGTCTTCGGCCTCAAGGAACAGCAGCTGGGCCACCAAGGCATCGGCAACGGCGTCATCGATGCCGGTGCCCAGGAAGATGATCCGATCGCGCAGCAGGCGCGAATAGATGTCAAAGGCCCGCTCGCCCCGGCCGGATTGCTCGACGACGGTGGGCAGGACCCCAGGGGCGGCCTGGGGTCCGGGCGCGATCGCCTCGGGACGGAAGCCTTGCCATTGGTTTAGGACCGGATGGTGGCGCAGGGCTAGGGGTTGGGCGTCGATCACGCGGCCGTAGGGCTTAGGGCAGTGGAGTCAATCTATGGCGCTCAAGCGGGCCCAGGGGCGTTGGCCTCGGCGGCCGGGGCCTCAGGGTCCTAGTGGCAGCTGTTTTGGAGGCTGGGGCCTTGGTTTGGGCTGCGGCTTTCGCGGCAGCCTCGCCCTCTGGGGCTAGTCCTCAGCTTCCACCTCTGCCGCCAGTTCCTTTGCCGTCAGCTCCTCAGCTGCCAGCTCCTCTGCAGCCAGCGCATCAGCTGTCTTGGCGGTGATCGTGCTGTGGCTTTCCAGCCAGTCGAGCAGCTTCTGGCGCATCAGGTCGTCCTGCACGGCCTGGCGCAGGCGGGCTGGATCGATATTGCCGCTTTCGCTGAGGTTGCGGGACAGCTCCTTCAGCTTGGTGTCGAGCTCTTCCTCGGCCAGCTCGATCGCTTCAGCTACGGCCAGGGCCTTGAGGGCCAGGCTGCGGCGCAGGCGTTTCTCGGCTTCCGGCCGGGACGTGTCCCGCAGGCTGCGCACCAGCTCGGGAGTGAACAGTTTGCGAACGTCCATGCCCTGCTGGGCCAGCTGGCCGGCGGTCTGCTCCAGCAGGGCGCGGATTTCTTCCTGCACCAGGGTTTCGGGTAGTTCCACCTCGAGCTGCTCGACCAGGGCATCGAGCAGGGCGTCGTGGCGGTTGGCCTTGTCGCGGCGTTCGGCGTCCTCCTGGAGGCGGGCTTCTAGGTCGGAGCGCAGCTCGGCGAAGGTTTCCTTGTCGCTGGCCTGCTGGGCAAAGGCGTCGTCGAGCTCGGGCAGTTCCTTGGTCTTGAGATCAGTGAGGGTGAGCACGAAGCTGGCGGCCCGGCCGCGGCAGTCCTCCTGGGGGTATTCCTCGGGGAACTGGCAGGCCACGGTTTTGGTGTCGCCGACCGCCATGCCGATCACCCCTTCGACGAAGCCGGGGATCATGCGGCCCTCTTCCAGTTCGACTTCCATGCCTTCGCCACTGCCGCCGCTGATCGGGCTGTCGTCGTCGCTGAAGGTGCCGCTGAAGTCGACCACGGCCACATCACCGGCCTGGGCGGGTCGGTCCTCGACCGGCACCAGGCTGGCCAGCTTTTGGCGGGATTGTTCGATCCATTCGTCGACCCGGGCGGGGTCGTAGCTGACGGCTTCGCTGGCGGCCACCAGTCCCTTGGTGAGCTTGAGGCTGGGGGTGGGTTCCACATCCAGCTCCAGGATCAAGGTGAGCTCCTCGCCGGGGGCGAAGCGCTCCAGCAGGGCCTCGAAGCCGCCGGCCAGTTCCGGTTGGCCGATTGCCGCAATTTCCTCCTGGGCCAGGGCATCGCGGAACACGGCATCGATCAGCTCCTCCAGGGCCGTGGCGCGCACCCGCAGCGGGCCGATCTGTTGCAGCAGCACGGGCCGGGGCACCTTGCCTTTGCGGAAGCCGGGCAGTTTGATGCTGCGGCTCAGTTTCTCCAGGGCGGCGTCGTAGCTGGACTGGCTGCGGCCCGCCGGAACGGCCACTTCCAGGGCCAGGCGGCTACCCGGGCGCGGGCTGGTGGTGACCTTCAGGCTGGAGGGGGCGGCGCTGGCGGCAGAACTCATGGCGGGCTGGTGGGGAGGGACGCCGGACCGGATCGGCGGGGCAGCCCCCGATCCTAGGAACTGACCTCGCCAGGTTTCAGCGCCGGCCCCATCGCCAGGGAACGAATGGAGACGTATTGTTCACGACATCCCCCTCCGGCGAGGGGTTGGGTCGGCTGCTCCCCCAACGCTTCGCTTCCCATACGTCCTCCTACCCAACCCCTGCCAACCGACCCCAGACCCAGCGATTCAGTTCCGATCAGTCCAGATCCGTTTCAGTTCCGATCCAGTCCAGCTTCAGCAGCCCCCGGCCCAACCAGCCTGGGCAACGCCCCCGCTGATTCAGCCGCCCCAATCCTGAGATCCCGCTCAGGGTCTTAGGTCATGCCCCCCAGAGCTCCATCTGAGGGCTCGATTTGAGGGCTCGATTGGTGGCAGGACCAGCTTCTTCATCCAGAAGTTCCGCTTCCCCGCCAGGCCCTGCCCGACAAGCGGCCCAGATCCCAGGTCCAAGCCTCCCGGCTCCAGAGGGATTCCCTAATCCCTAGGGCGGAAGCGCCAAGCGAGCGAGCCAGGTTCTGCCTACCAGCGGCGCCAGGACCCTCCCTATTCGGGTTCCTACTGCTTCTGATCCAGGCTTTCCTGATCGCAGCCTTAATTGCTCCAAGCTTTTTTGCTCCAAGCCTTTTCAGATCGAATCCCCGCCTGCTGCCACGCCCCACGTCTTCGCTCACCGTCTTCGCTCAACGTCTGAGTTCAACGTCTGAGTTCAACGTCTGAGCTCAACGTCTGAGCTCAACGCCTGCTCCACCAGCGCTGTCCTGCCCCAACCGTTCCCTGCCGCTCCTGGCCTTCTCACCCCTGCCGCCCTTGTCCCTCCCTACCGCCAGCTCCCTCCCCAACAGGCCCCTCAAGGTGGCCGTTCTCGGTGCCACCGGGGCCGTGGGCCAGGAACTGCTCGCCCTGCTGGCCGAGCGCCAGTTCCCGGTGGCGGAGCTGGTGCTGTTGGCCTCTTCCCGCTCGGCCGGTCAGACCTTGTTCTGGAACGGCCAGAGTCAGACGATTCAGCCGGTGAGCGCTGAGGCTTTTGCGGGCGTGGATCTGGTGCTGGCCTCCGCCGGCGGCTCGGTGTCGAAGCAGTGGGCGCCTGTGGCGGCGGCGGCCGGTGCCGTGGTGATCGACAACTCCAGCGCCTTTCGCCTCGATCCCCAGGTGCCCTTGGTGGTGCCGGAAGTGAACCCGCAGGCGGTTTTCGCCCACCAGGGGATCATCGCCAATCCCAACTGCACCACAATTCTGATGACCCTGGCCCTGGCGCCCCTGGCGGCCCGGCGGCCCCTGCGCCGGGTGGTGGTGAGCACCTACCAATCGGCCAGCGGTGCCGGTGCCCGGGCGATGGAGGAGCTGCGCAGCCTCAGCCAAACCGTGCTTGATGGCGGCAGCCCCGAAAGCGCCGTGCTCCCCTACTCGCTCGCCTTCAATTTGTTCCTGCACAACTCGCCCCTGCAGGACAACGGCTATTGCGAAGAAGAGCTGAAGATGCTGCATGAAACCCGCAAGATCATGGGCCTGCCCGATCTGCGGGTCACAGCCACCTGTGTGCGGGTGCCGGTGCTGCGGGCCCACTCCGAGGCCGTCAACATTGAGTTCCACGAACCTTTCCCAGTCGAGGAGGCCCGCGCCCTGTTGGCCCAGGCGCCCGGCGTGGAGTTGATCGAGGATTTCAGCGCCAATCGCTTCCCGATGCCTACCGATGTCACCGGTCGGGACCCGGTGGCCGTGGGCCGCATCCGCCAGGACCTCAGCGAGCCCAATGCCCTAGAGCTCTGGCTCTGCGGTGACCAGATCCGTAAAGGGGCGGCCCTCAACGCCATCCAGATCGCCGAGCTGCTGCTCGATCCCGCAGCAGCAGCAGCCTCCAGCGAAGCGCCCAAGAAGATCACCTCTAGTGAAGCGGCTGCGGGAGTGGGCCGATGACCCGTTCGCTGCCAAGCCCCTTGACGCCCGGGGCCGCCTCCCCCGCCCCCTTCGGTCGGGTGGTGACGGCCATGGTCACCCCCTTTGGCGCCGATGGCGCTGTCGATCTTGATCTGGCCGGCCGCCTGGCCAGCCACCTGGTTGAGGAGGGCTGCGACGGCCTGGTGCTCTGCGGCACCACCGGCGAATCCCCCACCCTCAGCTGGGAGGAGCAACACCAGCTTTTCTCCGCCGTTAAGGCCGCCGTCGGCAACCGCGCCGCCCTGCTGGCGGGCACCGGCAGCAACTGCACTGCCGAGGCGATCGAGGCGATTGGCCAGGCGGCTGCCCTGGGCGCCGACGGGGCCCTGGTGGTGGTGCCCTATTACAACAAGCCGCCCCAGGAGGGGCTGGAGGCCCATTTCCGGGCCGTGGCCCAGGCGGCGCCTGAGCTACCGCTAATGCTTTACAACATTCCCGGTCGCACCGGCACCAGCCTCAGCCCGGAGACCACGGCCCGGCTGCTCGACCTGCCCAACGTGGTCAGTTTCAAGGCCGCCAGCGGCACCACCGAGGAGGTCAGCCAGCTGCGGGCCGCCTGTGGCGAGCGGCTGGCGATCTACAGCGGCGATGACGCCCTCACCCTGCCGATGCTGGCCGTGGGCGCTGTTGGCGTGGTGAGTGTGGCCGGCCATTTAGTGGCCCGGGAGATCAGCCAGCTGGTGGCTGCTTTCCTTGCCGGCGATTACGCCACGGCCCTGGCCCTGCATGAACGGTTGCTGCCCCTGTGCAAAGCCTTGTTTCTGACCACCAATCCCATCCCCGTCAAGGCCGCCCTGGAGTTGCGCGGCTGGCCCGTGGGTGCCCCCCGTCTTCCCCTGGTGTCCGCCTCCAGTGATGTTCGCGAGCGATTGACCACAGCCCTGGTAGCCCTGCGTCCCACCTGACGCCAAGGCCCATCCACCCCTCCATCTCACCCCTAGCAGCTCGGTCTGCAGAACGGTTCGGAGGCATTGCCCCAGCCCAGCCCCAGTTCCTGTCCGCCCCTTCCGGCATCCCCTTCCCTTCTTCTTCCTTTCCCCTGATGAGCCCATCCAATCCGATCACGCGTAACGCCAGTGCCGGTCGCTCCGAAGCCGCCGACAAGCAGCCAGTCCTGCGGGTGATTCCCCTCGGTGGTTTGCATGAGATCGGCAAAAACACCTGCGTTTTTGAATATGGCGATGACCTGATGCTGGTGGATGGCGGCCTGGCCTTCCCCAGCGATGGCATGCATGGCGTCAATGTGGTGTTGCCCGACACCAGCTATCTGCGCGAAAATCAGAAGCGCATTCGCGGCATGATCGTCACCCATGGTCACGAAGATCACATTGGTGGCATTCCCCATCACCTCAAGAATTTCACGATTCCGGTGATCTATGGGCCCCGCCTGGCCCTATCCATGCTCACGGGCAAGATGGAGGAAGCGGGCGTGATGGATCGCACGATCCTCCAGACCGTCTCACCCCGGGATGTGGTGCAGGTGGGTCAGCACTTCAAGGTGGAGTTCATCCGCAACACCCACTCGCTTGCCGACAGTTTCTCCCTAGCGATCACCACCCCTGCCGGCGTGGTGATCTTCACCGGTGACTTCAAATTCGACCACACCCCGGTGGATGGCGAGTATTTCGACATCCAGCGCATGGCCCATTACGGCGAGCAAGGGGTGCTGTGTCTGTTCAGTGATTCCACCAACGCTGAGCTGCCTGGTTTCACGCCGCCCGAGCGGGCCGTGTTCCCCCACCTCGATCGCCACATCGGCAATGCCGAAGGTCGGGTGATTCTCACCACCTTTGCCAGCTCCACCCATCGGGTCTCGATGATTCTCGAGCTGGCGATGAAGCATGGCCGCAAGGTCGGTCTGCTGGGCCGCTCGATGCTCAACGTGATCGCCAAGGCGCGCGAACTCGGCTACATGCGCTGCCCGGATGAACTGTTCGTGCCGATCAAGCAGATCCGTGACCTGCCTGATCGCGAAACCCTGTTATTGATGACCGGTAGCCAGGGGGAACCCCTGGCCGCCCTGAGCCGCATCTCCCGCAGCGACCATCCCCAGGTTCAGGTCAAGTCGAGCGACACGATCATCTTCTCGGCCAGCCCAATTCCCGGCAACACCATTTCGGTGGTGAACACGATTGACCGGCTGATGATGCTCGGCGCCAAGGTGGTCTATGGCAAGGGCGAAGGCATCCACGTCTCCGGCCACGGCTCCCAGGAAGACGACAAGTTGATGCTGGCCCTGACCCGGCCCAAGTTCTTTGTGCCCGTGCATGGCGAACACCGCATGCTGGTGGCCCATGCCAAAACGGCCCAGTCGATGGGCATCCCAGCTGATAACTGCCTGATCATCGAAAACGGTGATGTGGTGGAACTCAAGCCGGAGTCGATCCGCAGGGGTGATCCGGTCAAGGCCGGTATCGAACTGCTGGATGCCTCCCGCAATGGCATCGTCGATGCCCGCGTGCTCAAGGAGCGCCAGCAGCTGGCCGAAGACGGCGTGATCACCCTGCTGGCCGTGATCAGCACCGACGGCGTGATGGCGGCGCCGCCCCGGGTCAACCTGCGGGGCGTGGTCACCACCGCCGATGCCCGCAAGATGTCCCTCTGGGCCGAGCGCGAGATCGGCTGGGTCCTGGAGAACCGCTGGAGCCAGTTGTCGCGCAACAGTGGCGGCGCCGCCCCTGACGTGGATTGGATGGGCGTGCAGCGCGAAATCGAAGTGGGTCTGCAGCGGCGCCTGCGCCGCGAGCTCCAAGTGGAGCCGTTGATCATCTGTCTGGTCCAGCCGGCTCCTGGCGGCACGCCCGCCTACAAGGGCCGCGCCGATGCCGAGCCCGACAGCCGTCCGGCTCCCAGGGGCGGTCGCCGCGAGGGCGGTCGCGATGGGGGCCGGGAGCTGAGCCGGGAAGTCAACCGGGATGTCAACCGCGATCGCCCGGCCCAGGCCGCCGGTGCCACGGCCCTGGCCCAGCCCGCAACCCAGGTCCAGGCTCCAGCCGCGGCTGAACCCCAGCGGCAACTGGTCGCGGTAACGGCGACTGAGGCCCCGGTTGAAGATCCGGAACTGGCCGCCACCCGTACCCGCCGCCGCCGGTCCGGCGCCGCCAGCTGAGGGCGTTCCCTCTCCGTCGCCGGCCCGGGTCCCTGGACTGGGCTGCCCCCCCTGAAAGGTCCCTAAGGGGGCCTGTCGGGGGGGGAGCTGGGTATCGGTTGGCATCGGTCAAGCCGGCAACGATCGCTTGCTTCAGCCCTGGCCTGAGGCTCAGCGCAGCACCACCCGCAGCAATCCCTTGGCCAGCTCAGCCGCTTCGGCGGGACTGAAGGCCTGGGGGCTGCCGAGGCCGGAGGCCTCCACCGTGGTGACGGGCTCCTCGATCCCTTCGACCACTTCCGGTTCAATCCGTTCGATCCGCTCGACTAGCTCGGCTTTCACCGGCTCGTCCCCTGCCGTAGCCCAGGGTTGGGCCACCAGCACGTCGCCCCCCAGGTCAGCCAGGCCGCTGGTTCCGGCCAGGCCGCTGAGGTCATCCAGCCAGGGCACCGCTGCCCCAGAGCCGGCGCTGGCGTCAGCCCCATCGCTTGTCGCCACAGGTTGGTCGGCGTTGGCGGCCTGGCTGTCCGGGGTCGACAAACTGACTCCGGCCTGCTGGCAGAGGTTCACGCCCTGCTCGGCCAGTTCCCGGTAGGTGGGGTCGTAACTCTGCTTCAACACCTCTTGATAACAGGGCAAGGCCTTCTGGGGCTGACCCAAGCCATAGAGATAGGTGTGGCCGACGAGCAATTGCAACCGCAGATCTAGTTGGTCTTCCGCGCCGGTGGGAATCCGGGGGAGGAGCTCCTTGGCCAGCCTCAAGGCCTCAGGAAATTGCTGCATGCTGTAGGCATGCTCGACGGCGATATAGGCGTCCTGAAGGTTGGTGCTCACAAACTGTTCAGGCGGTGGTGAGGGGATTGGCGTCGCTGGATTCTGATCGGGGCTCAGCCGGGACGTCTGTTCTTGTCACACCAGGCCCAGGCACAAG
Organism: Synechococcus sp. UW140; assembly: GCA_945860085.1. GTDB lineage: Bacteria > Cyanobacteriota > Cyanobacteriia > PCC-6307 > Cyanobiaceae > BAIKAL-G1. Next base: position 30,389 of record CAMAPJ010000018.1, on the reverse strand, counting down.
TCCAAGCTCAGGTCCCGCGGCGGGGGGCGCCAATACCAGCATGCGTCGGGTCCAGCTCAGCCGCCAACCCTGGGGCAAGCAGCGCTCCCCTGGGCCTGGGCCGCTTTGCAGCTGGCCCAGAAGTGTGTCGAGGCTGGCGGCCTCCAGGCTCAGGCCGCTGTGCCGTTTGAGCCAGTGGTGCAGCAACCTCCCTTGATTTGGGCGACCCAGGCGCGTTAGCGCGGTCCGGTTCAGGCACAACGGCGGCGGTGGATGCGCCCCGGCGGCGGCGGCAGTGAGGGGGGCCAGGGCGAGATCAAGCAGCTCCTCCAGCCCGTTCTGCTCCTGTTCCAGCCGCTCGGCCAGGGCACTAATGCGGTTGGCGCAGCCGGGATGGAGTTCCTCCAGCACCGGCATTACCTCCTGGCGGATTCGATTGCGGCTGAAGCGGGGGCTGGTGTTGCTGGGGTCGAGCCAGATCGGCAGCTTCCAGTCGGCGCAGAACTGGGCCGTGTCGGCCCGGGCCAGGCCCAGCAGGGGCCGCACCAGGGTGATTGGCGAGCCGGGACTGAGCGGTCGCCGTTGCCGCAGGCTGGCCAGGCCCTGGCGGTGGCTGCCCCGGGCCAGGTTCAGCAGCAGGGTCTCGGCCCGGTCGCTGGCGGTGTGGCCGGTCACTACCTGGGCGCAGGCCCGCTCTAGGGCCAGGGCCTCCAGTCGCCCGTAGCGCCAGGCCCTTGCCGACGCTTCGCTGGCGGGGGGGGCGCTGGCCCGATCCAGGGTGATCGTCAGACCCCAGCCTTCGGCCCAGGTCTGGAGCTCCTCGGCCTGGCGAGCCGATTCGGGCCGCCAGCCATGGTCGCCATGCCAGAGGTGCAGGCTCCAGCCGTGCAGCCGGCCCAGGTCGTGCAGTAGCCGGGTCAGGGCCATGGAGTCCTGGCCGCCGGATACCGCCACCAGCAGGGGGGCCCCGGCCGGCAGCAGCTCCGGGTCGCGGCGCAGCCGCTTGTGCAGGGCCCCGTGCAGGGGCCCCCAGGGGGGACGGGCCTGGCCCCGGAAACGGCCCCCCCCCTCTGGCGCCCCTGACGCAGGCGAGGCTTCGGATGGGAGAATCGGCTTCATTCGCTGTCCGGCCGCCCATGTCCCGTCTGTCCAGCCTGCCGCTTCAACTGCAGCAAGCCCTGGCCTCGCGGCGCCTGCTCAAGGTGATCGCCGGCCTCACCAATTTTGATGTCGCGTCGGTGGAGCGGATTAGCCGCGCCGCAGGTCTTGGTGGTGCCGACCTGATCGACCTGGCCTGTGATCCCGACCTGGTGCGCCGCGCCGCCGCCCTCTCCGGCCTGCCGATCTGCGTCTCTGCTGTCGATCCCGAGCTGTTTCCCGCTGCTGTGGCCGCCGGCGCCGCCCTGGTGGAGATCGGCAACTACGACGCCTTCTATCCGCTCGGGCGCATTTTTGATGCCGCCGAGGTGCTCGAACTGACCCGCAGCACCCGGGCGTTACTGCCTGAAGTGGTGCTATCCGTCACGGTGCCCCACGTGTTGCTCCTCGACCAGCAGGAGCAGCTGGCCATTGACCTGGTGGAAGCCGGCGCTGACCTGATCCAGACTGAAGGCGGCACCAGCGCCCGTCCCTTCAGCGCCGGCAGCCTCGGCCTGATTGAGAAGGCCGCCCCCACCCTGGCCGCCGCCCACGCGATCAGCCGGGTTGTGTCTGTGCCGGTGCTCTGCGCTTCCGGCCTTTCGGCCGTGACCCTGCCCTTGGCGATCGCCGCCGGCGCCAGTGGTGTCGGGGTTGGTTCGGCCGTCAATCGCCTCGACGATGAGCTGGCCATGGTGGCTGTGGTTCGCAGCCTGCGCGAGGCCTTGGGCAGGGGCGCTGCTGTTACGGCCCAGGTCTGATCACGCTGATGGGGCCGTTTATGGGGCCGTTTGGCTGTTCTCCCTGGGCATCGCCGCGTTGAGGCGCCGGCCCGGAGTCCTTTTCGACCCGTGCTGGCGGGTTTGACCCCTGCCCATGGGTCGGTGGTCCACCCCCGGCCCGGCCCCGATGGCCTGAGAATGGGTTCATGGCCCACTTCGAGCTCCACGCGCCCTACGAGCCCAAGGGCGACCAGCCCTCGGCCATTGAGGCCATGGTGCGCAACGTCGATGCCGGCGACCGGTATCAGACCCTGCTGGGGGCTACTGGCACCGGCAAGACCTTTTCGATCGCCAATGTGATCGCCCGCACGGGCCGTCCCACCTTGGTGCTTGCCCACAACAAGACCTTGGCGGCCCAGCTCTGTAATGAGTTGCGGGAATTTTTCCCCAATAACGCGGTCGAATATTTCATTTCCTACTACGACTATTACCAGCCCGAGGCCTATGTGGCGGTCTCGGATACCTATATCGCTAAGACCGCCTCGATCAACGAGGAGATCGATATGTTGCGTCACTCGGCAACCCGTTCCTTGTTTGAACGCTCCGATGTGATTGTGGTGGCTTCGATTAGTTGCATCTACGGCCTGGGGATCCCATCCGAGTATCTCAAGGCGGCGGTGAAGTTCCAGGTGGGAGAAACCCTCGACCTGCGCGGCTCTTTGCGCGAATTGGTGAACAATCAGTATTCTCGCAATGATGTGGAGATTTCGCGCGGACGTTTTCGCGTCCGCGGCGATGTGCTGGAAATTGGGCCGGCCTACGAGGATCGTCTGGTCAGGATTGAATTGTTCGGCGATGAGGTGGAGGCGATTCGCTATGTCGATCCCACCACCGGCGAGATTCTGCAAAGCCTTGAAACGATTAATATCTATCCGGCAAAGCACTTTGTGACCCCCAAGGAGCGGCTGGAGGGGGCGATCGCGGAGATCCGCGCCGAACTCCATGACCGGCTCGACCTGCTCAACCGCGAGGGTCGCCTGCTCGAGGCCCAGCGGCTGGAACAGCGCACCACCTACGACTTGGAGATGCTTGAGCAGGTGGGCTATTGCAATGGCGTTGAAAACTACGCCCGCCATCTGGCCGGCCGGCCGGCGGGTACCCCGCCTGAATGTCTGATCGATTACTTCCCCAAGGACTGGCTGCTGGTGGTCGATGAAAGCCACGTCACCTGCTCCCAGTTGCAGGCCATGTACAACGGCGACCAATCCCGCAAGCAAGTCTTGATCGAGCACGGCTTCCGCCTGCCTTCGGCGGCGGATAACAGGCCGCTCAAAGGCGATGAATTCTGGGAAAAGGCCCAGCAGACAATTTTTGTCAGCGCTACCCCAGGCAATTGGGAGATGGCCCAGAGCAAGGGCCATATTGTCGAGCAGGTGATACGCCCTACCGGCGTGCTCGATCCGATTGTGGAGGTGCGTCCTACCGAGGGTCAGGTGGATGACTTGCTTGGCGAAATCCGCGAGCGGGCCGACAAGCGCGAGCGGGTGTTGATCACCACCTTGACCAAGCGCATGGCCGAGGACCTCACCGACTACCTGGCCGAACATGGTGTGAAGGTGCGCTACCTCCACTCCGAAATCCACTCGATCGAGCGGATTGAGATCATCCAGGATCTCCGTAATGGCGAATACGACGTGCTGGTGGGCGTCAACCTGCTGCGGGAAGGATTGGACTTGCCCGAAGTGTCTCTGGTGGCGATTCTTGATGCCGATAAGGAGGGCTTCCTGCGGGCGGAGCGCTCCTTGATCCAGACCATTGGCCGGGCCGCCCGACACATCGAAGGTAAGGCCTTGCTCTATGCCGATAACCTCACCGATTCGATGGCCAGGGCGATCTCGGAAACGGAGCGACGTCGCGCCATTCAACACGCCTACAACGTCGAACATGGCATCACGCCAACGCCGGCAGGCAAGCGGGCCGGAAACTCGATTCTCGCCTTTCTGGAGGTGTCGCGCCGGCTCAATGATGAGCAACTGGAGGAAGCCACCGACCAGGCCGTGCACAACGAAGTGCCGCTTGAATCCCTGCCTGAGCTAATTACCCAGCTGGAGGAGCGCATGAAGGACGCCGCCAAGAACCTCGAATACGAACGGGCCGCCAGCCTGCGCGATCGCATCAAGACCCTGCGCCAGAAGTTGGTGGGCAAGGCCTGAGCCGGGGTCGCCTAGGGCCCCTTCCGTTTGCGCTTTAAGCCTCGGTGCCTTCGGCCTTGTGAACGGCCGCGCCGCCTAGGCCGAAAGCGCCATGCACCGCCTGCAGGGCCACCACCCCATCGGCTTCGGCCACCACGCAGCTGGTGCGGATTTCGCTGGTGGCGATCATCTCGATGTTGATGCCCGCTTCGGCCAGGCAGCGGAACATACGGGCGGCAGTGCCGGCTGTCGAGGGCATGCCCGCCCCCACCGCACTGACCCGGGCGATCGCCATGCCTTGCTCGAAGCGGGCCTCGGGCCACAGGGCCAGCAGTGGTTGTAGGGCCGCCTGGGCCCGGCCCAGGTCGTCGCGGCGCAGGGTGAAGCCCATGTCGCGGCTGAGCTGGTCGCCGCTGCCATGGGTGCGTTCCGACTGGACGATGGAATCGAGGCAGATGCCCGCATCGGCCAGGGCCCGGCAGACGGCGGCGGCGCTGCCGGGACGGTCGGGAATGCGATGCACCGCCACTTGGGCCTGATCCCGATCCAGGGCCACCCCCCGCACCTCGGGTTCGCCCAGGCCCGCCGGGCTGGGGTTGAGCCGCAGCTGCTGCTCCGCTAATTCGAAGGCCTGGGCTGCCGCCTGCAGGGCCTTGCTGCCTTGGTATCCGGCCACCAGGCAGCTCACCTTCACCTCGCTGGTGGCGATCAGGCGCAGGTTGATGCTGGCCTTGGCCAGGGTGTCGAACAGGCGGGCGGCGACGCCAGGGCGGCCGAGGATGCCGGCCCCAGAAATGCTGAGTTTGGCCATGCCGGCCTCGGCGCTGAGGGTGGCCTTGTCGGCGCCCAGGGCCACCAGCAGCTCCTGGCAAACCGAGCGGGCCCGCTCCAGTTCCATCTCGGCCAGGGTGAAGGCGATGTCGTTGCTGGCGCCTTCATGGGTGGCCTGAACGATCAGATCCACATTCAGGCCGGCCGCCGACAGGGCCTCAAACAGGCGAGCCGCCACGCCCGGTTGGTCGGGCACATGGGAGAGGGCCAGAACGGCCTGGCGTTCCTCTAGGTCGGCCCCATCCACGGGCCGGCTCAGTTCCAGGCCGGTGTGGCCGGGACGGCGGCTGGCGCTGTCGCTGGTGAGCAGGGTGCCGGGGGCCTCGCTCCAGCTGGAGCGCACCACCAGGGGCACGCCGTAGTTGCGGGCGATTTCGACGGCCCGCGGGTGCAGCACGGCGGCCCCCAGGCTGGCCAGTTCCAGCATCTCGTTGCAGCTGATCGTCGTCATCAGCTGGGCATCGGCCACCTTGCGGGGGTCGGTGGTGAGCACCCCGGGCACATCGGTGTAGATCTCGCAGGCCTCGGCGCCCAGGGCCGCGGCCAGGGCGACGGCCGAGGTGTCGGAGCCGCCCCGGCCCAGGGTGGTGATCTCCGGGGTGCCGGCGTGGCCGCTGCTGGTGCCCTGGAAGCCCGCCACCACCACCACCAGGCCGTTGTCCAGGTGGCGTTGCAGCCGTTCGGTGCGCACCTCGAGGATGCGGGCCCGGCCGTGGGTCGATTCGGTGACGATGCCCACCTGGGGCCCGGTCATCGAGACCGCCGGCACCCCCAGGGCATGCAGGGCCATGGCCAGCAGGGCGATCGACACCTGCTCGCCGGTGGCCAGCAGCATGTCCATTTCCCGCTGGGGCGGGTCGCTGCTGATGGCGCGGGCCAGGCCGGTGAGGTCGTCGGTGGTGTGGCCCATGGCGGAGACCACGATCACCAGGTCATGGCCGGCCTCGCGGCTAGCCGCGATGCGCCGGGCCACCGCCTGGATCCGTTCCACATCCGCGACCGAGGTGCCGCCGAACTTCTGAACCAGCAGGCCCATTCCCAGTGTTGCTGCGCGTGATTGGCCGATTATCGGCCCCTAGCCTGGGCGCCCTCGAGCGCGTCAGGTGATGGAGTTGCTGGTGCCTGTGTCGGCAGGGGAGCTGGTCGACAAGCTCACGATCCTGCAGATCAAGATCCAGCGGATCGCGGATCCCGCCAAACGGGCCAACGTGGCCGTGGAGCTGGACGCCCTGGAGGTGGTGGCGGTCCGGGCGGGGCTCGGCGCCGGAGCTACTACAGGTACGGTTGCCGGTACTGCCGCTCAGGCGGCCCTGGCGGCGGCCAGGGCCGAGCTGGTGGGCGTGAACGGCGAGCTCTGGGAGATCGAAGATCGCATCCGCGACTGTGAGCGGGCCGGCGAATTCGGTGCCCCCTTTGTGGCCCTGGCCCGCTCCGTATATCGCACCAATGACCGGAGGGCCACCCTCAAGGCCCAGATCAACGAGCTCTGCGGCTCCCACCTTGTGGAAGAGAAGAGTTACGCCGCCTATTGAGGGCTGCTGGGGTCCAGGCGGATATTCGGTTTTAAGCCCCAGGACGCTGGTCAGGGCCCAGCCAGCAAAAAGCCATCGCGGAAGGCATCGCCTGGGTCACTGCCCCGTTTCAGGGCCGCCTCCACCTCCAACAGCTGGCCCAGCAGGCGCAGGAAGCGCCCCGGGGGGCGGCCGCGGATCTGTTTGCGCATCACATAAATGCGTTTGGGGTTGCCGATGCCGGCTGCCTTGGCGATCACGGCCACGTCCTGTTCCCCCTGGGCATCGAGCAGGCTCACCCAGAGCCAGCCGCGGATCTGGCTGCTGAGGGCCGCCACGATCCGCAGGGCCGGCTCGTTCACTTCCAGCAGCTGCTCCACCAGGGCGATCGCTTCGACGCTCTGGCCGGCCAGCAGGGCATCGCCCACCTGCAGGCTCGAGGTGGCATGGCTGCCGATCAGGGCGGCCACGGCCGCAGCCGTGATCGTGGTGCTAGGGCCACCGGCTTTGCCAGTCCCGGCATAGAGCGAGAGCTTCTCCAGTTCGCTGGCGAGGCGGGCGCTGTCGCTGCCGATCGCCTCGGCCAGGGCCTCGGCCGCCGCCGGCTCGATCGCCAGGTCCATCTCCTTGGCCGTGCGGCTCACCAGCTCCACCTGGCCGGCCCCGTCCCAGACCGCCGGCAGGCTGAAGCTGCGTTCCTTGGCCACGGCCTTGAGCGCCTTGGTGGTGCGCAGGCGCGCATCCGGTTTGGCGCTGTTGACCAGCACCAAATGGCAGTGGTCGGGGATCTGGCCCAGGTTTGCCTCCAGTTGGCTGGCCAGGTCGGCCGGGCACTGGTTGCAGAAGGGGCTGCGCTGTAGCAGCACCACCCGATCGCCGGCCCCCAGGGGCGGTGTGCGGGCCTCCGCCAGGGCCTGGGCCGCCTGGGCCTGGTCGTTGCCATCGAGGCGGGTGAGGTTGAGGCTCTGCCAGCTGGGGTCGCAGACCTGCTGGATCAGGGCGTCCACGGCCCGGGTGCGGGCCGCTTCGTCATCCCCCCAGAAGAGGTGGATCGGCATCGGCGCGGACCTGGCTGCGGGAGCCCATTCGTAAACTCAATTGTGGGCTGTCTCAGGGTGTGGAGTGGGCGCAGGCGAGACCTTCCGCGAGACCGTCCCTGAGCCGTACCAGGACCCTGTTCACGGGACCGTTCCCGAGGCTTCCCAAGGGAGCTTGGGCTTAGCAAGTGGCAGCGGTATCGCCCCTGCCCCCAACAACCCCAGCGCTGCGCCCTTCGACCATCCGATCTTCAGCGAAAGCGTGCGGCGCATCCGCGGCTGGCTGGGGCCCACTGGCTTCGATCCAGCCGAGCAGGACCTGCTCGAACGGGTGATCCACAGCGGTGGCGACCTCAGCCTGGCCGCCGACCTGCACTGGTCCGTTGGGGCCTGCGCCCAGGGCATGGCCGCCCTGGCGGCCGGCGCCGTGATTCTCACCGACACGGCCATGGCGGCGGCGGCGGTGCAGCCGATGGCCCGGCGCACCTTCGCCAATCCGGTGTTGAGCGTGCTCGATTGGGCGCCCCAGCGGGCCCCGGCGGGCGGCACCCGCACGGCCCTCGGCATGGCGGCTGCCCTGGAGCTCCATCCCGGCGCCGTGGTGCTGATTGGCAGCGCCCCCACGGCCCTGGAGCAGTTGTTGGACCTGGCCCAGCAGGGGCCGCCGCCGGCCCTGGTGATCGGCATGCCCGTGGGCTTTGTTGGCGTGGCCGAGAGCAAGCGCCATCTGGCGGCCAGCGGCTTGGCCCAGATCCGGCTCGATGGCAGTCGGGGCGGGGCGGCCCTGGTGGCCGCGGCGGCCAATGCCCTGCTGCGGCGGGCCTGGCTCGATCAGCCCCGGTGAGGGCGCCTGCCGGCTCCAGGCCCTGGTTCAGGCCCACCTGCGGCTCGGGGCCAGGGGCCTAGGGCTGCAGCCCCACCGCCACATGGCTGTTGGCCTCGATCCGTCCCAGCACCTGGCGGGCTCGCAGCAACACCGCCGCCGGCACTCCGGCCAGGCGGGCGGCCTCGATGCCGTAGCTGCGGCTGGCGCCGCCGGCCACGACCCGGTGCAGGAACAGCAGGTCGTCGCCCGTTTCCTCCACCAGCACCTGCACGTTGGCCACGTTGGCGTGCAGCTCAGCTAATTCATTGAGCTCGTGGTAGTGGGTGGCAAAAACACTCCGGGCCTGGATCTCGACGGCCAGGTGTTCGGCCACGGCCCAGGCGATCGAGAGGCCATCGAAGGTGGCCGTACCGCGGCCGATCTCATCGAGCAGCACCAGCGAGCGGCTGCTGGCGTGGTGAAGGATGTTGGCCGTTTCAGCCATTTCCACCATGAAGGTGGACTGGCCGCTGGCCAGGTCGTCACCGGCGCCGACGCGGGTGAAGATGCGATCGGCAATGCCGAGCTGGGCGGAGCGGGCTGGAATCCAGCTGCCCATCTGGGCCATCAGCTGCAGCAGCCCCGTTTGGCGCAGGTAGCAGCTTTTGCCGCTGGCATTGGGGCCCGTGAGTACCAAGAGATCGGGGGGGCTGGCGTCCCGGTCGTTGCGGCCGATCGCCGCCGGGCCGCCGCCCAGGGCAATGCCATTGGCGGTGAAGCGGCTGTCCACCAGCAGCAGCTCCACCACCGGATGGCGACCGGCCTCGATCAGCAGCTCCCGCCCGGCCGTGATCTCGGGCCGGCAATAGCCGCTGGTGGCGGCCACCTCGGCCAGGGAGGCGAGGGCATCGAGGTCGGCCACCAGCCGGGCCGCGGCCCGGATCGGTGTGGCCTGAGCGCCCACCTGGCTGCGCAGTTCGGCGAACAGCTCAAATTCCCGCTGGGCGGAGCGGGCCTTGAGCTGCAGGATCCGGCCTTCGCGGCCCTTGAGCGCGGGAGTGACGAAGCGCTCCTCGTTGGCCAGGGTCTGGCGGCGGATCCAGTGCTCCGGCACGGCGCCGGCCTTGGCTCGGCTCACCGAGAGGAAGTAGCCGAAGGTGCGGTGGTACTGCAGGCGCAGGTTGGCGATGCCACTGGCGCGGCGCTCGCCCGCCTCCTGCTCGGCCAGCCAGGCGTCCTGGTCATCGAGCTGGTTGCGCAGGCCATCGAGGCGGCTGTCGACGCCGTCGTGGATCAGGCCCCCTTCGGTGAGGGCCAGGGGCGGCGTGTCCACCAGGCTGTGGCGCACCAGGTCTGCCAGCTCGGCCAGCTCCGGCCAGGGCCGGGCCAGGGCCACCAGGGGCGGACTACTGGCCTGCCCCAGCAGGGAGGCCAGCTGGGGCAGCCGTTCGAGCCCATCGGCCAGGGCCACCAGGTCCCGGGCGGAGGCGCTGCCGGCCCCGGCCCGGCCCGCGAGCCGCTCCAGGTCGCCCATGGGCCGCAGCAGCCGGCGCAGGGCCTGGCGCAGGGGGCGCTGGCTCACCAGTTCGCTCACCCCCTCCTGGCGGGATCCGATGGCGGCCGGATCGACCAGGGGCGCCTCGATCCAGCGGCGCAGGCAGCGGCCGCCCATGGCCGTGACGGTGCGATCCAGGGCCCAGAGCAGGGAGCCCTGCAGGCCGCCACCCAGCTGGGTGCGGGTCAGTTCCAGGTTGCGGCGGGTTTGGGCATCGAGCACCAGCTGGTCGCCCGCATGCCAGGTGGTGGGCAGGTCCAGGGGGATGGCGGCGCCCGGTTGGGTGTCGTCGAGGTAGCGCAGCAACCCACCGGCAGCCCGCTGGCCCAGGGGCAGGTCGGCCAGGCCCAGGCCCGCCAGGCTGGCCAGCTTGAAGCGCTTGAGCAGGCCGGAGCGGGCCTCGGGGGCGGCAAAGGGGGTGAGGGCCGAGGGGGTCAGCCGCAGGCTCCCGGGGCACCAGGCCGGGCGGGGGCCATCGCCCGGCCAGACCACTTCGGCGGCGTCTAGTTGCAGCAGCTCCTGGTGCAGCAGGTCGCTGCCCTGGCGCTCCGTCACCCGGAACTCGCCGGTGCTGACATCCGCCACCGCCAGGCCCCAGCGGCTGCCCTCCACCACGACGCCACAGAGCCAGTTGTTGCGCCGCGCCGCCAGCATCCCTTCTTCGATCACCGTGCCGGGGGTCAGTACCCGGGTGATGTCGCGCTTGAGCAGGGCCCCCTTGGCGGCGGTGGTCTCCAGCTGGTCGCAGAGGGCGACGCAGAGGCCGCGGCGCACGAGGTCGCCGCAGTAGCGCTCGGCCGCGTGGTGGGGAATGCCGGCCATCGGCACCCGCCCGTGGGCCTTGCCCGCCTCCTTGCCGGTGAGGGTGAGCTCCAGCAGCTGGGAGAGCGTGATCGCGTCTTCAAAGAAGCACTCGAAGAAATCGCCAAGGCGGTAGAGCAGCAGCCGCTCGGGATGGGCGGCCTTGAGCTCCACGTAGTGGCGCAACATCGGCGGCAGCTGCTGCGGATCCACCAGGGAATGGTGGTGCCAGGGGGGCAGGTCGGAGTCGGGGGTCGCGGCGGTTGGCGGCTCGGCTTCGCTGTCGGGGCCGGACTCGGCTGGGGGGGATTCAGCGGGGCCAGGGGACACAGCGAGGTCGGGATCGCTGGGGCCTGGATCCGTTGTGGCAAGGCCGGCTTGGGTTGTTTCTACTGGGGTAGGACCTGTCGGACCTGACTCAGTCGCCCCGGCCCCGACCCTGGCCTGGCGCCGCCGCCGGGGACGGCTGCTGGCATCGGCCTCGAGGGCGGCATCGTCGAGCTCGCCCGGATCGGCCCGGACCGCGGGCTGGGCGGCTCGCGCCGCCGGCTTGGGCTCTTCGGGAGCACCGAACAGGTTGCCCTGCAGGGCGGTATCGGCCACAAGCGAAAGCTGCTGGGGGGCTTCCGCAGCCACGGATCCTGGGGGGAGGGGGCCTGATCGTAGGGGCGCTGGGCCGGGGCACCCGCCAGGCCGGGCGTGCCGCTCTCGACAACTTGTGAAGGAACCCGCCGCCGGTCCCCTTAGGGGCCGAAGCGCCGTGTGAGAATCCCGCCACTGACCGACGCGGGCCCCCTGGCCAGCGGGCCGGCCAACCCCGACACTGATCCATGCAGATCCTCAACACCCTCACCGTTCTGGCCCTGGTGGTGCTGTCGTTCGCGTTGATCGTGGCTGTGCCCGTCCTCTACGCCAGCAACGAAGACAGTGGCCGCTCCAACCGACTCATCCTGCTGGGTGGCCTGGCCTGGGTCGGGCTGGTGCTGCTCAACTGGGGCGTCAGCTTCTTCGTAGTCTGATCCCAATCGAGTTTCGGTCGTTTGACGGTCTTCGAAGGATTCTTCACCGCTGCTAGCAGCCTGCGGGTCGCCATCGTGGTGGCTCGGTTTAACGATCTGGTTACGGGCCGGTTGCTGAGCGGTTGCCTCGATTCCCTCTCGCGTCACGGCATTGATGTCAGCCCGACCAGCAGCCAGCTGGATGTGGCCTGGGTGCCCGGCTGTTTTGAAATTCCCCTGGTGGCCCAGCGGCTGGCGTCCAGCGGTCGTTACCAGGTGGTGATCACCCTGGGGGCCGTGATTCGCGGCGACACGCCCCATTTCGATGTGGTGGTTAACGAGGTGAGCAAGGGCGTGGCCGCCGTCGCCCGCGACACCGGTGTGCCGGTGATTTTTGGCGTGCTCACCACCGACACCCTGCAACAGGCCTTGGAACGGGCCGGCATCAAGGCCAATCTTGGCTGGGGCTACGGCCTGCAGGCGATCGAGATGGGCTCCCTGATGGCGGCCCTGCCGGCCTGAACCGATGGCATGCAAGGGAATTGTCCTGGCGGGGGGCAGTGGCACGCGCCTGCATCCGATCACCCAGGCGGTGAGCAAGCAGCTGCTGCCGGTGTACGACAAGCCGATGGTCTTCTATCCCCTGACCACGCTGATGCTGGCGGGGATCCGGGAGGTACTTATTATCACTACCCCCCAGGACCAGGCAGCCTTTGAGCGGCTCCTGGGCGATGGCAGCCGCTGGGGCATGGCGATTACCTATGCGGTGCAGCCCAGTCCCGATGGCCTGGCCCAGGCCTTCCTGATCGGCGCCGGGTTCCTGGCCGGGGCACCGGCGGCCCTTGTGCTGGGCGACAACCTCTTCCATGGCCACGACCTGGTGCCCCAGCTGCAGGCCAGTAATGGCGGCGGAGACGGTGCCAAAGCCACCCCGATCACGGGTGCCACCGTGTTTGCCTATCCGGTGCGTGATCCCGAGCGTTACGGCGTGGTCGAATTCGCCGCCGATGGTCGGGTGCTCAGCCTGGAGGAAAAACCCGCTAAGCCCCGCAGTCGCTACGCCGTCACCGGCCTCTATTTCTATGATGACTCAGTGGTGGAGCGGGCCCGCCAGGTTCGCCCCTCTCCCCGGGGCGAACTGGAGATCACTGACCTCAACGCCATGTATCTGGCCGAGGGTCTGCTCAAGGTGGAGCTGATGGGGAGGGGTATGGCCTGGCTCGATACGGGCACCTGCGATTCCCTGCATGAAGCCGGCAGCTACATCCGCACCCTCGAACATCGCCAGGGACTCAAGGTGGGCTGCCCCGAGGAGGTGGCCTGGCGCCAGGGCTGGATCAGCGCCAGCCAGCTGGAGCGGCTGGCTGCACCCCTGCGCAAGAGCGGTTACGGCGATTACCTGCTCAAGTTGCTGGAGGAGAGCAGCAGCGACCACAGCCAGCTGCAGGCCAGCCTGGGAGGACGTCATGCAGGCTGATCAACTCATCGGCAGCGGCGGCGAGGCCCTAGAGGGCCCCTTGCTGCTCACGCCCCGGGTGTTTGGCGATGGCCGCGGCTTTTTCTTCGAGAGCTGGAACCAGCGCAGCTTTGAGGCTCTGGCCGGTCCCATGGCTTTTGTGCAGGACAACCATTCCCGCTCGGCACGGGGCGTATTGCGCGGCTTGCATTACCAGCTGCCGCCCCAGCCCCAGGGCAAGTTGGTGCGCTGCGTTCTGGGGGAGATCTTTGATGTGGCAGTGGATTTGCGCCGCAGCTCGCCCACCTTCCGCCACTGGATTGGCACCCGCCTGAGCGCTGCAACCCATCAGCAGCTCTGGGTGCCTGCTGGCTTCGCCCATGGTTTTCTAACCCTCAGCGATCAGGCCGAGGTGCTCTACAAAACCAGCGATTACTGGAGCAAGGAGTGTGAGCGGGCGATCCGCTGGGATGACCCGGAGCTAGCGGTTGCCTGGCCCCTGGCTGCCCTAGGCGGGACCGCCCCCCAGCTCTCCGAAAAGGACGGCGAAGCGCCCCTGTTGGCGGAGCTGGACCCAGGCGAGCTGTTCCGATGACGGTCCGGCTGCCATGACGGGCCTATTCCCAGGACGGTTGCTTTCATGAAGGTGCTGCTCACCGGTGCCGCTGGCCAGCTTGGCCAGGCCCTGCTCGCCTCTAGGCCCGAGGGCGTGGAGCTGCTGCCCCTGCGCCGCAGCGAGCTCGATCTGGCCGACGCCGACGCCTGCCGCCAACTGGTGCGGCAGCACCAACCCGACTGGGTACTCAATGCCGGCGCCTATACAGCCGTGGATCGGGCCGAGGGCGAAGCCGACCTGGCGCTGGCGGTGAATGCCGGCGCCCCCGGGGCCTTTGCCGAGGCCCTGGCCGAGACCGGCGGCCGGCTGCTGCAGGTGAGCACTGATTTTGTTTTCAACGGCCAGCAGGGAAGCCCCTATCGCCCCGACCAGGTGCCGGAGCCCCTGGGGGTCTATGGAGCTTCCAAGGCGGCGGGCGAGCGGGCCGTGCGGGCGGCCCTAGGCCCAGGCCGGGCCCGGATCCTGCGCACCAGCTGGGTCTATGGCCCTGTGGGCGCCAATTTCTGTCTCACCATGCTGCGCCTCCATGCCCTCAAGGCGGCGACCGGCGACCCCTTGGGCGTGGTAGCCGACCAGGTGGGCTGCCCCACCGCCACTGACGGCCTGGCGGCCGCCTGCTGGCGGGCGATCGGCCTCGGGGCCGATCCAGACGCTGCAGAGATCCTGCATTGGAGCGACGCTGGCGCCGCCAGTTGGTACGACTTCGCCGTGGCGATCGGCGAGCTGGGCGTGGCCGCTGGCTTGCTGGACCAGGCGGCTGAGGTGCGGCCGATCCCGACCAGCGCCTACCCCACCCCGGCGGCCCGTCCCCCCTATTCGCTGCTCGATTGCATCGCCAGCCGCGCGGCCTTGGGTCTCGAGCCGACCCATTGGCGCGCGGCCTTGGGGCAGGTGTTGGGCCAGGTGGCGGCCAGGCAGCGCAATGTTGACGCTGGCGTTGGCTCTGGGGCCTGAGGCTGAGGCTCCCTGGGCCCTGGGCGCCCGCGATGGACGCCCCTTACTCTGCGCCAAACCTGGTGTGTTGAGGCTTGATGGACCAACTGCTCCCCCCCGGCACGGACCGCGTCCTGGTCACCGGCGGCGCCGGCTTCATTGGCGGGGCGGTGGTGCGGCGCCTGCTGCGGGACACCAGCGCCACGGTCTTCAACCTGGATAAATGCGGCTACGCCAGTGACCTGGCCGGCGTCGAGCGGGAGCTGGCCGCCCTCGGGCCGGCGGCCCAGGGGCCCGCGGGCCCGCGCCACCAGTTGCTAACGGTTGATCTGGTGGAGGGGGCGGCCACGACCGAGGCGGTGCGGCAAGCCGATCCCGACCTGGTATTACATCTGGCCGCCGAGAGCCATGTGGATCGCTCGATCGATGGGCCGGGGGCCTTCATCGAGAGCAACGTTACGGGCACCTTCCAGCTGCTCCAGGCGGTGCGGGCCCACTGGGAGCAGCTGCCCCCGGGGCGCCGCGACCGCTTCCGCTTCCACCACATCAGCACCGATGAGGTCTTCGGCTCCCTGGGGCCCCAGGGGCGTTTCAGTGAAACGACCCCTTACGACCCCCGCTCCCCCTATTCGGCCAGCAAGGCCGCCAGCGACCACCTGGTCAGCGCTTGGCACCACACCTACGGCCTGCCGGTGGTGCTGACCAACTGCAGCAACAACTACGGCCCCTGGCAGTTCCCCGAGAAGCTGATCCCGGTGGTGATCCTTAAGGCCCTGGCCGGTGAGCCGATCCCCCTCTACGGCGATGGCGCCAACGTGCGCGACTGGCTCTACGTCGACGACCACGTTGAGGCCCTGCTGCTGGCCGCCACCCGCGGGCGGCTGGGCCAGTCGTACTGCGTCGGCGGCCATGGCGAGCGCACCAACAAGCAGGTGGTGGAGGCGATCTGCGCCCTGCTCGACCAGCGTCTGCCGGCGGCCGCCCCCCATCGCCGCCTGATCACTCGGGTGAGCGACCGCCCCGGCCACGACCGCCGCTATGCCATCGATCCGGCCCGCATCAGCGGCGAACTGGGCTGGCAACCCCGCCACAACTTCGAGCAGGGCCTGGCCGCCACGGTCGACTGGTACTTGGCCAACGGCGACTGGTGCCAGCGGGTTCAGGCGCGTGCCGGCCACAGCGGTGAGCGCTTGGGCGGTCCAACGATTTGACCGGGGGCAGGCCCGTAGGGCATGCTCCTTAAACCGGAGACAAACCGGTGCCAACACCAGCGCCTTTCAGGGCTGTGGTGCTTGGGCGGATGTAGCTCAGTGGTAGAGCATCTCCTTGCCAAGGAGAGGGTCGAGAGTTCGAATCTCTTCATCCGCTTGATTGTTGTTGTCTGTGCCACACCATCAGATGTTGGGCGTGGCTGATGCTGAAGCCCAGTCGCCCGTAAAAGCCGGCGCTGTTGGTGGTCATCAGGTACACCCGCTCGGACCGGGCCACCGCCGGGCAGGCCAGCAGTTCGGCCACAAGGCGCCGTCCCAGACCCTGGCCCTGGTGTTCGCCCGCCACCACCACATCCCAGAGCACGGCGCGGAACACGCCATCGCTGGTGGCCCGGCCGAAGCCCACCAGCTGCTGGCCCTGCCAGGCGCTCACCACCGCCTGACTGCCCGTGAGCATGGCCGCCAGCTCGCGGCGCTGCCGGCCCCGGGCCCAGAAACTGTGCTGATCAAGCAGCGCCTGCAGGGTCCCCAGCCGCCAGCGCAGCCGCAGGGAGAGGCGGCCATGGCGAATCAGGCGGATCGGGGCGGGGTCGCTCAAGGGGCTGGGGTGCCGGCCGGATGGTCTGAATCCTCGCCTTTGAAGCGCAGCTGCTGCAGATGGGTTTATTGGATTGCTCTCCGCCGTTGGCCCTGACTGGTATCGACGGGGCAAACCCCTTGCCCCACCTTGCTTCTTGGCCCTCGCTGACGGCCCGGCGGTGGTAGGGTGCATCCAATTGGCCGGCCCCGATCCATGCTCAAGCTGCTGCTGGGAGATCCCAATGCCCGCAAGCTGAAGCGCTTCCAGCCGATTGTTTCCGATATCAACCTGCTCGAAGAGGAGGTCGAGCCGCTCAGTGATGAGGAGCTGCGCGGCCTCTCGGCCGAGTTCCGGCTCAAGCTCGAGAAGGTGGCGGGCCAGGGCAACCGCGAGAAGGCCCTGCTCGATGAGTTGCTGCCCCAGGCCTTTGCCGTCGTGCGCGAAGCCGGCAAGCGGGTGCTGGGCATGCGCCATTTCGACGTGCAGCTGATCGGCGGCATGGTGCTCCATGACGGCCAGATCGCCGAGATGAAAACCGGCGAAGGCAAGACCCTGGTCGCCACCCTGCCTGCCTATCTCAACGCCCTCACCGGCCGTGGCGTCCATGTGGTGACCGTGAACGACTACCTGGCCCGGCGCGATGCTGAGTGGATGGGCCAGGTTCACCGTTTCCTGGGCTTGAGTGTGGGCCTGATTCAGCAGGAGATGAGCCCGGCTGAGCGGCGCCGTAACTACGGCTGCGACATCACCTATGCCACCAACTCCGAGCTGGGTTTTGATTACCTGCGCGACAACATGGCGAATGACATCGCCGAGGTGGTGCAGCGTGATTTCCACTACTGCATCATCGATGAAGTCGATTCAATCCTGATCGATGAGGCACGCACGCCCCTGATCATTTCCGGCCAGGTGGAGCGGCCCCAGGAGAAATACCAGCGTGCTGTTGAGGTGGCTAACCAGTTAGTGCGGGCCGCTGAGCTCGGTAAGGACGGCATTGATCCCGAAGGCGACTACGAGGTCGATGAGAAGCAACGCAATGCCACCCTCACCGATGAGGGCTATGCCAAGGCTGAAGAGCTGCTGGGGGTTAGTGATTTGTTTGATCCGGCCGATCCCTGGGCTCACTACATCACCAATGCGCTCAAGGCCAAGGAACTATTCATCAGGGATGTCAACTACATCGTGCGCGATGGCGATGCGGTGATCGTTGATGAGTTCACCGGTCGTGTGATGCCGGGGCGCCGCTGGAGCGATGGCCAGCACCAAGCGATCGAAGCCAAGGAAGCTCTGGCGATCCAGCCGGAAACCCAGACCCTGGCCAGCATCACCTATCAGAACTTCTTCCTGCTCTATCCCCGCTTGGCGGGCATGACTGGCACAGCCAAAACCGAAGAGGTGGAGTTTGAAAAAACCTACAAACTCGAAGTGGCGATCGTGCCCACTAACCGGGTGCGCTCCCGTTCCGATTGGACCGACCAAGTCTACAAAAATGAAACCGCCAAATGGCGGGCCGTCGCCCAGGAAACCGCTGAGATCCACAAACTGGGCCGGCCTGTGCTCGTGGGCACCACGTCCGTGGAGAAATCCGAGGTGTTGTCCGCCCTGCTGGCCGAACAGCAAATCCCCCACAACCTGCTGAATGCCAAGCCCGAGAACGTGGAGCGGGAGGCGGAAATCATTGCGCAGGCCGGCAGGGCCGGTGCTGTCACGATTGCCACCAACATGGCGGGTCGTGGCACCGACATCATCCTCGGCGGCAACAGCGATTACATGGCGCGCCTGAAGTTGCGCGAGGTGTTGCTGCCCCGGCTGGTGCGCCCCGAAGAGGGCCATCGCCCGCCCGTGCCCCTGCAGCGGGCCCCGGCCGGCGGCGGCGGTTTCGGAGCTGCCGCCCAACAGGTCGACCCATTCCAGGCTCCGAGCGAAGCCCGGGCGATTGGCGCCCTCTATCCATGCACCCTCAGCGATGCCACCGAGCATTCCCTCTCGGAACTGGCCCACGACCTGGTGGGAGCCTGGGGTGACCGGGCCCTGACTGTGCTGGAGCTGGAGGATCGCATTGCCCAGGCGGCCGAAAAGGCCCCCACCGATGACTCCCAGATTCAGCAACTGCGCCAGCTGATCACCCGGGTCAAGGGCGAATACGACCTAGTGGTCAAGCAAGAAGATGTGCGCGTGCGCGAGGCCGGTGGCCTGCATGTAATCGGCACGGAGCGCCACGAATCCCGCCGGGTCGACAACCAGCTGCGCGGTCGGGCCGGCCGCCAGGGCGACCCGGGCAGCACCCGCTTCTTCCTGTCGCTCGAAGACAACCTGCTGCGCATCTTCGGCGGCGATCGCGTTGCCGGGTTGATGAATGCCTTCCGGGTCGAAGAGGACATGCCGATCGAATCGGGCATGCTTACCCGCTCCCTGGAGGGGGCCCAGAAGAAGGTGGAAACCTATTACTACGACATTCGCAAACAGGTGTTTGAGTATGACGAAGTGATGAACAATCAGCGCCGAGCCGTCTATGCGGAGCGGCGCCGGGTACTCGAAGGACGTGAATTGAAGCAACAGGTCATCGGCTATGGCGAGCGCACCATGGACGACATCGTCGATGCCTATGTCAATCCGGATCTGCCCCCTGAAGAGTGGGATCTGGCCCGTCTTGTGGCCAAGGTCAAGGAATTTGTCTATCTGCTCGATGACCTGGCGCCTGAGCATCTTGCCGGCCTGCAGGTAGAAGAGCTCAAGGCCTTCCTGCAGGAGCAGCTGCGCAATGCCTATGACATCAAGGAAGGCCAGGTGGAGCAGCTGCGTCCCGGCCTGATGCGCGAGGCTGAGCGCTACTTCATCCTCCAGCAGATCGATACCCTCTGGCGCGAGCATCTCCAGACAATGGATGCCCTGCGCGAATCGGTGGGCCTGCGCGGCTACGGCCAGAAGGATCCCCTGATCGAGTACAAAAACGAGGGCTACGACATGTTCCTGGAGATGATGACGGGGATGCGCCGCAATGTCATCTATTCGATGTTCATGTTCCAGCCGGCCCCCAGCCCCGAGCAGGCGGCGATCGGCTGAGTCCGCCCCAGGGTCAGGTTTCGGCAGGGCCCTGGGCGTCCTCGCCTAAAAATTCGATGATTTCGCGGTCGCGCAGGTTCTGGGCCTGGCCGCGGCAGGGTTCGAGCAGGGGCCGGCCGGCGGCGACCTCGCGCAGGCAGGCCTGTAGGCGCCCCAGTTCTGATTCGAGGCTGTCGATCCGCTCCATTAGGTTGCGGATCACCCGCGCTTCGGCATCGGGCAGGGCTGAATGGGCCAAGGGGTCCACCCGCACCCCCGACTGGTGAATCACTCGGCCGGGGATGCCGACCACCGTGCTGTCCGCGGCCACATCGCGCAGCAGCACCGAGCCGGCGCCGATGCGGGTGTTCGCCCCCACGGTGATCGCCCCCAGCACCTTGGCGCCGGCCCCCACCACCACGTTCTGGCGCAGGGTGGGGTGGCGCTGACCGATGGCTTTGCCCGTGCCGCCCAGGGTCACCCCCTGGTAAAGCAGGCAGTTGTCGCCGATCACGCAGGTTTCGCCGATCACCACGCCCATGCCGTGGTCGATGAATACCCCCTGGCCGATGCGGGCGCCTGGGTGGATTTCAACGCCGGTGAGAAGGCGCCCCAGCTGGCTGATCAGGCGGGGCACCAGGGGCAGGCCCAGGCGCCAGAGCTTGTGACTGAGGCGGTGCAGGGTGAGAGCATGCAGCCCCGGGTAGCAGAGCAGGATTTCGAGGGTGCCGCGGGCGGCCGGGTCCCGTTCCTTAATGATCGCCAGGTCGGCCCGAAACGCCTTGAACATCACGCCGCCGACTGCAACCCGATCTCCTTGCGCAGCAGGTCGATCGTGGCGGCGCCAAGGTAGCTCTGGGCGCAATGCACCTGGGGCAAGCGCATGAGCTGGCTGCGGTTCTGGCGCAGACTCTGCTCCACCAGGGGCAGGCTGGGTCGGTCACAAAGCACGTGACTGGCGGCCCGCAACAGGGCCAGGAGCCGGCTGCCTACATCCGGGGTGGCGGTCATGAGCAGCAGCTCATTGCCGCGCATGCTGTGCAAGATCACCTCAGCGGCCCGCAGGATGCCCGGGCTGATGCTCACCAGGCCGACGCAGCTGCCCGTGCGTAGTTCTTTGAGCAGGTCGAGTTCGTGGCGGAAGTCGTTGAGATCCACCGCCACGGCCCGCACGCCATGGCGCTTGGCGATCTCCTCCACCGGCTGCAGGAAGTAGCGGCTGGTCACTACCGTGCCATTGCTGGAGGTTTCCAGCACGGCTTCAAGTTCCTCCATGGGCACCACCTCCACGGGCACCGCCAGGTTGGGGGTGAGTTCCTCGGCGATCAGGAGCGAGGCGCCGATATCTTCGCGGGGGGTGCTGACCAGCACCCGGGCGCCGCAGCGCAGCCGCCAGTCGATTTCACGGGTGAGCAGGTCGCGGGTCTGTTGCAGGGTGCAGCCGGCGTTGAGCAGGCCATCAACGCTCTGGCGCACTTCCCGATCGATATCGGGCATGGCCTTGCCACGCAGGCCTGGTGGTGGCTTGATTTCGCGGGGCTTCTGCTGGTCGCGCACATAGATGCCCGATCCGGCCATCGCCTCGACGACGCCGTCGTTTTCGAGTTGGCGGTAGACCTTGCTGATCGTGTTGCGGTGCAGGCCCGTCTGCATCGCCAGCTGGCGCGTACTGGGCAGGCGATGGCCCGGCGGGTAGTGGCGAGCCGCGATCGCGAAGCAGATCTGGTTGTACAGCTGCGTCGAGGCCGGGATGTCGCTGTCCTGTTGGATATGAAAGCGCACGCCGGAGTGGGACAGAGCTGGTGCTGGCCACCTTAAGGAGCTTTGGTCATGGTGACAATTGCCCCGTTGGCATAAGAGCCTGTGCCGGGCTGTGCCGGTTGGCCCTGGGGCCGTCGCCGAGACTGGGGGCTGCCCAGCCCCTGAGCCGATGACGGAGCCTGCAGCGATTGAGATTGAGGCCGAGTGGGTCACGATCACCTCCGGCCCGGCTGCAGCGAGCGACCCGCTCTCGGGCCAGGGCCAGGGCCAGGACCAGGACCAGGGCCAGGAAGACAGCGGTGCCGTCCCCCTGCGCTGCTGGTGGGCCCGGCCGGTGGGTCAGGCGCCGCGGGCGGTGGTGATCGTCCTACCGGAGGTGTTCGGCGTTAACGGCTGGGTGCGCAGCGTCGCCGATCGCCTGGCGGCGGCGGGCTGTGGGGCCCTAGCGCTCAACACGATGGCCCGCACCGCCCCTGAGCTGGAGCTCGATTACGACGCCGCTGGCCTGGAGCTGGGCCGGCACCACCGCGATGCGGTCACCGCAGCAGGCTGCCTCGGCGACCTGGCCGCGAGCGTGGCCTGGCTCAGGGCCCAGCCGGACCTGGCCGGCGTGCCGATTGGTTGTGTGGGCTTCTGCTTCGGCGGCCACCTAGCCCTACTGGCCGCCACCCTGCCGGCGATTCGCGCCACCTGCGCCTTCTATGGCGCCCGAGTCTCGACCTTCCGCCCCGGCGGCGGCCCGCCCAGCCTGGAGCTAGTGCCCCAGATCCCCGGGCGGCTGTGGTGCTTCTGCGGCGACCAGGATCCCCTGATCCCGCTCGAGGAGATTGCCGCGATCAGGGCTGCCCTGACGGCGGCCAATTGCGGTGTGCCCGCCGAATCGGAGGCAGCCCGTCATCGCCTGCTGCTGGCGCCTGGGGCCGGCCACGGCTACATGTGCGAAGCCCGCGCCGACTTCTCGGCGGCGGCGGCCCGCTGCGGCTGGACGGCCATGCTCAGCCTGTTTGGCGCCATGGCTGGAGATGTCCCAAGCCCCTAGCAAGGGGCCATCAACCAGGCGAGTTGGGGGGCCAACAGCCCAAGCCGCCAGCGGCTGGAACCGGTTAGCCCAGCCGCTAGGCGCCGGAGCCTGGGCGCCTAGATCCGCGTCGGTTCGCGGCTCCCTTCACGGTTGACTTCGCGGCTGATTTCGCGATTGACTTCGATCGTGCGCACCGCCTTGGTAGCCGCAGCGGCAGCATCTTTCTCCTTGGCCAGCGGTGTTTTACGGGGGCTCAAGAACATGATCATATTCCGGCCTTCCCGCTTGGGATCCTGCTGGATTTCGGCGCTTTCCTCCAGATCTCTGGCCATGCGATACAGCAGCTGTTCGGCCAAGGCCGTGTGCTGGATTTCGCGGCCCCGGAAGATCACGGTGCACTTCACCTTGTCGCCGTCCTTGAGGAAACGCACGGCTTGACCGATCCGCACTTGGTAGTCGTGCGAATCGATCTTGTAGCGCATCTTGACTTCCTTGACCTCGGTCTGGTGCGACTTTTTCTTCGCTTCCTTGGCCTTCTTTTCCTGCTCGAACTTGTATTTGCCGTAGTCCATGATCCGGCAAACCGGTGGATCGGCCTTCTCGCTGACCAAGACAAGATCTAACTCTCGGTCCTTGGCTACCTCCAGCGCCTCTTCCCTTGTGATCACCCCAAGCTGACTGCCGTCGGCATCAACCACCCGGAGCTGGGGGTAGCTGATGCGGTCATTGATATTGGGGAGCTCCCGCACAGGAGCGCGACGGTCAAAACGGGGACGGGGTGGCATTCAGGAAAGCGAGGGGACGGAAGGGTGAAAACGGGTGGTATCCACCCTTCACCCTAGAGCCTGCTGGACCACTGCCAACGCCTGCTTCATCACATCCGGCTCGGGCCCGCTGCTGGCGGCCGGATCGGCCCGATCGCCGCGCGGCTCGCCCGGCTGAGCAGGGGCTGGTCCCTGGGCTTGCTCCAGGGCGTGATTCGGGGCGCCATTCAGGGATTGGTCGGGCCCGGACAGCCACAGGGGCCGGTGCTGGCGCCGGAACCAGGTGCGCTGGCGTTTGGCGAATTGCCGGGTGCGTTGGGTTGTGAGTGCGATCGCCGCTGGCTCGTCCAGGTCCCCGGCCAGCAGCCGTTTGGCTTCTCCATAGCCGATCGTCTCCAGCAGGGGGCAGGCCTGGCCGTAGCGACGCAGCAGCCCCTGCGTTTCGGCCACCAACCCGGCGGCGTAGAGGCCGGCACTGCGCTGGCGAATCCGGTCGGTCAGATCACCCGGATGGAGCCCCAGCTCCAGCAGGCGCCAGGGGGGGCGGCGGAACCCCTGCTGGGTTGATAAGGGGCGGCCGGTGGCATAGATCACCTCCAGGGCCCGCTGGGTGCGCACCGCATCGGCCGGGGCGATGCGGCTGGCCGCCAGGGGATCGGTGGCGGCCAGCAGCGCGTGGCACCAGGCCTGCCCCAGGGCGGTCAGCTGGGCCCGCAGCTGGGGCTGGGGTGGCACGGCCGGGGGCTCCAGGCCCTGGGTGATCGCTTTTAGATAAAGGCCGCTGCCCCCCACCAGAAAGGCGACGCCGCGGCGGGCGTGCTCGGCGGCGATGGCGGCTTCGGCCTCGACGCGGAACTCCTGCAGGTTCATGGGCCGATCGGGCGGCCGCAGGTCGAGTAGCCGATGGCGCACCCGCGACCGTTGGGAGGCGGTGGCCTTGGCGGTGCCGATGTCCATCTGGGTGTAGATCTGGCGCGAGTCCACCGACAACACGGCCAGGTCAAAGGCCTTGGCAATGGCGATGGCCAGGTCGGTCTTACCGCTGGCGGTGGCGCCAAGCAGCACGATCACTAGCGGAGCATCCACCGGGGGATCGTCTGCGGCCGGGCGGGCCGGATCCCAGCCGCCGGGATCCAAGCCGCCGGGATCGGTGGCGCCGGGGTCTGTGCCTGCGGCGCTGGCTTCGAGATCTGCAGCGCTGGCGTTAAGACGGAAGGCGGATCCCATCGGCCCAGTCTGCCCGGGGCTGAGGCCATGGCCGGGGTTGCACCCCTCGCATAAAAAGCGACGGAGAGGCCTCCAGAAGCCCCTACATTGTAGCGGTGGTAGATTAAGCCTGATTGGCAGGCCTCCGCTCGCCTTCCGCGCCCCTCCTGCCCCGTATGAGCGACTCCAGCAAGGTTCAGTCCGCCTACGGCGCCGAGCAGATCCAGGTCCTGGAAGGCCTGGAGCCGGTGCGCAAGCGGCCGGGCATGTACATCGGCACGACCGGCCCCCGCGGTCTGCATCACCTTGTCTACGAGGTGGTGGATAACTCGGTGGATGAAGCCTTAGCCGGCCATTGCACCGACATCCTCGTTGCCCTCAACGAGGACGGCTCCTGCTTGGTGACGGATAACGGCCGCGGCATCCCCACCGATATCCACCCCCGCACCGGCAAAAGCGCCCTGGAAACGGTGCTCACCGTGTTGCACGCCGGCGGCAAGTTCGGCTCCGGTGGTTACAAGGTTTCGGGCGGCCTGCATGGCGTTGGCGTGTCGGTTGTCAACGCCCTGTCGGAATGGGTGGAGGTTACGGTCTACCGCCAGAACCAGGTGCATCGCCAGCGCTTTGAGCGGGGTAATCCGATTGGCACGTTGATTTCCGAGCCCGAGCCCGGCGATCGCACCGGCACGACAATCTGCTTTAAGCCCGATATCGAGATTTTCAGCACTGGCATCGTTTTTGATTATCAGACCTTGTCAGGCCGCCTGCGGGAGCTGGCCTATCTCAATGGCGGTGTGCGCATCGTCTTTCAGGACGCTAGGGCGTCGGCCCGCAATGCTGAGGGCGAGATTCACGAAGAGGTGTATCACTACCAGGGCGGTATCCGTGAATATGTTGCCTACATGAATCAGGACAAGGATCCCCTCCATCCTGAAATCATCTACGTGAATGCCTATAAGGAAGGCGTCCAGGTTGAAGCCGCTCTGCAATGGTGTGTGGATGCCTATTCCGACAGTATTCTCGGCTTTGCGAACAACATCCGTACGGTCGATGGTGGCACCCACATTGAAGGGCTCAAAACAGTCCTGACCCGCACCCTCAACACCTTTGCGAAAAAGCGCGGCAAACGCAAGGAAGCCGACGGCAACCTGGCCGGTGAAAACATTCGCGAAGGGCTCACCGCAGTGCTGTCGGTGAAGGTGCCCGAGCCGGAGTTTGAGGGGCAAACTAAAACCAAGCTGGGCAATACGGAGGTGCGCGGCATCGTCGACACCCTGGTGGGCGAATCCCTAAGCCAGTACCTGGAATTCAATCCAGCGGTGATCGACATGATCCTGGAGAAGGCCATCCAGGCCTTCAATGCAGCCGAGGCGGCGCGACGGGCCCGGGAGCTAGTTCGGCGGAAGTCGGTGCTGGAAAGCTCCACCCTGCCGGGCAAGCTGGCCGATTGCAGTTCCCGGGATCCGAGCGAATCGGAGATCTACATCGTCGAAGGCGATTCTGCCGGTGGTTCTGCCAAGCAGGGTCGTGATCGTCGCTTCCAGGCGATCCTGCCCCTGCGCGGCAAAATCTTGAACATCGAAAAAACCGATGACGCCAAGATCTACAAAAACACGGAGATCCAGGCCCTGATCACTGCCCTCGGCTTGGGCATCAAGGGCGAGGAGTTCCAAGAGAAAAACCTGCGCTATCACCGCATCGTGATCATGACCGATGCCGATGTGGATGGCGCCCACATCCGCACCCTGCTGCTTACCTTCTTCTACCGCTATCAGAAGTCCCTAGTGGAAGGCGGCTATATCTACATAGCCTGTCCGCCTCTTTATAAGGTTGAACGCGGCAAAAACCACAACTATTGCTACAACGAATCCGAGCTCAAGAAGGTTCTGAGCGGTTTTGGTGAAAAAGCCAATTACACGATTCAACGCTTCAAGGGTCTCGGGGAAATGATGCCCAAACAGCTGTGGGAAACCACGATGGACCCCACCACCCGCACGATGAAGCGGGTCGAAATCCAAGATGTCCTAGAGGCCGATCGGATTTTCACAATTCTGATGGGCGACAAAGTGGCTCCCCGCCGCGAATTCATCGAAACCCACAGCGCCGAGCTGGATTTCGCCCAGCTCGACATTTGATGGGCCCCTTGCTGCGTCGCATCGGTTCCCCGCTGGCCTTGCCCTCCTGGCGGTTGGCCGCCCTGCTGGGCCTGGCCTTGATTGCGCCGGCGGCCTTGCCGGCCGGTGGGGCGGACCGGCGCCAACCGGAACTGCGGCGTCGCCAGGCCGGCGATCCCCTGCTGGCCACCGGCCCGTTGGCCCTGCGCACTGCCCCGCGTCAGCAGGCGCCGGCCCTAGTGCGGCTGGAAGCGGGCGAACCCCTGGAGTTGCTGCGCAGTTGGTGGTCGCCCGGGGGGCGCCGCTGGTTGCAGGTGCAAACCGCTGCCGGCCCGGGTGCACCTCGCCGCGGCTGGCTGGCTGGCTAAGCCGACCATGGCCTTAGCCGCGGTTGGATCGCTTCTGCCGGTTGCTTTTCAGGCCGGCGCGCTTCAGCTGGGTGCTGTTGATGGTGTTGGGCTTGCAGCGGCCATGGCCCCGGCTGCGGTAGCCCAGCCCGCGATGGGCCAGGCAGCGGTTGCCTCGGCCGTGACTACCGGCCGGGGCCTCGCCGATGGACTGCTGGTGGCCATGGGTGCCGTACCTGGCGCCTGGCTGCGGTTTCGCCTGGTGAACCACCTCAAACCCCTGTTGCCGCGCCAGCACTGGGCCACGGCCGGGGTCAACCTGGTGGCCTGCCTGGCCCTGGGTTTGCTGCTTTCGCTTGGCGCTGGTTGCACCGACCTCCATCGCCTCGGCCTGCTGCTGAGCGTGGGCTTTCTCGGCAGTTTCAGCACCTTCTCCAGCTTTGTGGTCGAATTGCTGCAAGCCCTGGCTGAGGGCCAGGGGGGAGCGGCCCTGCGGCTAGCGGGCCTGTCCGTCGGGGGTGGCCTGCTCGCCCTGGAGCTCGGTCGTTGGCTGGGGGCCCTCTGAGATGGCAGGCCTGGAGCCCAATCCCAATCTCAAACGAGATTCGTACCCCAACGCCTCTTCCGCACTCGAACCCACTCGTGCTGATTCCCCCGGGCGGGATGGCGCTGGTTGGCAGCTGCCTGATTGCCGGTTGCGCTTTGAGCTGATCGAGTTGGCCCTAGTGGCCTCGGGGGCCGTGCCCGGCGCCCTGTTGCGCTGGCAGCTGGTCGAACGGCTGGGGCCCCAGATTGGCGCCATCAGCGGCGCCAATCTGCTGGTCAACCTGGTCGGTTGTGGGCTTCTCGGACTACTGAGCGGACCGGTACCCCATCGCACCCCCTTGATGCTGGCCTTGGGGATCGGTTTCTGCGGCTCGCTCACCACCTTCAGCGGCTGGATCCTGGATCTGACCAGCCTGCAGCAGCGGGGCCAGAGCCTGGGGGCCCTGGTGTTGCTGCTCGCCAGCCTGGGGCTGGGGTTGCTGGCGGCCCTTGGCGGCCGGGCCCTGAGCCGCCGCCTGTTTCGGGTCCGTTAACCGCCTTCCCAGCCGCCTGTCCAATCGCCTGCCCAGCCTCTTGGCCAATCGCTTGCCCAGTTGCCTGCCCAGCCTTAGGACCAGCCCAGCCCTAGCCCTGCTCGCCGGAGCGATCAGGCCGTCAGGGCCGCCTCAATCGCGGCCACCAGGGCGGGATCGTTCGGTTCGACGGCGCTCTTGTAACGCGCCACGACCGTGCCGTCTTTGCCAATCAGGAACTTCTCGAAGTTCCAGGCCACATCGCCGGCCGGTTCGGCCTGGGTGAGCAGGTCGTAGGGAGCGGTCTTGGCGCCGGTGGCGTGGACCTTGGCGTAGAGGGGGAAGGTGGCGCCGTAGGTGGTGGAGCAGAAGGTTTGGATTTCCTCCAGGGTGCCGGGCTCCTGGGCGCCGAAGTCGTTGCAGGGGAAGCCCAGCACCACCAGCCCTTGGGGCCCGTAGGTCTGCTGCAGCTGCTCCAGGCCGGCGTACTGGCGGGTGAAGCCGCAGCGGCTGGCCACGTTGACGATCAAGAGCACCTGGCCCGTCAGCTCACCGAGGCGTTGGGTCGTGCCACTGGCCGTGGTCACCACCACATCGGAGACATTGATCGCCATTGGGTCGGGGTATCGGGGAAGGCGGGACCCTAGCGACTGATCCCCATACACTCATGGAGCTCCCGCACACGGGTTTGATGACGGAGGCAACTGGCGGCATCCCAGATCAGGGAAGCCCCATGCCTGCAGCAGGATCGATCGCGGCTCCGGGTCCCGGGGGTCCGGTGTTGGCGGAGCTGGTGGCCCAGCAGCTCCAGGCCCTGCTGGAGGTGGGCAACTACGACGCGGTCAAGCTGCTGCTTGCTCCTGTCCAGGAGGTGGACACCGCCGAAGCGATCGGGCTGCTGCCCCGCACCCTGCAGGCCCTGGCCTTTCGGCTGCTGCCCAAGGACGAGGCGATCGCCATCTATGAATACCTCGATGGCACGGTGCAGCAGACCCTGCTCGATCGGCTGCGCTCCGGCGAGGTGCTCGAGCTTGTCGAGCAGATGTCCCCCGATGATCGGGTGCGCTTGTTTGACGAACTGCCGGCCAAGGTGGTCCGGCGCCTGCTAGTCGAACTGAGCCCGGAGGAACGCCGCATTACGGCCCAGCTGCTGGGCTATGAGGCGGAAACGGCTGGTCGGCTGATGACCACCGAATTCATCGACCTCAAGGAATTCCATACGGCCGCCCAGGCCCTGGCGATCGTGCGCGGCCGCGCCTCCGACACCGAAACGGTGTACAGCCTTTATGTCACCGACGCCTCGCGGCACCTCACCGGCATCCTCTCCCTGCGGGATCTGGTGATGGCCGATCCGGACGATCGCATCGGCGCCGTGATGACCCGGGAGGTGGTGCGGCTCACCACCGACACCGACCAGGAGGAGGTGGCAAGAGCCATCCAGCGCTACGACTTCCTGGCCCTGCCTGTTGTGGACCGGGAGCAGCGGCTGGTGGGGATCGTCACCGTCGATGACGTGATTGACGTGATCCAACACGAGGCCACCAGGGATCTGTATGCGGCCGGGGCGGTTCAGGCCGGTGATGAGGACGACTACTTCCAGAGCAGCCTGTTCACCGTGGCCAGGCGGCGGGTGGTCTGGCTGATCGTGCTGCTGATCGCCAACACCGGCACCTCGGCCCTGATCGTGGCCGAGAAGGACGTGTTGCAACAGATGGTGGTGCTGGCCGCTTTTATTCCTTTGTTGATCGGCGCCGGCGGCATCGTCGGCGCCCAGAGCGCCACAGTGGTGATCCGCGGCCTCAGCACCCAGCGCCTACAGGGGCTGGGTGCGGGACGCAGCATCGGCCGCGAAGCCCTGGCCGGCTTTCTGCTCGGCTGCCTGATGCTGGTGGCGGTGGTGCCCTGGGCCTGGACCCTGGGTGGCAACCCCCAGGTGGCCGCCGCCGCCGGCATCAGCCTGGTGGTGATCACCACCCTGGCGGCGGCGGGCGGGGCCGCCCTGCCCCTGCTCTGTGAGCGCTTCGGGCTGGATCCGGCCTTGATGTCGACCCCGTCGATCACCACCGCCACGGATGTGGCCGGGGTGTTCATCTACCTCAGTACGGCCGCCTGGCTGCTGCACCGGTTTCCCCTGGCTTAGGAGCCAGGGCTCGGGAGCGTGCCGGCGCGGGGATTGGCCCGGGGGCAGTTGGGCTGGGGGCAGTTGGGCTGGGCGCAGCCCCACTCGATTGGAACGGCTTTCGGCCCAGTCTTCCAGCTCTTTTTCAGGCATCATCCCAGGCCACAACTGGCCCGATCGGTAGGACTGGCCGGTTCCTGAGAGAGGCTTCACACTTCTTCAGGTTAAGCTTCACATAAGTTCAGTTCTCAGCCGTGGTCGCCGCTCTCTCCCTGCCTGATCAGGGGCTTCAGTTGGTTTCCGGTGGGTCCCGGTCGTCCGTGTCAATGTCCGTGTCCGCTTCGCTGGCAACGGCTCTGGCGGACTCAGGCCCTAGCCCTGTGCCGGATTCGACCACCACGGTTCGGGTGCCTGCCCCGGCCCGCTCCATGCCGCCAGTTGATGGCGACCTAGTGCGCTCGTACCTGCGGGACATCGGCCGGGTGCCGCTGTTGAGCCATGAGCAGGAGATCACCTTGGGCCGTCAGGTGCAGGAGCTGATGGCGATCGAGGAGATCGAGCTGGAGCTGACGATGCGCGCCGGCGGCAGCAAG
>CAMAPJ010000017.1 GCA_945860085.1 Synechococcus sp. UW140 | reverse complement strand
ATGATTTCGATCTCGTCGTAATCGAGGCCAAACAGGTAGTGGGCCTCGATCACTTCGAGGCCCTTGTTCATCAAGCTGGCGCTATCGACCGTGATCTTGCGGCCCATGCTCCAGTTGGGATGGCTGGTGGCATCGGCCACGGTGGCCTTGACCAAATCGGCGGCATCCCAATCACGGAAGGCGCCCCCGGAAGCGGTGAGCTGAATGCGGCGCAGGCCGGGGGTGGGGATTCCGGTGGAGAGCCGGGCCGTATCGGCCCAGGGGGTGCCCTGCAGGCACTGGAAGATGGCGGAGTGCTCGGAATCGGCCGGCAGCAGCCGCGAGCCGGAGCGGGCCAGCTCCGGCAGCACCACCGGACCTGCTGCAATCAGGGTTTCCTTGTTGGCCAGGGCCAGGTCCTTGCCGGCCCGGATCGCCGCCAGGGTGGGCAGCAGGCCGGCGCAGCCGACGATGCCGGTGACGACCAGATCCGCCGTGGGCCAGGCGGCGGCGGCGCAGAGGCCGTCGGAGCCGCCCAGTAATTCAGGGAACGGGGACGGGCGGTCCTGGGGATCCAGGGCCAGCAGACGCTCCCGCAGAACCGCCACCAAGTCGCCATCGGCCAGGGCCACCACCTCGGGGCGATGGCGCTGGATTTGACCCATCAGCAGGTCGAGGTTGCGGCCGGCGGTGAGGGCCACCACGCGGAAGCGATCCGGGAAATCCTCGACGATCTCCAGGGTCTGGGTGCCGATCGAGCCCGTGGATCCCAGCACGCTGAGGGCTTTCACAGGCGGATCGGCAACGGTGGTGGCCAGTCTCCCACCGGGCCCGCAACCCGGGCCCTAGGCCGGCCGGCGGGGGACGCCCAGCCCTTTGGCCTGGGATGCCCGATGCCCAGGGAAAGGCTTAACTGGGGCAAATTGCCACCCACCGGTTGGGGCTGCCCCCATGAGCACGTTCCTGACCAACCTGCAAGGGCTGCTGCAGCGGTGGAATTTCATCGAGCGGGCCAAGCTGGAGAGCCAGCTTTGGGAAGCTTTTGAGCGGGGCGAACCGCTGGAAGCCATGGTGGAGCAGTGTCCACCGGGGTTTCAGAAAGAGGTGTGGAGTACCACCTTGGTGCGCATCCGCAAGATCGAGAAGATGATGGAGGGCCAACAGGCCCCGGCCGTTAAACCCGACTCGGACTAAATCACCCCCAGAAGAATCGGTGCTTTAGCCCTGGTGTTGATGGTGGCTTCGGGCACTTGGTGATTCGAGCACTTGGTAAAGCGTTGTTCGCCGCTCAACAGATCAGCTCCGCAGCCACTCGGTCAGTCCTCCGGGTTTATCGATCAATTCAATTCCTTGATCCAACAGGCTGGCGCGAATTCGATCGGCTTCGCCATAGTTTTTTGCCGCCTTGGCCGCCTGGCGGGCTGCAATCTGGGCCGCAATCTCGGCTGCGTTCGGGCCAGTTGCGCCAAAGTCAGGGCCTGATTCGGCTTCCGGTTTGAGGCCGAGAACGCCGGCCAGCTCCAGCAACAGCTGGGCCTCGGCTTGCAACGCTTTGGCCTGGCTGGCGGCCTGGGCGTCGCCCCGCTCGCTGCGGTTGGCCAGGGAGCGCAGGGGTTTGGCCAGTTCGAACAACGCGGCCAGGGCCGCGGAGGTGTTGAGGTCGTCGTCCATGGCCGCGGCGAAGCGCAGTCGCGCCTCCGCCAGGGGACTCGCTGGGCCCTGGAGCCCATCGCTTCCGGGTTCTTTCTCCAGCTGGGCCGACAGTTGCAAGGCGGCGTTAAGGCCCTTCCAACCAGTGGCCGCCGCGGCCAGGGCCTCCTGGGTGAAGTCGAGCGGCTTGCGGTAATGGGCCTGGAGCACGAACAGGCGCAGGGTCATCGCCGAGGTACCGCTCTCAAGCAGCGCCCGGATGGTGGTGAAGTTGCCCAGGGATTTGGACATCTTTTCGCCGCCCACATTGACCATGCCGTTGTGCAGCCACCAGCGGGCCAAGGGCTTGCCGGTGGCCGCCTCCGACTGGGCAATCTCGTTTTCGTGGTGGGGGAAAATCAGATCGGCGCCGCCGAGATGGAGATCAATCGTGTCTCCGAGTTCCTGGCGCACCATGGCCGAGCATTCGATATGCCAACCCGGGCGACCGGGCCCCCAGGGGGAGGGGAAACTGGGCTCGCCCGGTTTGGCCCCTTTCCAGAGCGCAAAATCAAAGGGATGGTGCTTGCGGGCTTCCTCAATCCCAGTAACCCGGCCATCGGCATTCTGCTGTTGCTCCGAGAGATCGCGGCCCGAGAGTTTGCCGTAGCCGGCGTGTTTCATCACGGAGAAATAGACATCGCCATCGGCGCCATAGGCCGCCCCCTTGGCTTGCAATTCGCCAATCAGGTCGCGGATCGCATCGAGGCTCTGGGTGGCCCGGGGCATGCGATCGGCCGGCAGGATGTTGAGGGCGGCCATATCGGCCACAAAGGCGTCAATGTTGCGCTCACTAACCACCGCCATGGAGCTGCCTTCCTCGGCGGCCCGTTTGAGAATCTTGTCGTCGATGTCGGTGTAGTTCTGCACGAACGTCACCTGGTAGCCGCTCCAGATCAGGTAGCGGCGCAGCACGTCCCAGGCGATGTAACTGCGGGCGTGGCCCAGGTGGCAGAGGTCGTAGACCGTGACCCCGCAGCAATACATCGACACCTGGCCGGCTTGCAGCGGCTCAAAGGGTTCGGTGCGCCGGGTGAGCGAATTGGTGAGCCGCAGGGTCACTGGCGTCAGATCAAGGGCTAGGACGGCTGGACCGTAAGGCCCATCCCATGGTCGCCCCCCGCGGCACCCTGCCCCCGATTGGGCCCGCCGGCAGTGACCACCCAGCCGGTCCAAGCGAGGAATCAAACCGGGCGGGCTCGCCGTTTTGGTGGCTCTGGGGCGGCCAGCTGATCTCCAACCTCGGCACCCAGGTGAGCCTCTATGGCGTGGGGCTGTGGCTGTTCCAGCGCCACCAGCACCTGCTCGATTTCGCCGCCGTGGCCATTGTTGTGCAGCTGGCCAAGATCCTCGCCCTGCCGCTCCTCGGTCATCGCTTGCAGCGCTGGCGGCGACGGCGCGTGATGCTGGTAGCCAATGGTCTGGGGGCCCTGAGCACCCTGGTTCTGGCCTGGCTGCTCTTGTCAGCTGACCTGGAGGGAGGCTCTTTGGGCCTGGCGGCGCTGCTTCCCTTGCAGGCTCTAGCGGCGGCGGCGGAAGCCACCTTGGTGCTCTGTTTCGCCAGCTTGATCCCCCTGCTGGTGCCGGAAGAACCGGCGCGCCACCAGGCCAACGGCTGGTTTGCCAGCAGCGATGGGCTGGTGTTGGTCGCGGCGCCGTTTCTGGGGGCCTCTCTGGTGGCAATCGGCGGACTACGGGCCGTGCTGGTGCTTGATGGCCTCAGTTTTGGCCTGGCCCTGGCCTGCGTGGTGCTGGCCCCCTGGCCTGAGGCGGCTCTCGGGCCAGCCTTGGGCCAAAGCCCCGCTGGGGTCTCGCCTACCCAAAGGTCCTGGGTTCAGAGGCCGATCCGCTGGCTCGATGATCTCGCTGGCCTCTGGTGCGATCGCCCCCTGCGGCGCCTGGCCCTGCTCGGCACGGCGATGGCTTTTGTCTATGGCGCCACCGAAGTGTTGTTTCCAGCCTGGGTGATCACGGCCCTCGGCAGTGGTCGCCTCGGCGGCGCCCTGCTGATGGGGGGACTGGCCTATGGCCTGGGGGTACGCCTCTGGCTGGCCCTAGCCCCCAAGCTCTGGGGGCGGGCCCTGAGTGCGCTCCTGCTGATCCAGAGCCTGGCCTTGATGGGGGCGGGCCTGGTGGTATTTGAAACCTGGATCCCCCTCTGGTTTGGGGGGCTCGGCCTGTTCACCCTGGCGCTGCCCGTCTGTTTGGCGATCGTGCAGAGCCGCTGGCAGCAACTGGTGCCGGTGGCCGAGCTGCCGCGGCTGCTGGCGGTGCGCTATTGCCTCGAATGGCTAGCCCGGCTGGCGGCCTTCAGTGTCAGTGCCCTGGCGGTGGATCGCCTGCTGCGGCCCGCCCTGGCCTGGCCCCATTGGCCCGGCTGGCTGGTTGGGTCCCTGGGCACCGGGCCTGGCCGGCCCATGGCCGTTGCCCTAGGGGGCCTGGGCTGGGTGTTGTTGCTGACCTTGATCAGTACGATCCGTCGGCCTGGCTTGGGATGGCCAGGGCGAAACCGGCCTCGATCGGCAAGCTCCCCAACGCCACGATGAGGCGGGCCAGCGCTCTGCCTACCAATGGCAGCATGGCCCGATGCGGGTCCTGATCTTTACCTCCAGTGGGGGAACGGCCCACGACGCCGCCGCCGAGGCCCTGCGCGACTGGCTGCGCCAGTGGGATCCGGGTGGGGAGGTCTGGATCGAGCAGGTGCTGGAGAACGCCAGCGGCACCTACCGGGGCGGGGTGGCCTTTTACAACTGGATCCAGAAATATGCCCCCTGGATCCATCAGGCCTACTGGTGTCTGATGGAGTTCGAGGATCTGATCAAACCCGGCACCCTCCTATTGGGCCGCCGCTACGTGGGCGATCTGCTGCGCAGCCTGAGACCCGATTTGATCATCTCCACCCACCCCCACACCAACCGGGGCCACTTTGGCTTCGCCAAGGGTTTGCTGGGCCCGCAGCTGCGCTGCGTGACCTGCTGCACCGAACTGGCTGGTGGTTTTGGCTTCAGCCGCAACTGGTTGAGTACCAGCGCCGATACCATCTGGGTCCAAACCGCCGAGGTTGGCGAAGAACTGCGCCGCCGCCGCTATCCCCCCGAGCGCATCGCCCTGCTGGGTCCCCTGCTCTATCCCGCTTACCACCGATCGCCGCAATCGCTGCTCCCACCCCAGCCCCCCGGTGGCTCGCCTGCCGCAGAGCTACCGCTCCTAGTGCTGGGCGCCGGTGCCAATGGCGCCAACAACCATTGCCGGCTGCTCGAGGCCCTGCGGCCCTTTGCCGGCCGATTGGCGGTCGTGGCCCTGGCGGGACGGCGCCAGGCCGCTTTTGATCAGGTCACAGCCTGGGCGGAGGCTCACCCGGACCTGGCGGTGCAGGCCCTCGGGTTCCAGGGGCCTGAGCAGATGGCGGCCCTCTATCGCGGTGCCTGGGCGATGGTGGCCCGGCCGGGGGCCCGTACCGCTACCGAAGCCCTGCTGCTGGGCTGCCCGCTGGTGTTCAACACCTTCGGCACGACCATGCCCCAGGAATGGCTGGCCCGCCGCTACTTCCGCCGTCGCGGCCTGGAGCGCACGATCCAACGACCTGAGCAGCTGGCCGCTTTGGTTGCCCAGTGGCTGGAGCAGCCGGAGCGCTATAGCCGCTGGCGTCAGCGCTACGGGGAGCAGCTCCTGAAATCGGATCCGACTTCGGTCTGGCACCTGTTACGCAGAAGCTGACAGGTCTGCTGACAGATCTACTGACTGCTGTTCGGTAGGCTGTTTTAGTTGCGTAGGCTTCAAAAGCTTGCCCCTGCAACGACTTGCAGTTTCCTCGAATTTGCTGAAGAACGGCAACCAACCCCTGGCTTGCCTCCGTCGATCACCTCCCCGTTGACCGCCTTGCAGTCCGTCCCCAACCCCGAGCCCATCGCAATAGTGGGGATTGGTTGTCGACTTCCCGGTGGGGTAGATTCACCCCAGGCCTTCTGGGAGCTGCTGCGCGACGGACGCGATGCGATCACGGAGGTGCCCGCCAGCCGCTGGGATCTCAACCAACACTTTGATCCTGATCCGCTCAAGCCCCTCAGCCAGCACGTGCGCCGCGGGGGCTTCATTGAAGATATTGACAAGTTTGATGCGGCCTTTTTCGGCATCTCGCCGCGGGAAGCCCTGTGCATGGATCCCCAGCAGCGCTTGCTGCTTGAGGTGGCCTGGCAGGCGCTGGAGCAGGGCGGCCATTCGCTGGAGCGCCTGCGCGGCCAGTCGGTGGGGGTGTTCATCGGCATCTCCAGCCTCGATTACAGCTCCCTGCTCTGGGCCTCCAGCGAGCACTACGCCACCCCAGACAACGAACCGTTTGTGTTGCCGGGCAATACGGGCTGCATCGCCGCCAACCGGATCTCCTATTTCTTTGATCTCAAGGGTCCCAGCTTCACCGTCGATACGGCCTGCTCCTCCTCGCTGGTGGCAGTGCATCTGGCCTGCGAAAGCCTCTGGCGCGGCGAATCGACGGCGGCCCTAGCCGGTGGCGTGCAAGCCCTGATCCATCCGGGCATCCAGATGAGCTTCTGCAAGGCCGGGCTACTGGCGCCCGACGGACGGTGTAAGAGTTTTGATGCCCGCGCCGATGGCTACGTGCGTTCCGAGGGGGCGGGGGTAGTCCTGCTCAAGCCCCTCTCGGAAGCCCAACGCTGCGGTGATCCGATTGTGGCCCTGATCCACGGCACCGCCGTCAATTCAGACGGCCGCAGCCAGGGCATGGCCGCCCCCAACCTCAAGGCGCAGATCGCCTGTGTGCGCCAGGCCTTTGCCCGGGCCGGCCTGGCCCCCGCCGCCGCCCAGTACGTGGAGGCCCATGGCACGGGCACCCGCCAGGGGGATCCGATCGAACTGCGGGCCCTCGGCACGGTTCTTGGCGAGGGCCGCCCCTCGGACCAGCCCTGCCGGATCGGCTCGGTGAAGACAAACCTGGGCCATGGCGAAACCGCAGCCGGGATCACCGGCTTAATCAAGGCGGCCCTTTGCGTGCATCACCGCCAGCTTCCCGCCAGCCTGCACTTCCGCACCCCCAATCCGGCGATTGATTTCGCAGGCCTGAAACTCCAGGTGCAGACAGCGCTAGAACCCTTTCCTTCCCCGGATCGCCCGGCGGTGGTGGGGGTGAGCTCCTTCGGCTTCGGCGGCACCAATGCCCATGTGGTGCTGGCGGAAGCCCCGCCGTCACAGCCAGGGCTCCAGTTCGGTGGGCAACTTCCCCTACAGCTGCTGACCCTTTCGGCCCGCACCAGCACAGCTTTACGGGCCACGGCTAGCAGCTACCGGTCCCTGCTGCGACAACAGCCGACCCTGGACCTAACTGATCTGTGCGCCAGCGCCAACCAACAGCGCAGCGCCTTCCAGCACCGCCTGGTCTGCCTGGCCCGGGATCGGGCCGATTTGGAACGCCAGCTGGATTGCGTGGGGACAGGTACCGCCATTAACCCTGGGCCCGACGGTGTCCGCTCCCCCCTGGTCGGTGTGGCGCCACGCCGGCCGGGCAAGGTGGCCTTCCTGTTCAGCGGCCAGGGATCTCAGGAGCTGGCCATGGCCCGGGGGCTCTACGGCGCCCATCCGGTCTTCCGGGAAGCCTTCGATCGGGCGGCGGGCCTGGTGGATCCCAGCTTGGCGCTGCCCCTCAAGCAGGTCTTGCTGCCAGAACCTGATGACGAGCCGCAGGCGGCCCTGGCCTTGCGGCAGACCGCCATCGCCCAACCGGCCCTGTTTGTGGTGGGCTACGCCCTCAGCCAGCTCTGGTCCAGCTG
Organism: Synechococcus sp. UW140; assembly: GCA_945860085.1. Lineage (GTDB taxonomy): Bacteria > Cyanobacteriota > Cyanobacteriia > PCC-6307 > Cyanobiaceae > BAIKAL-G1. The sequence goes on along the minus strand of CAMAPJ010000017.1, from coordinate 31,903 downwards.
GGGCGTGCAGCCCGACCTGCTGCTCGGCCATAGCGCCGGCGAAGTGTTGGCGGCCCATCTAGCCGGGGTGTTCGACCTGGCCGATGGGATTCGGCTGATTACAGCCCGGGGTCAACTGATGCAGTCCATACCGGCCCATGGCGCCATGGTCGCCCTGATAGCCCCCTTGGATCAGGTCCAAGCCCTGATCGCCCCAGATTCCACCTTGACGCTGGCGGCCCTGAACGCCCCGCGCAACACGGTGGTCTCCGGACCGGCTGGAGCGATTGACGCCCTGATCGAGCGGGCGACCCGGGCTGGCATAGGGGCGTCACGCCTGGCGGTGTCCCACGCCTTCCACAGCCCCGCCATCGCCCCGGTGCTGGCAGCCTTCCAGCAGCTGATCGCTCAGCTAACCCTGTTACCGCCAGAGCGGGCCCTGGTCAGCAGCCTCAGCGGTGAGCTGGCGGGAGCCGAGATCGCCCAACCGGCCTATTGGTGTGACCAGCTGTTGAAGCCGGTGCGCTTTGCCGCCGGGGTGACAACCCTGAAGGCCCAGGGGGTCCAGTTATTTGTGGATCTGGGGGCCAGGCCCAGCCTGATCGCCCTTGCCAAGCAAACCCTGGATCCCAAGAATGCCCTCGGCGAGCCAGCCAGTAACCAGGAGCTGCTGTTCCTGCCAAGCCTGGTGCCGGGACAAGACGACTGGAGCGTGATCCTGGCCAGCCTGGCCCAGCTGCATCGGCGCGGCCTAGCGATCGATTGGCGAGGCTTCCATGCTCCCTTTGCCCAGCGGCGCGTGTCGTTGCCGGCGTATCCCTTCGAGCGTCAGCGCCATTGGTGGCGCGCCGGCAGGGGCGAGATCGTTGGCGCCCATCGCTGGCTTGACCACCTAGGGCTTGTCAACGGAACGGCCGCCACCTCCGAGCTGGCCGCCCAGCTGGGCGCCGAGTTGCGCCTCCTCCAACCCACCGTTGCCGATCCGACCGAGGTCCATCCCAATCCAATCAGCGTTTCAGCCGAGTCAGCGGCATCGAGTCCAGCGCGTCTACCCCAGCAAGGCGATACCGCCAGTGCCTTCGCGGCCCCTGGGGCTGCCCCATCCCCCATCCCCGTGAGGCTTGATCTGCCGCCTGGCCGGATCCATTACGCCCTGACCTTGGACCCCCGCCAGCAGCCCGATCTGGCCGACCACGCCATCAGGGGCCAGCCCGTCCTCCCGGCGGCGGGCTTTCTGCTGTTGGCCGCCCAAGTGGCCTCAGCGGAGGGACTCCCCATGCGCTTGGGTCCCCTCAGCCTGGAGCGCCCCCTACGCCTGGGCGCCGGCCCAAGGCAGCTGCAACTGGTGCTGGAGGAGGAGTCCCTCGTCTTCCACAGCTTGAATCCGGCAAAGCCGGCTGACGGCTGGACCAGCCATGGCCGCCTGGGCCTGGCCCGCCCCCCGGGCGATGGCCGGCTGATGCCTGGCGCGGACGGACAAACGCCGGCGGGCGCCCCCTTCCCGCCTTCCCTGCCGCCAGAAACAGCCGAAAGCCTGGACATCGCTGGCTTCTATGCGGCCCTAGGTCGCTGCGGCCTTGACTATGGCCCCCGTTTTCGGGGGCTGAACCAGGTTCAACGCCTGCATGGACGGGCCTGGGCTGAGCTGAGTCAGCCCCTGGCTGGCGGCGGCGCAGGCCTGCTGGACAGTTGTTTTCAGGTGGTGGCCGCCACCCTCGATCCTGAGGCTGCTGGCGGCCAGCTGTTCCTGCCGGTTGGGCTGGATGCCATGGCCATGACCAGCCTGGAGTGGCCGCCGCGTTTGAGCTGTGAGGTGCAGCTGCACGCCAGCGCGGAGCCGGCGCTGGTCTGCGCCGACCTGATCTGGCATGCCGATGGCAAGTCACTCGGCTGGATACGGGGTTTCCGCTTGCGGCGGCTGCCGCGCCAGGCGGTGGACTGGATGTTCCCAACAGCCCAGCCGCCAGCGCCTAAGCCGGCGCTCGATCCGGCCAGCTGGTTGATCCAGAGCCACTGGATCCAGCTGAGCAGCGATCCGGATGGGGGCGGTGCAAAGCCCCTACCTCCAGCGCCGGCTCGTCCAGATCAGCGGTTGCTGGATCAGGTGTTGCCGGATCGGCTGCTGCAGGATCGGCCCCTGTTGATCGGCGCGGCTAACCACCAGGCGAAGGCCTTGGAAACCTGGACCCAGGACCAGGGCCAGCCCCTGATCCGCCTTGATTTTGGCGAGACCCTTCCCGCCGGGTCAGGTCCACTGATCGTCTGGCCGGATGCCGCTGCCGCCGAGCCCCTGGCTTTAGCCACCAACTTGCTGGCCCTGGTGCAACAGCTTCAGGCGCCTGGCTCTCGGGGGGCCTCAGAACCTTTGCCGCCCAGGCCCCTTTGGCTCGTGCTCGAAGGCAATGGGGCCTGGACCGGCGTGCTCGCTGGTTTTGCCCAAACGGCGGCCCTGGAAACCCCCCAACTGCGCTGGACCCGGTTGCACCTGCCGCCAGACACAAGGCAGCAGCCGCGAGCCCTCGATTGGAACCGGCTCTGGCCCCTGGCGGACGCCGAAGCAAGCCTGCTCTGGCGGTCAGGCCAGCCCCATGGGCAACGGCTTGAACGGCTGGCATCCGAACGCTTCCGCATCGTCACTGGGCAGTCAGGCCGCCTGGAAACCCTGATGCGCCAACCGCTGGCGCCAAGCCTCCTGGTCAGGGGCGAGCTGGAGCTCGCCGTCGAAGCCACCGGCCTGAACTTCCGTGATGTGCTCAATGCCCTGGGGCTCCTGGCGGCCTATGGCGACGAGCTGGGCCTGGCCCAGGAGGCCCAGGTGCCCTTCGGCGGCGAATGCGTTGGCCGGGTCGTGGCCGTGGGACCTGGCGTCGATCCGGCCCTGGTCGGCCAGCGGATGCTGGCGGCCCTGGCCGTGGGCAGCCTGGCCAGCCAGGTCACCTGTCGCGCGGAGCTGTGTGTGCCCCTGCCGCCTGGGCTCGATGCCGAAACGGGAGCCAGCCTCAGCACGGTGTTTTTAACGGCCCTGCATGGGCTGGTTCATCTGGCCAAGCTCCAGCCTGGTGAAACGGTGTTGATCCATGCCGCCGCCGGTGGCGTCGGCCAGGCAGCCCTGCAAGTGGCCAAGCGCTGCGGCGCCCGCATCCTGGCCACGGCCAGCGCGCCCAAGCAGCAGGGCCTGCTCGCGCAGGGGGTGGAGGCCGTCTTTGATTCCCGCAGCCTGGCCTTTGCCGAACAGGTGCTGGCCCATACCGGCGGCAAGGGCGTTGATGTAGTGCTCAACAGCCTCAAGGGCGACAGGGTCGCCGCCAGTTTCGAAGCTCTTGCCCCGGGCGGGCGCTTCATCGAACTGGGCAAGATCGAGATCTGGAGCCGGGAGCTGGCCCAGCAGCGCCGCCCCGATGCGGCTTACCTGCCCTTTGACCTCCTGGAGGTGGCCGCCGCTGAACCCCAGCAGGTGCGAAAGCTGCTCGTTGATTTTCTGGCAGAGCTGGCGCAGGGCACCTATCACCCCATTCCCATCGAGACGTTTCCGATCACGGCGGTGGAGGAGGCCTTCCGGCTCCTAGCCCAGGCCCGGCACCGGGGCAAGGTCGTTGTGCGCCAAAACGACCTGGCAGCGCCCCTGACGATTGCTCCCCAGGCCACCTACCTGATTACGGGCGGCTTGGGCGGCATCGGCCTGCGGCTGCTTGATTGGCTGGCGCAGCGGGGCGCCACCTCCCTGCTGATCGTGGCCCGCTCGGCGGCAGCCCCCTCAACCGAAGCCCAACAACGGCTTGAGGCGCTGCAGGCCCGCGACGTCCGCTGCAGCTTGGTGCCCCTTGACCTGGGCGCCTCCCCCGGGGCTGACGCCAGCACTGTCCTGGCGCAAGCCATCGGGGCCTTGCCAGTGGCGCAGCCGTTACGCGGGATCTTCCATGCGGCGGGCGTGCTGGAAGACGGCCTGATCAGTGCCCTGACACCCCAGAGGCTTGCGGCCGTGCTCGCCCCCAAAGTGAGCGGTTGGCAGGTGCTCGAGGCCGCCATCACCGAGGCCAAAGCCGCAGCGGCGCTCGACTTTTCAATCGCCTTCTCCTCGCTCGCCTCCCTGCTGGGCTCCCCAGGCCAGGCCGCCTATGGGGCCGCCAACGGCGGGCTTGATGCCCTCTGCCGCCAGGCGTCAGCCGCCCTGGACGGCGTTGACGAGAATCCCGCCCTGTCGCAGCCGGCTGGGGGGGGTCCCCTGCGCCTGGCGATCCAATGGGGCCCCTGGGACGGGGCTGGTATGGCGGCCGGCAAGAGCAGACGGCTGGAGGGTCTGGGGGTGGGGGTGCTGCCGGAAGCAGGGGCGCTGAAAGCCCTCGACTTGCTGCTGCAACGGGGCCAGGGCGGCGTGGTGGCCGTGCTCGATAACCAATGGTCGCGCCTGTGGGATCAGGCCGATCCCCGCCAGCGGCCCGTGCTGGCCCCCTTGCTACAGGGCGGGACGGACGGGGGAGCGGCGGCCGCAACAGCCGCAGCGGCCCGGCATGCCCTTGTGGACAGCCTGGCGGCGGCCAACCCGGACCACCGGGCTTCCCTGTTGCTCGACCTGCTGCAGGAGCGCCTCGCTCAGGTGATGGGCCTGGCCGAGGGCCAGACGATCGATCCGGGCGAGTCCCTGTTCCAGCTCGGCCTTGATTCACTCATGGCCGTGGAGTTCGCCGCCGGACTGCAGGCCGACCTGGGCCTAAAACTGGATTTCGAGTCCCTCAGTGGCGACCCGAGCCTCGAGACCCTCGCCGAGCAACTGCTGGCGGAGTTGCACCCCCAGGCGGCTGGCCCCGTCAATGGCGGCCTTGACCTCGGCGAACAGGCCCATCTCCCCGCCGATTGGCGCCAGCCGCAGCAGCATCAGAAGGAACCCCAAAAGGAACTCCCAAAGAACGGTCCCGTTCTGCAGGGGGGAACCAGCAGTGCTCCAGGCGAGGCGATCCTGCTGACCGGCAGCACCGGCTTCCTGGGGGCTTACCTCCTGGCGGGCCAACTGCAGCGGTGGCCGGAGTTGCGAGTGAGGGCCCTGGTGCGTTGCCCCTCCGCCGCTGCAGGGCTGGATCGGATCCGCACCAACCTGGAGCGCTACCAGCTCTGGCAGGACTCCTGGCAGCAGCGCCTGGTGGTGGTGCCAGGCGACCTGGCCCAGCCCCGCTTTGGCCTGGAGCCGGAGGCCTTTGCCGCCCTGGCCTCAGGCCTGGGCGGGATTCTCCATAACGGCGCCCAGCTAAGCCAGCTGGCGGGCTATGCCCAACTGGCAGCAGCGAATGTGGGGGGCACCCGCGAAGTGCTGCGGCTGGCCAGCCTGGATCGCCCCCTGGCGGTGCAGATGATTTCGAGCGTGGCGGTGTTTGAAGCCACGGCCTATCGCAACCGGGTGATCCTTGAAACCGATGACCTCAGCGAGTGGCGAGGGATTCACCTGGGCTATTCCCAGACCAAATGGGTGAGTGAGCGACTGGTGCTGGCGGCCGCAGCCGAGGGGTTGCCGGTCAGCGTCTACCGGCCGCCCCTGATCGGCGGCCATTCCAGCAGCGGCGCCTGGCATCAGGACGACCTGCTGCACCGGCTGCTGCAGGGTTGCCTGGAACTGGGTCTGGCCCCGGACCTGGCCTGGGAGCTGGATCTGGTGCCCGTGGACTATGTGGCCGATGCGGTGACGGCCCTGGCTTGGCAGCCGGAGGCCACGGGCGGTTGCTATCACCTGCAGCATCCCGAGCCTGTGATGCTTACGGACCTGCTCGGGCGTCTGATCGAGAGCGGCGCCGCCCTGGAGCTGGTGCCGATGGAGCGCTGGCTAGCGGCCATCGGCACCGAGCCAGCCAATCCCCTTTATCCCCTGCGGGCCTTTTTCCACCAACGCTGGGGTGACGACCAGCTCACCTATCCCGAGCTCAACCAACAGGGCCTGCGGGCGCGCCCCAGTGCCGAGGCCACCGTGGCGACCCTGGCGGCCCTGGGAGTGCACTGCCCCCGCTTTGACGACCTGCTTGCCCCCTACGGCCGGGCCCTGCTGGGCGCCAGAGCGGGCCGCTGATGGGCCTGAGCTTGACCCCGACGTTGGTTCTGTCACAAGCCCTGACGCTGATCCTGGTCCTCACCCTGGCCTTGCAAACCCTGCTTACCGGATGGTTTGTGCTGCGGGTGAGGCGGTTGCTGCAGCAGCGCCAGCACTGGCCTGACGAACCCCAAGGGGGATGGCCGGAAGCGGAGGTGGTGCTCTGCCTGCGGGGCGCCGATCCCAGCCTGGCCAGCGCCCTGGCAGCCCTGGCGGCCCAGTCCTATGCCGGCCGCTGGCGCCTGCAACTGGTGGTCGATTCCCGAGCGGATCCGGCCTGGTCGGTGGCCGAAGCCAGCCTGGCGGCCCTGGAAGCCTGTGGGCGGGCCAGCTGGCAGACGGCCGGGCTGCAGCCCCTGGAGCAGCGGCCCCGGCGCGGCTCGCTCAAAAGTGCCTCCCTGCGCCAGGCCTTCGCTGGCCTGCACCCGACCACGGCCCTGGTAGCCCTGGTTGATGCCGATGCAATCGTTTCAGCCCAGTGGCTGTCTGACCTGGCCCGGGCCTGCTGCCAGCCGGGCATTGGCGCGGTGTCGGGCAATCGCTGGTACCAGACGAAGGGCCGCAGCTTGGCCGGCCGGGTGCGGGCCGCCTGGAACGGAGGCGCCCTGGTGTTAATGACCCTGCTGCAAATTCCCTGGGGGGGCTGCCTGGCTGTGCGGCGCGAGGTGATCGACGCTGGCGTCTGGAGCGAGCTGCTGAGCCGCAGCCTCTGTGAAGACACCTCCCTAATCCAGCCCCTGCGCCAGCTTGGCTGGCGCTACGCCTTCCGGCCCGAACTGATCACCCTGGGCCAGGACGACAGCCTGCCGCTTGGTCCCCTGGCCGCCTGGATCAGCCGCCAGCTGCTCACCGCCCGGTTGCACCACCCCGCCTGGCCCCTAGTGGCCCTCCATGGCGCTGGCAGCGCCCTGTTGCTTGGCACGGCCAGCGCCTGGCTGCTTCTGGGCCGCTCCGGGCTGCTGGCTGGAACCCTGGCGCTCTACGAACTGGGCTGTGTGGGCCTGCTGCTCTGGATCGAGACCACCGCCGTTGCCGCCCTGGCGGGACCTGACGTCAAGAACGATCCCGGCCGCCGGGGTGAACCGCTCTGGCGGCGGACCTGGGATTGGCTGAGTTGCCTGCCCGCAACCCAGCTGGTCTATGGCCTGGCCCTCTGGCGGGCCTGCTGCGATCGCCAGGTGCGCTGGCGCGGAGTCACCTATCGCGTGCTCGGTCGGGGCCCTTCCGGTGGGCCAGGAGTTGAAGCAAGGGCCTTGGACGACTGAGACCGCGAACAGGCAAGCCAAAACCCTCTTTCTTGGCCCCAAAGCCCTGGCCGAGGGCCGGCGGACTCAGCGGGCCAGCATCAGCCGCCGCAACACCAGCAAGGACTGGCGCAGGTTGCCCTCGTTGAGCTCGTCGTAGGTGGGCCGCAGAAAAGCGGGCAGGTCGGGCTCCAGTTCGATCTGGTGTTGCACGAGCACACCGCCCCGGACCGGCGTCAAGGTCCACTGCCCCTGCAGGCTGAGGATGCGCTCGCCGCGGATCATGCGATAGCGCATCAAGCGGGGTGCCCGCTCTTCGACCGCCAGCACGACCTTGATCGGCAGGCCGAAGGTGGAGGCAGCCTGGTAGGTCTGGGCAAGCTCCAGCTGGTTGCCCCGGCGGCTAAGCACCTTGGCCTGCTTGATGTCGGGCATCAGGCCCGCCATCGCTTCGTAGTTGGTCAGCACGGCCCAAGCCCGGGCCTGGTTCACGGGCACAAACAGCCTGGCGGTGTAATGCCCCTTACTACCGATCAGGACCAAATCGCCTATCGCCTGGGCCATCTGGCCGCCCGCGCCAGGCGGATCGGCCCGGGCCCCTTGGCCTAGACACCACCAGCTCACGCTAGTAGCCACGCTTAGGATCAGCCCATGCAAAAGCAGCCACTGGAAGGGTCCAGCTGGCTGCTTGCCTAACGCCCTGGAGCCCCCCATGACCATGTTTCTGCAGCGAATCAAACCATTGTGATTGGCTGGGGAACGGGGCAAGATCCATTGACGAAGGGGCCCTTGAAACCGCCATCTCAAGGGACTTCGACAACTGGTGATTCAGTTGTCCATCACTCCATTGGCTTTCCTTCCCCCAGCTCTGGAAGGACGACTGGGGCCGCAGCTGGAGCCCAGAGCCTTGATTTAAAGCGTCGGCTCTATTTTTTAAGTGGTTTTGATCCCCGCGGCGCCTCCTTTTATTGGCGGCTCTTTGCAGAGGAAGTGGAGCACCGCAATGTCAAGGGCACAACGGGCGACGCCCAGGCCATCAAGCTGGTCCGCCGCAGGCAGGAGCGGGATCGCCTGCTCAGCCGTTGGCGGATTCAGCCATCTCAGGCCTCCAGCCCGGGCGCCTCGACCAGCGGCCCCCGCCTCGCTGAAGATCCTGCCAAGGTGGGCCACGACCTTCCAGGCCATGGGTCGGTCCCGCCAAATCCAACTAGCCACGAAATCGCTTTCCTGCACTGGGACGACATCGCCCGCAGCCACTGGCCTAGGCGCTCCTTGGCCATGATCGGCGAGATCGCCACTGTTTACCGCTGGTATCTGCTGGACGGGGGCCTATGGCGGATTGGTCGCCTGTGCCCCGGGGTGGCCCTTTGCGGCGCCTATCCAGGACTCTTCACCGCCCTAGCGCTGATGATTGCCTTGCTCGGTGGCGCTGGCCTGGGAGGGCTGACCTACGGGGCGATCCCGGCCGCAGGCCTGGCCTGGGGCGTCGCTGTGTTGGTAGCCCTAGGAACCACCTGGCTGCTGCTGCTGGCAGCCTGGGCCCTGGCCGATCGGCTCGGGGTGGTGTGGCTCTGGCGCTCGATCCGCTTCACCCACCGGCTCGGCCAGGCCCGCGATGGCGACCTGCGCGCCCGGGTGGGCGAACTGGCCGGGCGCATCCTTGAACTGGAGGCCGAAGCGCCCGCCACCAGCGTGTTGCTGGTGGGCCACAGCTCCGGCTCCTTTGTGATGGCGATGCTGGCCGCAGAGTTGCGGCGCCAGGACCCAGGCTCTGTCGTGACGGGGCGGCTGAGCCTGCTCAGCCTCGGCCAGAACCTTGCCAACCTGGCCGTCTATCCAGGCGCCCAGGCCTTCCACGCCGATCTGAAGGTCTTAGCCAAAGAGCCCCGGCTGCCCTGGCTGGATGTCAGCAGCCGCGACGACCTGCTCTGCTTTGCGGGCGTCGATCCCTACCGCAGTTGCGGCCTACCGGCCCCAGCTGGCGGCCCCTACCCGCAACTCAAACTGATCACCCTGGCCCAGCCAAAGGGAGCCATCCGCCGGCTGCAGCAGGCGTTTCAACAGTTTGATCTGCACTTCCGCTACCTACGCCAAGGCCAAGCGGGCCATGGCTTTGATCCCCTCAGCCAGTTGCTGCAGCCATGACGTCACGCTCGAGTCCAGGCACCAGGCAGAACCCAGCCGCCGGGGCTGATCTGGGCGCTGCCCTAGGCAGGGCCCAGACGCCCCAATCGGCGTTGCAACCGAATTCGCCGGAGCCGATCTGGCCCCACCCCCAGCCCTATACGGCCAACCTGCTGCGGCGGCTGGCGAGAGGATTGTCGTCCTGGTTCGGCCTACTGAATGAGTGGGATTTCCGCATTGGGATCGGCAGCATCCGCTGCTTTGGTCTGGAGTTAGTCCTGGTCAACAAGCCGGCCCTGGTGCGCCAGGTGTTGGTGGAGGAGCCGGACTCCTTCCCCAAACACCCCTACACCCAGTGGATCTTGGAGCCCCTGATTGGTCGGGGAATTTTTGCAGTGAACGGGGCCGAATGGCAACGCCAGCGGCGACTAATCGATCAGGCCCTACAGGCAGCCCAGTTGCGTCGGGTGTTTCCCCTGATGGAAGGGGCCGTGCAGGCGATGTTGCAACGGTTTGACTCCCAGATCGCCGCCCAGATCGCCAACCCAACCGCTGGCCCAATCACAAACCCAATCACAGACAAGATCACTAGCCAAAGCAGCGACCAGGCCCAGACCACAGAAGAGGAGCACGAATCCAAAGAAAGCGACCTCCGCTTCGATGCCCAGGAGGCGATGACCCTGGTCACGGCCGATGTAATCGTGCGCACCATCCTCTCTAGGCCCCTGCACGAAGAAGAAGCCACCCGAATCTTTGCCGCCTTTGCCCGCTACCAACGCCGCGCCGGCCGGCTGATGCTGCTGCGCTTCCTGCGCCTGCCCAGGCGCTGGCTCCAGCCGATGCTCCAGGCCGATGCCCAGCTGATCCGCAGCTGGATTGCCACAGCGATTGCCGAACGGCAACGGTCAAGGTGCAGCAGCCCTGGCTCAGGCTCTGGCGGCCCGGACAACGCTCACAAGGACCTGCTCGATGCCCTCGAGCAGGCCGACGATCACACCGGCGCCCGAAGCACCTCTGCCACTGGAGGGGCTACTGCTGCAGCCAGGGTGGCCCCGATGGAACCAACCCCAGAGGCGGGGGAGGCCGCGGTCAGTGGGGCAAGCGCCAGCCGCTTCAGCCAGGAGGAACTCATCGATCAAGTCTGCGTGCTGTTTCTGGCTGGCCATGAAACCTCCGCCAGTGCCCTGGCGATGGCCTGCTATTTGCTGGCCCGGTACCCAGAGGCCCAGGCCCGTTTTGCAGAGGAAATCGAGCAGGTCCGCCGAGGTCCGACGCCCCAGGATTGCGCTGATCGGCCAAGGCGCCCCCTCGGCTACGACGACCTGCGCCGGCTCCCCTTTGGCACCGCCCTGCTGCAGGAAACCCTGCGTCTCTACCCCCCCTTGAGTTTCTTTATCCGCAAAAGCCAAGCCCAAAGCCAGCTGGGCGAAAGCCGCTGCCCGATGGGGGCCTTGCTGGTGCTCTCCCCCTGGGTGATCCAGAGACACGAACAACATTGGAGCGAGCCAAACAGCTTCCGGCCAGAACGGTTTCTGGCAGATCAGGCCAACGACGCGGAAAAACAATGGGCGCGCGACGCCTATCTACCCTTTGGACTTGGGCCGCGCAAATGCCCCGGAGCCGCCTTCGCCCTGCAGGAAGCCCTCCTCGTGCTCGCGGAGCTCGTTAGCCGTTATGAACTCCGGGGCGAACCTGGCCAGGAGCCACAATTGGTTGGCAACCTCACCCTGCGCTCCCGCAATGGCGTGAAACTGCGTCTGCACCGACGCAAGGACGCTGGGACAGTTTGAGAAGAAGGCCAGCAGAACAAGCCAGAGTCGCCGACTTGATGAGCAGGCTTAGAAGCTGAACAAAAGACGACCGCCGACTCGCACAGTGCTGTTCTCCAATAGCTGCCCCATATCAAATAATCCGGCCGCATTGCTCACGTAGATCTCCACATTGGTACTACGACTCGCCAGCCAGCGCAACGCCAGGGTGCCGTTGGTGGCGTTGAAATCCGATCCCACCAGGTTGACTTCCGGAATCAACTGAAAGTGAGCCCCAAGCTGAATATTGGCACCTAAGCCCACACCCCAGGGGTTGCTGACGCCACTCCAGGCCAGCTTGGGGTTGAGGTTGAAGGCCAGCCAGGAGTTGGCTTCCCAGGTCGACACCGATTCGGCGAATAGGTAACCCTGGTAGCTGGATGGGGCCGTATTGCGGCCCAGGCTGATGCGACCGCCCAGGGAAAAGGGAGCACCCCGCAATTGGCTGAGCACAATCGCCTTGCCACCGAAGCGGTAGTTCCACCCTCCATCACTGGCGTAGGTGGTTGAAAGGGAATTCAGGGGGCGCACCTGATTAAACACACCGCCTTTGTAGACGTCCAGTTGAAAAAGATTGGAAAGGGAGTAGCCGATATAGCCAAAGCCATCTCCCTGGCTGTCGCCATTGACCCAGAGCTCCGTGGTCCCCCTGGGTGGCACCAGGGCCGTATTCACGGTGAGCCCCCCTAAGGCGAGGGATCGCTGGCGATCAGCCATGGCCGGCTGGGGCGTATCAACGGCGCCAGGGGTGAATACGAAACGGGCCGAATAGCCCAGCCGGTTATCGGAAGGCAACGCCAATAGGGCCGTGGCAGGTGTGGCACCCCAGCCATTGGTCAACTGGCCCTCTAGGGCGATGCGGGGGTTAAGGGCCCAGTTGACCCCGGCAGTGATAATCGGAACCCGGGCAAAAACCAGATTACCGTTGAAACTGTTATTCCCCGGGCCCATCGGCAGCAGGCCAGAGCCAAAGAGAGTCAGGCTGGGAATCGGCCGCCAGCTGGCCCCAGCGGCAACACTGACGTTGTTGCCATAGAAAGGGCCGCTGCCGCCCTGGCCGGCACCCTGGCTGCCCGGCAAAAAACTTACCCCGGGAGTGAAGGTAAGCGCCAGGGTTCGACTGGCCTGCCAGGTGATCGGTAGGGAGAAAGAACCCACCAGGTTGCGCGTGAAAACGCGACTACCAGAGGTATTGAAAATGTTGGGGCTGGCGTTGTTCTGGCCCTTGCAGGAAAAAGAATCGCAACCACCGCTACCCACATTCCAGCCCTCCAGGGAACTGGCAAGGGCCAGCTTCCAGGGGCTACTTCCCGAACCGATCAGGCGCCATTGAACAGCGCCGCCGTAACTCTCCCAGGAATTAGCCGGTTGAATCGTCCTGCCCGTAATCGGTGTATAGAGGGGATCATCAGCAACGCTGTAGAACGCCGAAAGCTGCAGCCTCTCGGTCAGACCTGCGTCAACGCGAGCGCCATAGTTCTGATTGCCCGTACCACCACCGCCCCCCTGCTTACCGCCACCGAAAGGGGCGATTTGGAAAAAGGAGAGCTGGCTTTGTTGTTCAGAAAGTTGCTGGGCCGTGGGCACGGCTTCACCCAGGCGGACCTGAGGGGTGTAATCGGCGGAAGTGGGCTTGAGGCTTTCCACCAAAGCCTGGGCTTCAGCCTGGCTCGCCGGTGGGTCAGCAAGCTTGAGGTCCTTGGGCAGTGAGATCAGGTCAGCTGCCGTGACCTGACGCCAGGGGAGTGGGACTGGGGCTCGCAGACTAGGGGGCGTCGCAACCAACGACCAAGCAGGCTGCCTAGACGGCGGCTTTAAGGCTGGCTGTAGCCAGTTAGGGGCTTGCCTGACTGCCTGGGTTGGCAAGAGTGACCCCTTCAAGGGAGACCATTCCATAGCCAAGGATGGTATTTGGAACAGCGTAACGACATTCAGCCAAAAAGGATAGAAACGCACGCAGCTGCTCAGGAATCAATCCAAGTAAGGAATTTGAGACGCAACTTATTGGCCCGCTGCTTGAGAGAATTGGATGCAGGCTCTAGGGGCTTCAATGCAGTCTCTTCATCGGAATCCGCATAGTAGGCATATGCGCTACGACTATCATATCCCCCATAACCATAACCATAACCATAACCATAACCATACTGATAGCGATTTCCATACCCGTAGGCTTGCTGGCCGCCGGCTCCTTCCTTCACAGCGTTGGTCACAACCCCAAGGAAGCGAGTGCCGGCATTACGGATGCGCTGGATCGCCTCTTTCGGCAGCGACCGATCAACCCGACCTAGGCTGACAAGCAACATCAGGCCATCGATATACTCGGCAATTAGTGTTGCATCGGCGAGCCCAAGCAAAGGAGGCGTATCATAAAGAATCAGATCAAATTGACCACAGTTCGCCAATTCGTCAGCAATCTTGTGCATGCGATTGGAGCTGAGCAAACGGGTGGGATCTGGGGGCCTACGACCAGATGTCAACACACTCCAGTTTGGATGACCTTGCACAGGTTGAATCACGTCTCGCCAATCGAGATGCTCTTCGGCAATCAGGTTCGAAAGTCCCAGAATATTGTTAAGGCCGAGACGGTGATGCAGCTGTGGCTTACGCATGTCAGCATCAACAAGCAAAACTCTTTTCCCCATTTCAGAGATCGTCTTAGCAAGAAGCACATTGGTGAGACTCTTGCCCTCGGCGGAGACGGAACTGGTCAGCGCCACCGAACACATGGGACTGTCGGCATTAAGAAAGCGCATGGATGCGTAAAGGTTACGAAGGGCTTCTTGGTAGAAAAAGCGTTGGTAACCTGTCAACTTTGTATTATCAAGATCACCACCATTATTGGCTGAATCAAGCTCCTTCAAAATAAAGCGCTTTTCCTCCCGCAAACCCTGAAATAGGGGCACATGGGGGATATGACCCAACAGCGGGAAGTCCAGCTCTTCCTTGACTTCTCCAGGACTATGAAAAACGTGGTCAAGCTTGTCCCGAATCAGGCCTGCAACGACACCTGCCGCCAAACCGAACAACAAGCCCATGGCCAAATTGCGGGGCACAGATGGGGACACCGGATTGGGATCAATCTGGGGCGGCGAAATGACCTTCCAGGGCACGGTGCGCTGGGCCATTTCAAGCTGGAAATTTTCCCGCGTACTAGTGAGACTCGCTAAATTTTCCTGGGCAATCTTGAGTTTCTGATTAAGTGCTTCATATTGCTTGATCAAGATCGGTTGCTTCTGGAAACTCTCCTCCACCTGGCTGAATTGTCGCTTCGCCGTAAGCAAGCGATTGACATTAGAGGCCAGGGCCGCATCAACCGCCTCCAATTGGTTGCTGCGTAGCAAGGGGAGCAAGGCGTTGCGACGAGCCGTGAGTCCGCGAACCATCGAAGAGGCTGAACTGAAACGGGAGCGCGCATCAGCAAGCTCCTGATCCACCTTGGCGAACTGGGTGAGAAGCACCTGGCTGGTCCCAGCCACTGAAAGGCCCTGACCAGCACTGCTTGAACCTCCGCCAGATCCGATGGCCTCCTCAAATCCTCGCGTCGTCAGGGTGCCTACCGTGATTGCCTGGCGCACGCTCTGAAGACGACTTCGCTCAGACTGCAGGCTCGCCATCTGGACTTCCAAAGTGTCGAGTTGCATTTTCAGGGCTGCGCCGTCTACAGCCGGATCCAGAAGGCTGTTGCGCTGGCGGAATAGGGCCATTTGCGATTGCAACTGAGCTGTTTTCAGCTCTAGCGCCGGAGCCTGCTGGTTAAGGAAGTGAATACCATCGGCTAGGCGCTGCTGACGCTGGCTGAGGGCAGCTTGAAGATAAAGTTGGCTAATTTGCTCCAATAACAATTTGTCATCCTTGGGGTTGCGCCCTGTGATTTCAACCACGAGAACCCCTTCCGCGCCAGTCCGACCAAGCGACTTGCCCCCCCCATCGGCATCTCTACTGAGACCGATGTCGATGCGTGAACCAAGTCCTCCACCTCTTATGCCAAGCCGTTGGGCCAAGGGGGCCAACATATAGGGACTTTTGAGTAGGGCAATCAGGGTTGGGATGTCAGTGCGGATGGAATTCCGGGCCAAGTCACCAAACAATGGATTACTGACAGCCTCGCCGCCGCCGCTGGCACTGGACCTGTCACTATTAATCGGATTGCTGATCAAGAGTAGGAACCCACCCTTGTAGACAGGCTGGAAAACACGCTGGTAGCCGGTATTCAAAGCGGCTGCAACGACTACAGCGAAGGCAGTAAGGCCAACCAGTTTCTTGCGCCGCTTAAGGGCTCGCCAAAGCTCGGAGAGATTGATATTGTCGCTGTCAAAGCCTGCCGCTCCACCGGCCTGACCATTGGCCATGGCGGGCCTGATACCAGCCTCAGCCAAGGGAATGGTGCCTGCTCCGGACTGGGCGATCAGCTTGGCCAAACTCTCTGATTATTCTGTATGTCCAATCTATGCCATGGCCCTCGCAACCCAACGGGCCATGTGGGACACTTATGATACTTGTCACGCGATTGTGCGACAGAGGCGCCCCAAAAACTTTCAAGCAATGAAAGACAAACTGATCGCCTTCACCCTAGGTGCCGCCACCTTAATTGGCACACAGTCCTTACGTCCTCTCGATGCGTATGCTAAGGAGCCAATCAAAACCCCACTGATTACGGCGACGACGACCCTTCAGGACGACACCTATCTGCTAGGCCCCGGTGATCAACTTGAGCTGAAACTCTTTGATGCGCCTGAGTTGTCGGGCCCACTTGATGTTCTCAATGATGGCACCGTCTCCCTGCCCCTGATCGGCAGCGTGCGTCTCACGGGCCTGAGCCTCTCCCAGGCCAGCCAATGGGTGACGTCTCTTTATCGCAAGCAGGTGCTTCGGCCCGAGCTGCAGCTGCGCCTGGTAAAAGCTCGGCCCATTCGGGTCGCCCTAGTGGGCGAGGTGGAGCGGCCTGGCCTCTACTCCCTCACCACTAGTGAAGGGGCCCAAACCCAGGGGGGGCCAAGCATTTCAATCAGCGGTCTACCCACAGTTGTCGATGCGATCCAGAAAGCGGGCGGAATTACCCAGTTAGCGAACCTGCGTCAGGTCGTGCTGCAACGGCGCATGCCAGGCGACTCACCACGCTACAAGCAAACCCAGCTAGATTTACTCTCCTTGCTGTTTGAAGGGGATCAACAGCAAAATCCCTTCCTTTTTGACGGAGACACCATTCGCATCACCAAGGCCAGCGAGCCTCCCCAAGAAGCGATCGCCCTAGCCTCGGCCAATCTCTCACCCCACCAGATTCAGGTTTATGTGATTGGTGAGGTGTTGCGACCAGGGGCCCTGCCCTTACCCGCTAATACGCCCCTTGTGCAAGCCGTGATGGCGGCGGGAGGCCCCCAAACCTGGCGAGCCAACACTGGCAATGTGGAGCTGGTACGCATCAACCGCAATGGAACGGCAACCCGACAGCGCTTCAAGCTCAACCTCAGCCAGGGAGCTTCCAATGCCCTGAACCCACCTCTGCGTGATGGAGACACTCTCGTGGTAAATCGCAGTGGCATGGCCGTGGCCAGTGATGCGATCGGTGCGGTCAGCGCACCTCTCACTGGACTCGTAAATATATTGGCCCTTGTGAATCTTATAAACAAATAATGATGGCAGTCATCGGCAAGAAACGATTTCGCGTGGATTGGGTCCTCGTCCAAGAGCTGGCGATCGGCCCCGCTCCAAGAGCTGAGCGCCACCTCGATCACCTACAGAGTGAAGGAATCAAGGCAGTATTGAGTGTCTGCAGTGAAGAGGAAGCACCGCCGCCAGTAAACCTGAATCAGCGATTCAGCTGCCAACGCCTGGTTCTTCCCGATCACAATGCCCAACGATTACCCCAGCTCGGCGAAATCGAGCAAGCTCTCGACAGGCTAGCCGAGCTGCGTCAGCAAGGGCCTGTCTATGTTCACTGTGTGGCCGCAATGGAGCGTTCCCCCTTGGTATGCCTGGCCTGGTTAGTGCGCCATCAAGGATTGAGCCCCCAACATGCCCTGGATTACCTGATGCAAGTGCACCCTGGGACAAACCCCTTACCCGGTCAACTGGCGATTTTGGCAGCACTCTGAACCAAAGAAAGCCCCCAAACGTCAACAGTCCTTAAAACTTGCCAATTTTACAATCAACGATTGGAAGACTTCGCCTCTGCCGAGGGGCTTGCTAAGCTTTAAGAGAACCCATCCCCAATACGTGTATTGCATAACCATCCCAGCGAGAGGCGATCTTCAGCTTGTTTTATTTTGCAATATAGATAGTGAATTTGCCAGCTTGTTCAAGAATT
Organism: Synechococcus sp. UW140; assembly: GCA_945860085.1. GTDB lineage: Bacteria > Cyanobacteriota > Cyanobacteriia > PCC-6307 > Cyanobiaceae > BAIKAL-G1. The sequence goes on along the minus strand of CAMAPJ010000017.1, from coordinate 14,374 downwards.
GTGCCGGCACCAGTGATCTCAAAATCCTACTCGAGCAGCACGGCATTGAGATCAGCATCATTGAATTGCGACGACACTCCCGCAATCTGAAAGCAGATTACTTCCCCTGGAATCAACCGAAAGAGGACAGTCGAAATCGCCGCAATTGGTTCACCACTTAAAAGTCCTTTGGCTGGAACTAGGCTCTAATCGCAAGCATTCACCCTAAATAGCATGAAAATCATCCAAAAGCACCTCAAACAAGTCCTAACAGCAAGGGGGCTTTGCAGACCCAGAACTGTTGGCGCAACTGGCTGGAACTGGCTTACGGGGCAATAGTCTGTCTCCATTTTTTGAAGCGCCCAAAGCACAAATTCAATTCTGGACATCAAAGAGGCAGCAATTGGGTCAAAGATTATTGCTGTCGAACAAAAGCTAGAAACAATGGTCGATTGATTAGGCCGAATATCTCGTTAAGCCCCCTTGCTCGCGACCCATCTAAACCACAGCTTGTCATTTAGATAGCCAACTGCCCGCCCAACTGCTTGCAATAACGTGGAGCGCCCCTGCTAGCGTCTTGCAACACATACGCCCCCAGATAAACCAGAGTTAACCGAATCATAACATCGAGACCATTTTCGAGCTCTACAATCAGGATGTTACCAAGAGTCTGGCCATGGATCAAGCAAAATTGTTGCAGCAGTTGGCGCAACGTCAATGATCCAAACGACAAAAACCGATCTGTTCCGCTTGCGACGCAGGCCGTTATCAGAAAAGTTAGCCGATCAGTCCTTCCGGGTGCTGGCAACCTGCCTTGCCTCGTTGGTCGGTTTGATATTGGTCGCTATCTTGATTACCGTTTTACTGGGATCTCGGTCGGCAATGTCAGCCTACGGGCTTGGCTTTCTGACAACTTCCAATTGGAATCCGGTCACCAATGAATACGGGGCGTTTACGGCCATCTATGGCACTATTGTCACCTCCATATTATCCCTGTTGATTGCCGTCCCCCTTGGAGTTGGCACCGCAATCTTTCTGACTGAAAATTTTATACCTGTCAAAGGCCGCCAGATCATTGGCCTGATGGTTGAACTCCTGGCAGCAATCCCATCCGTTGTGTTGGGGCTGTGGGCGATTTTCGTAATGGAGCCGTTCCTCAGGCCAGTTCTTAACGGCTTACACGCCAGCCTGGGTTGGCTGCCCTTCTTTTCAACCCAACCGGAGGGCCCTGGCATGGCTCCAGCCATCTTGATTTTGGTCGTGATGATTTTACCGATCATCACAGCGATTGCCCGGGATTCCCTGCTTCAAGTTCCAGTTGAATTGCGCCAGGCTGCCTATGGGATCGGCGCGTCGCGATGGGGGGCAATTTTTCAGGTGATTCTTCCAGCAGCCATCTCTGGCATCACCGGTGGCGTGATGCTTGCCCTAGGCAGGGCCATGGGCGAGACGATGGCCGTGACAATGATTATCGGAAATTCGAATAATTTCAGCCTGTCCTTACTTGCACCAGGCAACACAATTGCATCGATGCTAGCCAATCAATTTGGCGAAGCCGATGGCAACCAGGTTTCTTCCTTAATGTATGCAGCTTTCGTGCTAATGCTGCTGACATTGATTATCAACGTGTTAGCGCAATGGATCGTGCGCCGACTCAGCTTGCGTTACACCTGAAAATCCCATGACCTCCGCACCCATGGCGTCACCGGCCCGGCGCCCGTCCCTATCGAACATTCGCTCTCTGCATCGCAAGCCCAAGCTGCCACGCAACCGCTGGAATGGATTTTTTACCTTTTTAGCAGGACTTTTTGCTGTCATCGTTGTATTACCACTGGTACTTGTACTTGCCTATGTGGTGATCAAGGGAGGCTCAATGATGAGCCTTAGTTTGTTAACCGAGCTGCCGCCGGCGCCCGGCATGACTGGTGGTGGCATCGGCAACGCCATTCTTGGCACCTTGATTGTTAGTCTGATTGCAGCCTTGATAGCCATCCCAGTTGGGGTCGGCGGCGGCATCTACTTGGCTGAATATTCCAAGAGCGGTGCCTTTGCCAGTTTTGTTCGTTTTGGCACCAATGTGCTCTCTGGTGTTCCATCAATTATCTGTGGTGTATTTGTTTATGGCCTGATTGTGGCTACCCGTATTTTCTTTGATCAAAGTTACAGTGCGATAGCGGGCGGCATTGCCCTCTCGGTGTTGATGCTTCCAACGATTATCAAAACAACGGATGAAGGCCTAAAACTGGTTCCCCAAGAACTGCGTTGGGGCGCCATTGGCGTGGGAGCCTCCAAGTTTGTAACGATCACCCACATCACCCTGCCGACGGCCTTCAAACCGATTGCGACAGGGATTGTGCTCAGCATTGCCCGCGCTGCCGGTGAAACAGCTCCCCTGATCTTCACCGCCCTATTTTCGCCCTTCTGGCCCGAAGGGCTATTCAGCCCCATCGCCTCAATGTCAGTACTAATTTATAATTTTGCAATCATGCCCTATGACGTGCAAATCGCCCTGGCCTGGGCCACCTCCTTTGTTTTAGTGATGATGATTTTGGTGATGAATATCTTTGCCCGTTACGTCGGTAGCTTCAACAAAATCTAAAGCAAGCTGACTTCTTACTCCACCTTTTTTCACCTACTGCCATGACCACCAGCCTGAACACCGCTTCCAATGCCAGGCCCACAGCCCCTGCCGCTGACGCCTGCCTCTCGCTTCAAGATGTCAGCATCAGCTATGGAAACGGCAAAAATATTGCTGTCAATCACGTCTTCATGGAGATCCCCAAGGGGAAGGTGACAGCCTTCATCGGTCCTTCCGGTTGCGGTAAATCCACGGTTCTGCGTGCTCTCAACCGCATGAATGACCTGATTGAAGGCTGTACCCTCTCTGGGCGGGTACTGTTTGACGGCCATGATCTTTATGACCGCCGCGTTGATCCCGTTGAGGTGAGGCGCCGGATTGGCATGGTCTTTCAGAAGCCCAATCCATTTCCAAAGTCCATTTATGAAAACATCGCATTTGGCGCTCGGATCAATGGTTTCCGTGGAGACATGGATGAACTCGTTGAAAGCTCCTTGCGCAAAGCAGCCCTTTGGGACGAAGCCAAGGACAAACTCAAGGAAAGCGGCTTTTCGCTATCGGGTGGCCAGCAGCAACGGCTTTGCATCGCCCGCACGATTGCCGTGGAACCCGAAGTGATCTTGATGGATGAACCCTGTTCGGCGCTTGATCCGATCTCCACCCTAAAGATTGAAGAAACGATGCATGAGCTCAAAAAGACGTTCACGATCGTCATCGTCACCCATAATATGCAACAAGCAACGCGCGTATCTGATCTGACCGGCTTCTTTAATGTCACGAGTCTGCCAGATCTCGATGGCAAAGTTGGTTGTCTTGAAGAATTTGGTGAGACCGAGCGGATCTTCAACTCGCCTGCTCAGCAGGCGACGCAAGATTATGTTTCTGGCCGTTTTGGCTGATGCACCCAGCCTGTCACTTTTAGGCAAACCTTAATTAGGGTTGGGGAAACTTTGCCAAATAGGACACACAAGTTTTGCCAGCTTATTTCCTGGCAGCTATTGACCTAATTAATGTAATTGTCACTGAAAGTCCTTAGCCAACTGACAGGCATCAAGAACTGATGACTCTAGGCCGCGCCAAGCTCCGCGTTCCTGCCGCCATCAAGCAGCAAGGCCCCAATACTTTGGCAACGGCGCTATTATTAGTTCTTTGGAAGCGGGTCAATCCCGCAGCCGAATACCAGCTGAACAAAAACGGAGTTTCGCCTTTGGAAGATTTCAACAGTCCATTTCACCGCGAAGGCATTCAATCTCCGATGGAAGGCCATAGTGCCTATCGGGGCGCCAATTGGTCCCCAGAGCGTTTGGCTTTCCATCAGAACCTGGAAACCTTTGCCGATCGAATCGGCCTGATCGTTGGTCTCCAAGCCAATGGCAAGATTGAACAGGATCAGGCCTACGAAGAAATTCGTAAATTATGGTCCCAGTTAAAGGCCAGCAGCAAGGACCTTCTCAGCGATCGCTAGGCCAGCGGCCAAATCCAGCAACGGCTCAGTCCATCACGGCAAACCGGGCCACCCCAGCAGCGGGCCTAAGTGCCGGTGGGCCTAAGGCAAGCAACTGTTTCAGGAGGAGCTGATGGGCAACCGGGTGGCAACTCTGTAGCCGACCAGCCAGCGATTCACCCTGGTCCGCAACCGTGCGGGAACTTCCCCAATCAACCGGCCCAATTCCAAGGCAGCAAGGCGGTGGAGATCCCTGACATCGATATGCCAGAGCGCCTCGGCCTCGCGTATCAGGCGCGCCCAAGTGCGTGTGTCCTGCCAGCGACGCACAATCGCGCCCAGCTGGCGTCCGCTAGACGGCTTTTTGGTGGCGAAGGGACTGGCCATTGCCGAGCAACGCTTTGCCAAGCCTGATCAGGCCCCGGGCTTTTGGCCCAAAACCGTCGGACTCTGTGGCATGGCGTCGGAGCCACCTTCTCTTGACCTTGTTCGCAGTGGTGCGCTGGCATTCAGGAGTCAGATCGCTGGATCGCTTTCGCCATCAACGAGCTCCACAGGGAAGGACAACAGGGCCAGCTCCCGCTGCGACAGCCGGCGGCTCCAGGCCCCGCGCAGGGGCTCATTCCAGCGGAAGCCAGCTTCGCGGGCTCGATGGCGTTCGGCGTAACTGAGGCGGGCCCGGTAGAGCTGGCGAGGTTCGAGTCCCTCCAGCAGCAGGGTGTCGAGATCTCCGCAACGCTCAAACACTTGGGCCAGGTAGATACAGTCGGTGAGGGCCCGGTGGGCGGCCCAGACCGGCACGGAAAAGGCCAGGGCCAGATCGCGCACCGACGGCGTCGGCTTCAACCGCAAGGAGGACGGCCAGCGGATGTCTTCCATGGTGCAGAGCCAGGGTTTGGTGATCGCCGGCAGGGGCTCCCGGCCAAACCAGGCCCGATCGAACTTGACGTTATGGGCGACCACCAGGTCGGCGGCAGCAAGCATGGCCTCAAAAAAACAGAGGCCCGCCTGCCAGGGCTGGGGGCTGCGGGTGACGCTGGCGCTGATGCCATTGATCGCTTCGGCCGGGTTCTCCTGGCAGGGCAGCAGGAACGACACCTGCTCAAGCACGGCCCGCTCGGCCACATGGAAGAGAACGGCGCCGATTTCGATGCACTGGTCTCGCTCGCTCTGCAGGCCGGTGGTTTCCGTATCAAGGATCAACAGCCGCTCCGGCAGGCTGCGATCGGCCGGGCCCAAGCGGAAGCTGGGCAATGGCATCGGGGCGGCAGCCGCAGGCAGCTCGATCGGATCGGCCGGGTCAACAACAAGCAGGTCCAGGCCGGGGGTGGGGGCATGGGCCGCTGGTTTGGGTTGGCGCAGTCTGGGCCCGGGGGTGGCTGGCTCCAGCTCCGGCCAGAAGGAGGGTTGGGCGATCAGATCGCTGCTCATGTCCAGCTTCGCCCTTTCCAGATTCGCCATTCCCTGCTTCGCCATTTCAACTTCGCCATGCCGCCTGGAGCAGCCGGTCCTTTCCCATGATCCCAGTTCAACCAGGCCGGCGCCAGGGAGCCAAAGGGCTTTCTTAAGCTCGAGACACCGATTCCAATCCCCTTGGCCAAAGCGCTCACCACCGGAGAGAGGGCTCCCCTTGTGGCCCTGATCGACCAGGACGGCCTCGAACGCCGCAGCGACCAACTCCAGGGCAAGCCCCTGGTGCTGTTTTTCTATCCCAAAGACGAAACCCCCGGCTGCACGATGGAAGTCTGCGCCTTCCGCGATCAATACAGCGGCTTCACCGAGCTGGGGGCAGTGGTCTGGGGGGTGAGCAGCGATGACGCGGCCAGCCACCAGCGCTTTGCCCAGCGCCACGGCCTGCCCTTCCCCCTGCTTGTCGATCGCGGCAACCAGTTGCGTCAGGCCTTTGGCGTGCCCAACAGCCTCTTGGTGGTGCCGGGCCGCGTCACCTATCTGATCGATGGCGGCGGCGTGATTCGCCATGTGTTTAACAACCTGCTCGATGGTGCCGCCCATGGCAGCGATGCCCTCAAAGCCCTGAAGCAGCTGACCGGCCGATGAGCCGTTGGCAGCAGCAGGGCAGCCTTTGGAGCCTGACGCCCCCCCAGCCAAGGGGCCTGGTCGAATTCATCGGCGGCAGCTACCTGGCCGCCTCCCCCCAGCTGAGCTATCGGCGCCTGCTCGAAGCCCTGTCCCGCCGGGGCCTGGCAATCCGAGCCTTCAGCTATGTGCCGGGCTTCGACCACCAGGACCAGGCCAATGGCGCCTGGAAAGCGTTTCGACGGGCCCGTGAAACCGCACCCCTCGGACCCCAGCCGCCCGGCCAAGGCTGGAAACCGTTGCGGCTGGGCCACAGTTTGGGCTGCAAATTGCACCTGCTGGCGCCGGACAATGGCCGCGGCAGCGGCGCCCTAGTGGCCTTGAGTTTCAATAATTTTTCCGCCGACCGCTCGATTCCGCTGCTGGCGGAGATCGCGCCCCGCTTCGGCTTCACCAGTGAATTCAGCCCATCGCCCAGCGAAACCCTGCGCCTGGTGGCCTCCAGCTATCGCCAAGCGCAGAACCTGCTGATCCAGTTTCGCTCCGATGGCCTGGACCAAAGCCCCAGGCTGCTGGCCGCCCTGCAGGAACGCGCCGGCGATCAAAGCCAGCTGGTCGAACTTCCTGGCGACCACCTCACCCCCGCCAGCGCCGGCCTGCGCCAAAACGTACTCGGGGCCTGGGCTGACGATCCCAAGCGCGTCCAGGAAATCGAGCAGCTGGCCGACCGAATCAGCGGCTGGCCAGAGCGGCCCTAGGGCCCTGGAGCTCAGACCCGCAGAGCGTCCAAAACGGAGCGATCCTCCAGGGTGCTGGTGTCACCGCTGATCTCCTCACCCGCCGCCAGGGAGCGCAGGATGCGACGCATGATCTTGCCGCTGCGGGTCTTGGGGAGGGAATCGCTGAAGATGATTGCATCAGGGCGGGCAATCGGGCCAATCTCCTTGCCCACATGGTTACGCAGTTCGCTCACCAGGGCCTCGTCACCGACCCGGCCGGCCTCCAGGGTGACAAACGCCACAATCGCCTCCCCCTTGAGCGCATCGGGCCGCCCGACCACGGCCGCCTCGGCCACGACGCTGTGGCTGACCAGGGCCGATTCGATTTCCATCGTGCCGAGCCGGTGGCCCGACACATTGATGACGTCATCGACGCGGCCCATCACCCAGAAATAGCCATCGGCGTCGCGGCGGGCGCCATCGCCAGCGAAATAGAGCCAGCTGCCATCGGCAGGACGAATCTCCTCCCAATAACTTTTGCGGAAGCGCTCGGGATCACCGTGGACGGTGCGCATCATCCCCGGCCAGGGACGCCGCACGGCCAGGTAGCCGCCCTGATTAGGCCCCTGGGAGCGACCCTCGTGATCGACCACATCGGCGGCAATGCCCGGCAGGGGCAAGGTGGCTGATCCCGGCTTAGTCGCGGTGGCGCCAGGCAGGGGGCTAATCATCACGCCGCCGGTTTCGGTCTGCCACCAGGTGTCAATCACCGGGCAGCGGCCGCCGCCAATCACATCGCGATACCACATCCAGGCTTCCGGATTGATCGGTTCGCCAACGGTGCCGAGGATGCGGATCGAGTCCATCTTGTATTGATCTGGAACGGTACGTCCCCCTTTCATGAAGGCCCGAATCGCTGTGGGGGCGGTATAGAAGGTCGTCACTTTGTGTTTCTCGATCACCTCCCAGAAGGCTCCTGGCTTGGAGGGCCTGGGCGCGCCCTCATACATCAAGGTGGTGGCGCCATTGGAAAGGGGGCCGTAAACGATGTAGCTGTGACCGGTAATCCAGCCCACATCGGCGGTGCACCAGTGGATGTCATCGTCACGCAGGTCGAAGATCCATTGGAAGGTGATGTGGGCCCAGAGGTTGTAGCCGGCGGTGGTATGCACCACCCCCTTGGGTTTGCCGGTGGAGCCGGAGGTATAAAGCACAAACAGGCGGTCTTCGCTGGCCATCGGCTCGGCCGGGCAGTCGCTGCTTTGGGGCTCCACCAGCTGATGCCACCAGTGGTCCCGGCCCGGTTCGATCACGGCCCCCTGGTTGGTGCGCTGCACCACCAACACATGCTCGACGCTGGGGCAGGCGCCGCCGGCGAGGGCCTCATCCACGGCGGGCTTAAGCGCCACGGCCTTGTCCTTGCGGAAGCCACCGTCGGCCGTAATCACTAGCTTGACCTGGCCATCAATCAGACGATCGCGCAGGGCGTCAGCGGAGAAACCGCCAAACACCACCGAGTGGGGGGCACCGATGCGGGCACAGGCCAGCATGGCGATGGCCGCCTCCGGCACCATCGGCAGGTATAGGGCCACTAGGTCGCCCTTACCGATGCCCAGGCCCTTGAGGGCATTGGCCGCCTTGCAGACCTCGGCGTGGAGCTGGCGGTAGCTAAAGCGGCGTGTATCGCCGGGTTCGCCCTCCCAGATCAGGGCCGTTTTCTCGGCCGTGGCGCCGGACAGATGGCGATCGAGACAGTTGTAGGAGAGGTTGGTGCGGCCGCCCTCAAACCAGCGGGCGAACGGGGGATTGCTCCAATCGAGCACCGTCTCGAACGGTTCAAACCAGTGGAGGTGCTGGCGAGCCAGGTCGCCCCAAAAGCGATCGGGATCGGCCTCAGCCTGATCCACCAAGGCCTGGTAGGCGGCCATCGAGCCGATGCGGGCCGTGGCCGCCAGGGCAGCCGGCGGTTGGAACAGCCGCTGCTCCTGCAGGACCGACTCAATCGTGACGGACTCAATCGTGACGGACTCATTGGTGACGTCAGGCATGCACGGCAGGCACAGGGCCCCTTCAGTGCTGCCATTCAAGCGAGGCGGTAGACCTGCGGCGCAGGCTGTAACGCCCCGTGAGACAGGCGCCCGTCTCTGGGCACCTAGCAAACGGAACGGGATCGGGGCGGGACAGGCCAAGCCGCCAGCCCCTTAAGCCGAGGCGTACCAACCTGCTCGCTCCCAGGCCCCAACCCTCATCCGGCCCAGCCCTCATCCGGGGATCCGGGGGGGGGCCTTCGGCGCCTGCCCGGGGCCTGGAGCCTGTCCCTTAGGCCTCCACGTAGTAGCCGCTGCGGGCCAAGCCCTCCTCCTCGGGGCTGAAGTGGGGCGGCTCCAGTTCCAGGGCGGGGTCGTAGTGGTAGGTGGCCGAGAGGAAATGGGAGGCCAACAGGGCCTGCTCAACGCTGTCCACCGACGACTCCGCCCGTTCCCATACCCGCTGCAGCTCTACCTTGTCGCCGCGGCGCAAGGCCTGCTGCAGCTCATCGCGCAGGATCGAAAGGTGGCTGGCCTGCTTGATCACCGAATAGATGCGCTCGATCCGCTCCAGGGGCAGGCTCGGCTCCTCAAGGGCCCGGGCCCGGGCCAGCTCTGAATCCAGGCTGGGCCAGTAGCGGGTGGTGTAGTGAGCATCGCTTTCCTGGTGGAACCAGGGTTCGCTGCGGGCGATTGAGGAAGACACCGTGTTGTGCAGTTTCCAGAGGAACAGGCGCAGCCCATTGCTATCGGTGATCGAGGCCAGCTTGGAATCGATCGTCACCTCAATGTGTTCGGTGGGAGTTTGCTGGCCCAGGAGAAGGTATTCGATCGGATACATGTTCACTTCCCGGTTTTTGACCACGTAGCGATTCAAGTGGAAGCGGCAATAGGGGCAGGGATACATGGTGGCCAGGGCCGGGAAGAAGCGCTTGAAACAAGCCAAAGCTTCGTCTTGACGCTCCCCTCGGGGCAGGGCATGAATCAACTCGGCGCTGGTATGCATGAACCGCCAGGTAGCGGGGCCAATATAATAGGGGAAACTCAGCCTCATCTCCGATCGCTCAACATCATCGCGACCCAGGAAGACATCAATGAAGGTGACATATTCGGAGAGGTAGCCACTCTCGCGCCCAAACTCCTCCCGCTCCCGCCTTTTTTGGACACCATTAATATAGTGATAGCTCAATTCCCAGGCCTGCTTAAGCTCCTGTTTCACAGGCAACGAGCAGACCAGGAAGTGGGCCTTAAGAGCCGTGGCGAAGGTATCGAAGTCGCCGGCCTGGTTACGACGTTCAAACCAGGCATCGAGATCGGCTTCGGTTTCAGTCTCGATCGCGTCTAGGTCGGATCGTGTCAAGACCGAGGCAGCCTTGAGCAACTTCGGCATGAAATCCTCATACCAATAACGGGTCGGCAGGATCGCGCCGGCATAGCGGGTGTCGGAATCGTCGACGATGACGCGATGCCAGCGCTCCAAGAAGGGCGTGGCCGAGGTTGCATCGGCCTGGTCAGCCGGGGCGACCGGATGGCGATGGGCGGAGAGCTCGCGGAAATCCTCCTGGTGACGCAGGCGATTGAGTTCGTGCAGTTGCAGATCCTCCAGGCCGATCTCTGTGACCAAGTGGCCCTGGAGGGCTCCACTGAGCACCAGTTCCATGGCGGCGGCAAACACCTGGTGGTGGTGATCTAGCCCATCGAGCTCCGCCTGGATCACCTGCTCGGCCGCCGCCATCTCGGCCGTGGGCTCGAGTGTGGCCCAGTTGAGCATACGGTCTTCCAGTTGGGCCAACATGCCATTCACGGAGCTGCGCAGATCCTCAAACGGTTCTTCTGCCCCCACTTCAACTATCCCTAGGGATTGATAAAGATCCAGCGCCGCATTCACAAAGCCGGCAAAGTTAGGGATCGTATAAGGGAGGTCGTAGGCGCGCAGATGGGTTTCGGAATTAGCCGAATAGTTCTCGCGGAAACTGCGGTAAGCCGCGCCCTGCAGCAGGCGGAACAGGCCGATCCGCATCTGCAGAGGGGAGGTGCCTCCCTTGCTGGTGGCCTGGGGCATCTTGAAAGCAGGCTGCTCCGCCAAAGCCGCTGCGCCCGTTGCGGCAGAGGGGACCGTTGCGCCGGGGGCCCCAGAGACAGGGATCCCAGAAACAGGCGCGATCGCTGCGCCATGGGCCTCGGGTCGCCCGCCCAGATGGGCCGCGTGATACGCCTTCGGATGGGCTGAAAAGTCTGGGGGCAAGAAGGCGAGCACATCGCCCAGGGTGATTTCGCCAGACCCATCCCGGTTCAGTTCCACCACCAGCTCCTTGGCTTCCGCCTCTGGTAGGTCAAACAATTGCACCAGTCTCTGCACCTGGGCTGGATCTACCGTGCCCCCTTGGTTGGGACTGAGCAGGCGGAAGGCAGCTTCCAGGCGCAAGCGCTGATCCCCCAGCAACACGGTGAGCAGCAGCAGGCGTTGGGCCCTGCTTGCATCGCTCCGGATTCGGTAGGCCATGCAGACCGCCTCGACTTCGCGGCCATTGGCCTGAACGCCAACCTCCGCGCAGGCTTCGCTCAGGAGCATCGAAGGGGAAACCCGGGGCCGCTCGCCCGAGAGAACTTGCCAGCGATCGGCAATCGTTTCGAGAGCTTGAACCTGGGAAATTTCAGTCATTATTGGGCGCCATCAGCCAGGACGATAATCGCGTTCGAGGCGTTTTCCCAGGGCGGGTCCTTCTCCAGGCCCCAGGACAGGCCCCTGGACAGGCCCCTGGACAGGCCCCTGGGCAGGGGCCCAACCGCTGGGCGCGACGCCCACCAGGCCGGGGGCCAGGAAAGCGGTGATTGAAGATGGGTCCATGACCCGGCCCGCCGCCTGCCTGTTCGACCTCGATGGTCTGCTGCTCGATACCGAGCCTCTCCATGCCCGGGCTTGGCAAGAGGCGGCTAGCCACTTTGGCCGCCCCCTGGCGCAGGCCGAATTGCTCTCCCTGCGGGGACAGCGCCGCCAGGACTGCGTGCGCCAGGTGTTGGGCTGGATTGCTGAAACCAGCGCTAGTCCGCCCACGGACGCCGAGCTGCTGGCGGTACGCCAACCCCTGGCTGAGGCCCTGCTGGTCTGGGCCAAACCGATGCCCGGAGCTGAAGCCCTGGTGTCCCGTTGCAGCCAGCGGGGCATTCCGATGGCCCTGGCCACCAGCAGCTCCCGCGAAGCGGTCGCCCTTAAAACGGCCCGTCACCCCTGGCTGAGCCCGATTGAGCAGCGGGTGTTCGGCGATGACCCTGGTCTGGGGGCCGGCAAGCCGGCCCCGGATGTTTATTTGCTGGCTGCAGACCGCCTGGGAGTCAGGGCCCCGGATTGCTGGGCGTTTGAGGATTCCCCAGCCGGCGCCCGCTCCGCCGCCTCGGCCGGTTGCCGCGTCTATGTGCTGGCTCCGCCAGAACTGGATGCCGGCCAGCGCCTAGCCCTCTACCCAGCCAGCGCCGAAATAATTACCACCCTGGCCGAGGTGCCCGTTTGAGAGGGATCGCGATCACACCTCTAGATCAAGACCAGGGGGTTAAGGCCCTGGTCTCAATAGAGCCGACTCAAGACAAACTCCGGCAGTTGCAGCAGGGCGCCGCGGCACTCAGAGGCAGGCAGCCAGCTGAGGGCATCGGCCGCATCGCGGGCGAACTCCTGGGCAAGGACACGGGATCGGCCGATCGCCTCGCTGCCGCGCACCAGCTCTAGGGCCTGCTCCAGGTCGCCGCTTTCGCAGAACTCCCGCTCGATCAAGCCGGCCAAGGCCGGATGTTCTTCCATGGCGTAGAGGGCCGGGGCCGTGAGATAGCCGGAGGCCAGGTCACTGGCGGCGGGTTTGCCGAGCTGTTGGTCGCTACCGGTGAAATCGAGGATGTCATCGACCACCTGGAAGGCCAGGCCCAGCTGGCGCCCGAAGCGATATAGATCGTCCAATCGCTCCACCGGCAAGCCACTGAGCACGCCAGCCGCCCGGCAGCTGTTAGCGATCAGGGAGGCGGTTTTGCAGTAACTCTTTTCCAGATAAGTGGCGAAGGTTTGACCGGTGTCGTAGCGGAATAGGCCCTGGCGGATTTCGCCATCGGCCAGATCCATGATCACGCGCGACAGCAACTTCACCACCTCAAGATCGTCGAGGTTGGCCAGGTGCCAGCTGGCCTGGGCAAACAGGAAATCCCCGGCTAGCACCGCCACGCGATGGTTAAAGCGGCTGTGCACGGTGGCCACGCCGCGGCGGGTGGCCGCCTCATCGACTACGTCGTCATGGACGAGGGAGGCCGTGTGGATCATCTCGGTGATCTCGGCTAGGCGCCGATGGCGCGCACCCAGCTCGCCATCGGCGGACAGGGCCCTGGAGATCAACAACACGATGCCGGGGCGCAGGCGCTTACCCCCGGCGCTGAACAGGTGTTCGGCGGCCGCCTGCAGGATCGGATGACCAGCGCCAATCAGGTGGCGCAGGTCGCTGAGGAGGGTTTCAAGATCCAGCTCCACCGGCTGGAGAAGCTCTGCGACCGTTGCCATGACCCCCTGCGGTGACCCAATCCTAGAAGGCCCGCCCGAGCTAGTGCAGGGTTACCTGCTCAACCTCGGGCCGCTCGCCCAACCAGGAGGTGGCCGCCAGGGAAAAGGATTCCGCCGGTCCAGTCACCTTGAAGCGGCAGCGCTCGAGCCGCTGGGCGGGCTGATCCAGGCAGGGCGCCAGCACGCCATCCAGGCGGGCGGCAGCGGCCACGGCCGGATCGACCAGCACTACCTCGGGCGGCAGCAGCTCTTGCAGCAACGGTTGGAGCAAGGGGTAATGAGTGCAGCCAAGCACGATCACCTCGACCCGGGCCGCCAGCAGGGGCTCCAGGTAGGTCTGGGCGGCCTGACGCAGGGCGGGACCGGTGAGCTGGCCGGCTTCGATCAGGGGCACAAAGGCCGGACAGCCGACTTCCACTACCTCGGCGCCGGGGTGGACGGCGCGGATGCTGTGGCCATAGGCGCCGCTGGCCGCAGTGGCTGGGGTGGCGAGCACCCCGACCCGGTCCGCCTGCAGCTGGCTGGCGGCACTATCGATCAAGCCGAGCACCGGCACCCCAGCCAGGCTCTCGGCCACGTCAAAGGCCAGGGCGTTGGTGGTGTTGCAGGCCATCAACACGCCATCGACCCCCTGGCGCCGCAGCCAGCGGATCACCTCGGCGGCGATGGTGCGGATCTCCTGGGGGCTGCGCTGGCCGTAGGGCACCCGGGCCGTATCGCCCAGATACAGGCAGCGCTGGCCGGGGCGCCGTGCCAACACCTGGCGCAACACCGTCAGGCCGCCGACGCCGCTGTCAAACAGGCCGAGCAGGCTGCTCATGGGCTCTGCCTCAACACGTTGAGCAGGCCCCGGCTGATCGCCAGGGCCAGGCGCCGGCGATGGGCGGCATCGGCTAAGCGGGGCGAATCGAGTTGGCCGGTGACAAAGCCCAGCTCCACCAGGGCCGAGGGCAGCACCGTGCGGCGGATCACGTAAAAACGGGCCGTGCGGGCGCCGCGATCGGGGCTGCCGGGGGACACGGCCAACACCTCGTCCTGGACGGCCTGGGCCAGGCC
>CAMAPJ010000016.1 GCA_945860085.1 Synechococcus sp. UW140 | reverse complement strand
GGCCATGGTGGTCCTGGTGGTGTTGCTGGGCCTAGGGCGGGCCATCGGCCACCGGCTGCAGCTGCGGCTGGTCGGCATCCCCGAGGCCCTGGTGGCCGGCCTGCTCGGCCTAGCCCTGGCCCCCTCCGGCCTGGTGCCCCTGTTTCCAGCGCCGGTGATGCAGCTCTGGGCCGACCTGCCCTTGGTGCTCTTGACCCTGGTGTTCGCCACCCTGCTGCTGGGTAAACCGCTGCCGAAACTGGCGGGGCTATGGCAACCGGTCTCGGCCCAGTTGCTGCTCGCCCTCACCCTGGCCTTCGGCCAGTTTCTGGTGGCGGGACTGGCGGTGTTGTTTCTGCTGCAACCCTTGCTGGGGGTGAGTCCGCTGATGGCCTGCCTGATCGAGGTGGCTTACGAGGGCGGCCATGGCTCCGCCGCTGCCATGGGCCCCAGCTACGCCAGCCTCGGCTTTCCCGCTGGCGAAGCCCTGGGCCTAGCCCTAGCCACGGTGGGTCTATTGGCCTCCACCCTGGTGGGCGGCGTGCTGGTGGTGGTGGGCCGCAGCCGCGGCTGGACCAGCTCCTGGCCGGCCATTGGCACCGCGGGGCCAGCCAATGACGCCCTCTCAACTGCGACCTCCTTGCCAGGGGCGACCTCCTTGCCAGGAGCGAAGGCCGCCCCCCAGGGGTCCTTGCAAAACCTGGCGGCCTGGGCCGTGAATCTGGCCCTGGCAGGGGTGGCGGTGCTGATCGGGGTGGGATTACTGGCCTTGCTCCGCGGCCTGGCCGAGCGAACCGGCGGCGGCTTCGCCCTAGTGATCGATGCCCTACCGGTGTTTCCCCTAGCCCTAGTGGGCTCCCTGCTGGTGCGGCTGGTGCTGGAGCGCCTCGATCGGGCCCACTGGGTGTCGGCGCCGATCCAGGGCCAAACCGGCACCCTCTCGGCCGACCTGCTGATCACCGCCGCCACGGCAGGCCTGGACCTGGCCCTGCTGCGCCAAGACTGGCTGCCCCTAACGGTGCTGTCCCTGGCTGGGTTGTTCTGGAACCTGGCGGTGGTGTTGCTGCTGGCGCCACGGATTTTGCCCAAGGACTGGTTCGAGCGGGCCGTGATCGAATTCGGCCAGGCCACCGGAGTGGCGGCCAGCGGTCTGCTGCTGCTGCGCATGGCCGATCCCGACGACCGCAGTGAGGCCCTGCAGGCCTTTTCAATCAAGCAGCTGCTGCTCCAGCCCCTGCTCGCCGGCGGCGTGATCACGGTGGTGGCGCCCCTGGCGATCGCCGGCTGGGGCCTGCCCGCCTGGACCGCCCTGTGTTTTGGCTTGGTCGTGATCTGGGCCAGCCTGGGGCTGGCCCTAGCCAGCCGGCGGGTCTAGGCGCCGAGGGAGCGAAACGGACGACTCAAGAGCCCCTACTCCCGAGCCAAACCGCTACTCCCATTCGATCGTGCCGAAAACAGCACGCCCAAACTCCAAGCCGGGGAACCAAACCAGGAGCCCAAGCCAGCAACCCAAGCCAAGAGCCCAAACCAGGCCCAAGGGTCGAAACCCCACACCCGCTCGCAGCCAGGCCGCCAGGCCGCCCGTCAGCGCACCATCGCCGCCACGTTGCCGCCATCGACGGTCAGCACCACGCCGGTGCTGCGCTCCAGCTGGGCTAGGGAAACAAAGGCATCGGCCACATCACTGGCGCGCACCTCCCGGGAGAGCAGGTTGCCAGCCATGTAGTCGGCCTCGCTGAGGCCCCGGGCGGCGGAGCGGGTGCGGATCATGGCGTCATCGAGCAGGCCGGAGCGGATGCGATCGGCATTGATCGCATTGGAGCGGATCCCTTCCGGGCCGCCTTCGAGGGCGTACTGGCGCATCAGGGCCAGCAGGGCCGCCTTAGCGATGCCGTACGCGCCAAAGTTGGGGCCAGGGTTGAGGGCCTGCTTGCTGACGTTGAACAGCAACTGGCCGCCCAGCACCGGCCGGCTGGCGGCCTGGGCGGCATCGCCCGAATCCTGGGCCCGAAACACCGCCATGGCCGCCTGGGCCACGGCCTGATGAGAAAAGAGATTGAGCTCGAAACTGGCCCGTAGGTCAGCCTCGCTCAGGCTGGCCATGGCGCCACTCCAGGCGGCCCCGGCATTGCTCACCACCAGATCCAGGCCGCCGAAACGGGCCACCACCTGGTCCATGGCGTGCCGCAGGGCCTCCGGATCGGTGAGGTCGCACCCGAGGGCCAGGGCCTGGCGGCCACAGGCTTTGGCCGTGGCAGCAGCGCTCTCGCCATCGCGATCGAGCAGGGCCAGCTCCGCCCCCTGGGCCGCAAAGGCCCGGGCCGTGGCCGCACCAATGCCGCCGCCGGCGCCGGTCACGAGCACCACCTGGCGGGCCAGGGGCTTTTCGCTGCCCTTGCCGAGCTTGGCCTGCTCCAGGCTCCAGTACTCCATCGCAAAGGTGTCGGCCTCACCGACGGGCTCGAAGCGGCCCACGGCTTCCGCCGCCAGCAGGGTGCGGGCCCAGGCCAGGCCAATGTCAGCGGCCACGGAGGCCTCCGCCGCGCTCTTGCCGATGCCGATCAGGCCCAGGCCCGGGATCGCCACCAACCGCGGCAGGGGATCCAGGGGATTTTTGATGCCCCCGGCCCGGGCGTTCTGGCGCTCGAAGTAGGCCTGGTAATCGGCGATGTAAGCGCCTAGGGCCTGCTCGATCTGGGCGGCCGTCGGCTGGGCTGGCAACACCAACGGACTGGCCTTGGTGCGGATCACATGGTCGGGGGTGGCAACGCCGCGGCCGGCCCAACCGGCCAGGCGGGAATCGTTCACCAGCTCCAGGGCCAGGGGCGTGGCGCGCAGGTCGAGCAGCCAGCGCAGCGGCGCCGCTTGGGCCTCGGCGGCCCGGCCCAGGGCCCCCCGCAGCACCGGCAGCACAGCCGCCGCAGCGCTGATGGGCACCGGCACGGGGGCTGGCTGGCTGGAGGCTTGGGCGCCCTGCGCCAAGGCAATGCGCTCCTCGGCTTGGCGCACCAGCGCAATCATCCGCCCGTAGCTCTGTTTGGCCGTGGCCCCAAAGGAGAAGAGGCCGTGCTTGAGCAGCACCATGCCCTCGAGCTCGATGCCCTGGTCGGCGGCGCGGGCGGCCGCCTGCTCGTAGGCGGCGGCGGCGGCCAGGGCCAGGTCAAAGCCGGGCCTCACATAGGGCACCAGGGCAACCCGATCGCCATAGACCTGGCGGCAGATCGCTTCGGCATCGGGCTGGTCGGCTAGGGCCAACAGGGCGATCGAATGGGTGTGGTCGACGTAGGTGTGGGGAAGAAATGCGTGCAGCAGGGCCTCCACCGACGGGTTGGGGGCAGCCGGATCGATCAGGTTCTGGCGCTGGGCCGCCACCATCGCCTCATCACTAAGGCGATCCAGGGCCCGCAGGGCCAGCAGGGGTTCCAGGCGCACGGCCGGATGGCCGGGGGGCTCGATCGTGGCCAGGTCCCAGCCCGATCCCTTCACGCAGAGCACCGGGATCGTTTCACCCAGCAGCCCCGTCACCGTGGTTTTGACCGAGGTGTTGCCGCCGCCATGGAGCACTAGGCCTGGATCGGCACCCAGCAGCCGGGCTGAGTAGGTGCGCAGGGCCAGGGCTTCCGCCACCCCCTGGGCCCCATAGGCAGCCACAGCCTCGGCGGCGGCGGCATCCGACCAGCGGTTGAGAACGGTCATGGGCTGGGGCTGGCGGCGCAGCCGGGAGGTTAGGAGGGGCAACTGAGCTTTCGCCCAACCAAAGCCCCCAAACGCCAAGCCGAGACCAACACGATCGCCGGACAAATTGCAGTTCTTGCAAATTCTTTCTCGACATTGTTCGGCAGGCCATGGAGCACCTATGCTGAACAAACGCTCTGCAAAGCGTGGTCGGCTGGGCTCAGCAAAGAATCAGTGCCCGCCCCAAACCGCTGCTGCAAAGACAATCTTTTCAAGGCCAACCCTTTGTCCTCTTATTGGCAGGAAAGCCATGATGATTCCCCTTGACCGGGATGCACGCCGGCACTCTACCGCACTGCAACAGTCAGGCCCCAGGCAAGCATCCATACCAACTAGCCCTAGGCCCAGCGGATGGCGAATGGCCCTCCCAAAGAAAGCCAAAGCCAATCCGACTGGTTTCACGTTGGTGGAACTGATGATCGTGGTGGCGATCATCGGCCTCCTCTCCGCTGTGGCGATTCCCCAGTTCCTCAATGCCCGCAATCGGGCCGATGCCAAGTCGAAGGTGGGCGAATTGGTGGGCATTGCCAAGGAATGCGCAACCTTCAACGCGGAGGCTGACGAAGCCGCCTCCACGGTTCACCCACCAGTAGGAAGCGCAATTGCTTGTGGTGGCGCCAATCCACCCACTACATTAGATTTAGTAAGTCGCGAATTTGCCGCCCCCACAACAGTCGACTGCCTTGGCAAAACCTTTTCGAATGTCACGGGCGTGACCATAGAAGTATCAGGTACCGGAGAGATGAGCTGCAAGCAGACTGACACCTAAACCGTCAGCAGCTAAGCCTACTGGCCGCAAGAATTCACCTATTCCTTGGCGGCCTTTTGCAATTTGTTTAAGCCAAGACGAACGAATCGCAAGCTCATCAATATCCCTCTGGCGCTAAAATCTTGACATCGCGGTAATCTTGGCGAGCTTTTCAGGATCCAACCCGGTTAATTCGTCCAGCTCTAGCAACTTATCTTTAACCAAACTTGCAAACACAAATAAGATGCCATCGAGGCGGAAATCAAAATGCCCTTCAATCGAATGGCGCTGAATGCTGAGAAAGTCGTGCAACTGCCAAACGTCCTCGGCGCCATGAATGGTCCTGACCCGCTCGCGCAGGGTCTCTGTCAAGACGGCAATCGCCCGGCCGTAGGCGCTGTCAAACGCCTGCTTGGCAATTGCCTGCTCCTCATCTGTCCAACCTGCCAATACCGTTTCCATAGACCTTGATCTTGTTGGTTGTGACGCTATCGCGCTGGCCTTGCCGGCGCGAGTTTGGGGCGGCCCAGGCTGCCCGATTGCAGGGAACGTCGCTGGGAAGGCAAGGCAAACCAGGGCAATCCCGGCGCTTGGTGGTGTTCGAGGTGATAGCCAAAGTGGTAGCAGGCCAGCAAGGACAGCCACTCCGGCAGATCAAGGCTACGAACCTGATGGCCTAATCCCAGGGAAATCCCAGATCCACGGTGCGGCAGGTAGGTGCCGAAGGCAAACAACTGCAAGGAGCTCAGGGCTAGGGGCAACACGCAGGCAACAAGCACATTGAGTGCAGGCGTTGGCGAATGCCCCCAGGCAACAATCAGCAAGGCAGCCCAGCTTGTAAGCAGGGCTGCCATCTGGGGAACGCTGAGATAACCGGCCATGAAGCGGCCATACCAGGCCAGAGGCCCGGCCCCCGCCAAGAAGTCGGGATCCAGGCTGCTGGCCGGGGCGCTGTGGTGTTGGCAGTGGTTGCCAAGGCAGCGCTGGTAGGGCAAACAGGCGTAAAGGGCCAAAGCGAGCTGGCCCAAACGCTGATTGAGCCGATCTTGCAAAGGGAGCAAAACACCATGCATGGCGTCGTGGCCAATGATGAAAAGTCCGGTTTGCAAGAAGGTCCGCACCAACACTGCCAGAACTACAAAGGCCAGGGGCAATCTGGCCAGATCAGCCGTTAACAGCGCCTGCAGGGAAAACAGCCAGCCGCCCGCAATGGCGGCAGCTAGGAGCAGCCCCTTGCCGGTTTGGCTCAACGGGCAAACTTCAGCAATTCGGCCGGCGATGCCAAAAGATCAATCGCAACGAAATAGATTTTACCTTCGGGATTGAGCAGGAAGCGCCAGGCCACATTCATGCCAACCCCTGCACCAAACCAGGGGGTTTGGACCTTGCCAGTGACCTTGATTTGGTTAAAGTTTCCTTCAGCAGGCTCGGAATAACCGCGCTCAGGCAGAAGCTTAAGATTTTGGCAATCTTCCCGGAAGAAGCGCAGGATTGCATCCTTGCCAACAATTGGTTTCTGGAAGGGGGCCTGCAGGGCACCATCGGGCAGGAACAACTCAATGAGACTGTCGAAGTCATTGGCATTGAGCCGATCCATATAGGCGTTGATCGTGGGGTTAATGACGCCCTCAATAAACACCTTCTTGCGTAATTCCTCAGGCGTTGGAGCAACAATAGGCTCCATCACCCGCTGACCTTCGCCCTTGGCAGGGTCAAATCCCATGTCCACAACAAAATTGCGCAGCAGGGTGATCTGCTGTCCCTGCTCGACGCCCTTAAGGGAACTCAGAACCGCGGAGGCGTTGGCCGAAAGCTGATAGCCCTCGGGGATCGGAGCCACTAGACCAGCTGCCATCCATTCGCCCAGCTGGTACCAGAAGCCCAGCTTGATATTGACTGACCAATTGGCATAAGTCCGGCCAATTGTGGTGTCAGAGCGGTTGGCCAAATCACACATCACCAGGCTTTGCTCGGCAAACCCCAGGGACTTGATCTGGTTCAGCACCGGCTCAGCAAACTGCATACGCGCGGCTCCGGGGGCTGCCACCGTGATCGTGGATCCCATCTCTAAATAGGCATACCAAATTAGGGCCAGCTGGTCTTCGGCGCTGAGCAGGCGGAAACGGGCTGTGATCGCTGGAACAACGTCCGCCGAAAGGGTATCTGGAAAAATCTGGGTGGCCTTTTCAAGCGTGAACATTGGCAACACTCCCAATTGTTAAGTTGATTTACAAAACCTAGCACGTCGCTGGGTTCGCTTGTAAAGCCAAGGCTTTGACCCCCTTGGCCGCCCCTGGCGCAGATCCAGCTTGCCAAGGCCTGGCCTGGGCAGAATGGATCGCAGCCTGCTGTTCCAAGCGTCCTGGGCCCCGCCTCAGGGCTCAGGACGCCAGCGGCTGCCGCAGTCTCAGGGGCCTAGGCAGCCCCCACCAGGCAGCAGCCACAGGGGCCTTGCGCCGCAGATTCCCAGCAGAAACGCCCCGGGGACGCTGATGTAACAGCTCGGCCAAGGCCAGGCCGGCGTCCACAACAACAAGCACCATCCACACCATGGTCCCGAGCCCGGCGGCATGGGCGGGCCCCGGGGCGGAGGTGGGCTGGGGGGCAGTGGTGGGCTGGGGGGCAGTGGCCGGAGCTGCCGCCATAGCCCGATCAGGGTCGGGCCCGCCGCCCGCCGCCGCCTTCGGCCCAGAGCCGCACCGCAGCACTGGCTCTTGGGCTTCCAGATCTACCGCCCATCCAGCCCCGACCAAAGTCAGCTCGCCCAAGAGCCGTTCGCCGTCTTGGTGGCCAAGCCTGGCATCGGCCGTGGCGCTCTCCCCTGGCCACCAGGCCGCCAGTGCCGTGGGTGGCGCGCCATCGACGACGAAAGGGCCAGGTGGATGGATGCGCCAATACAATTGCTGCCGCCGCCGCTGGCAGCGGATCGCCAGGGTTGGATTCATGCCCTATCCGCAGACAGATCGCTCCATTGTCGAAGCGGCACGGACATTTGGCTGCTGATTGCGATGATTCGTTGTTTAACCCTCTGGGCCACAGCGGGAGCAACCGAGCCAAAGCCCCACCGCGGATCCCTGCGGCTCGACCGGACGGCAACAGCGGGGCAAACTGTTCAAGGTCTTTGCGAAGGACTGGGCCAGGGAACGACAAGCGGCCCCCCGGCCCCAATCCAGGGTCAGAAGCCAATCAAGGCCTTGAAAGCCAGCCCATCAACCAGAAACCACTGAGCGGAGCAACCGATGAAAATACTGGTCAATCTTTTCCATCCCCAGCTTGAAAAATCAACGGTCAATCGTCGCTGGCTAAGCGAGCTCGAGCGCCAAAACAACATCACAATTAATCAACTCTACAGCCAGTATAACGACGGAATAATCAACGTTGCCAGGGAACAACAGCTACTGGCAGACCATGATCGCCTTATATTTCAGCATCCCTTTCTCTGGTATTCAGTACCGGCTTTGATGAAGCAATGGCTGGATGATGTTCTCACCTATGGCTGGGCCTACGGCCAAGGGGGCACGGCCCTGCAAGGCAAGGACTGGGTCTCGGTGATCTCGACTGGAGGGCCAAAAGAATCCTATCAAGCTGGGGGCTTCAACAACTTTTCGATGAGTGAATTACTGAAACCCTTGCAGCAAACAGCCAATCTCATTGGCGCTAATTACCTCTCCCCTTTTCTGTTCCATGGCTGCGTGCAAGCGACATCTGAGCAAGTGGACGCCTCGGCCGCTGAACTGATCCAGCACATCACCAACCCGGAGCTCGATCCCAAGGTTCGCCTCAAGCACTTACTTAGCGAGATGAACGAGGCCGGCGCCACCATGGACCATTGAGCCCGCCAGGGGCGCCATCCAACCGGGTGACCTGAACAGACACCGGAGGCAGCACATAGACATCCTCCAAGTGCATAATGACAAGGGCAATGAACTCTAGGGCCACTACCATGGAGATCGGCTTACCAGAAATAGACTCCAGAAGCTTGGTCGTTAGTCTTCAACGCTTGAGCTGGGACTCCATGGGCCGGCCAACTATCGCCAAGGGCGCCTACCTGAAAGTGGTTCTAAAAGTCGCCCAGGCCGGCGAGCGCCCTGCCCCTGACCTGCTCGGAAGGCACGCTCAGCCCGGACAAGGGGGGGGGCTATTGCGCTGAGAACAATGCCTGGGGCAAGGGAGCCCTAAAAGGCTGGTGCCAATGCATCGGCCTGGCCGCCGCAAAAGCGACGGGTGTGCACGCCCGCTGGACCTGGGACTGGCTTGATGCCGGCGACACGGTGAAGGCCTATCCGGAAGTGATCGTAGGCACCAAACCTGGCTCGGCGCCCACCAGCACCTCCCTACCGAGGCGGGTGTCAGCGCTGGGCCAGCTCCAGGCCAGCCTCGCGCTTGAATCCCGGCGAACCGGCAACGGCAAGCTGGCCTTCGACCTCTGGCTCACCAACACAGCCACACCCAGCCAGTTCGGCGTCCCGCCGATCAGCCACAAGCTGATGATCTGGCATGACGCCTTTGGCACCATGCAGCCAGCCGGCCAACGGCGCGCCACGGTCAAGATCAATGGGCGCCGCTACGACCTGTATGTCAATGACCATCACGGCATGGGCTGGCGCTATATCGCCTATCTGCCCACTTCCTTTGGCCCAAGACCTGCCCGAGGGCAGGTCGCGCTGACGCCAGCAGGCCCTCGGGCGTCGAGACGCTTCCAAGACACTGGCTTGATCAATCTCAAGGCCTTTCTTGAAGATTCCCGTGCCAGGCAGCTGATTAGCGGCAGCGAATTTCTGGCCTCGGTGGAGTTGGGCAATGAGCTCATCTCCGGCCAAGGCGAAACCCTGATTCAGCACTACAGCCTGGTGATCAAGTAAGAATTCCGGCTAATCCTGGTCTCAACAACTTCACAGAGCGACCGGGCAAACAGGGGGCTGGGGCGGGGACCAAGGATCTCGGCTGAGATCACTTTTGCCCTTGCTTGTGGCGGCCGCTGCAATGATCTAGCCCCGGTCATTCCACCCCATAGAGCTGCTTCAACCCCTCCTCACTGGCGCTCACCACGCCCCGTTCCGTAATCAGGGCCGTCACTAAGCGGGCCGGGGTCACATCAAAGGCCGGATTAAACCCGAGGCTGCCGGTTGGCGTCAGCTGCACCTGGGTGATGGCGGCTGAGCTGGATTCGCCCCTGGGGCTGTGCCCCAAAGCAGCACCGACAACACTCACCAGCCCCTGAATATGGGTGACTTCCCGATCCGAGCGGGCCTCGATCGGAATCTCAGCCACCCCATCGGCAATCGACCAATCGATCGTTGAGGCCGGCAAGGCCACATAGAAGGGCACGCCGTTGTCCTGGGCGGCGAGGGCCTTGAGATAGGTGCCGATCTTGTTGCAGACATCGCCGCTGCGGGTGGTGCGATCGGTGCCGACGATCACCGCGTCGACCTGGCCGTGCTGCATCAGATGGCCGCCGGCGTTATCGACAATCACGGTGTGGGGCACGCCCTCGCGGCCCAACTCAAAGGCGGTGAGGCTGGCGCCCTGGTTACGCGGCCGGGTTTCATCCACCCATACATGCACCTGCAGGCCGGCCCTGTGGGCCTTGTAGATCGGCGCCAAGGCCGTGCCCCAGTCCACCGTGGCGAGCCAGCCAGCGTTGCAGTGGGTGAGCACGTTGAAGGGCTCCTTCTGGCGGCTGGCCGGGCGGCGGGCCGCCAGCTCCTCAAACAGGCGCAGGCCATGGTCGCCAATCGCTTCGCACATCAGCACGTCCTCCTCAGCGATCGCACCCGCCTCCTGCTGGGCGGCCAGGGCCCGCTCGGCGGGTGCCAGCGATACCACCCGGTCCCGCACCCGCTCCAGGGCCCATTGCAAATTCACGGCCGTGGGCCGGGTGGCGAGCAGCTGGCAAAAGGCCGCATCCAAGGCGCCATCGCTGGGGTCGGCCTGCAGGGCCAGCATCAGGCCATAGGCGCCGGTGACGCCAATCAGGGGAGCACCCCGCACCACCATCGTGGCGATCGCCTCGGCGGCCTGGTCCAGGTTGGCGAGCGAGCGGGTGGTGAAGGTGTGGGGCAGCTGGGTCTGGTCGATCACACCGATCGAACGGCCCCCGGCTTCGAGCCAGATGGTGCGCCAGGCCTTGCCGTCAATGTTCATAGGGTTCGGGGCTCCGCCTTAGATCATCCCCTGTCGATCCGGCGATAGCCGAACCAATCGGGCACCTGCGCCTGGCTCAACCCTGCAGGATGGGGCTCTAGCTGCACATACCAGCGCTCGCCGCCTAACAACTCCAATTGCTCAATGGCCAGGCAGTCATCAACGGCGGCCAGATCATCTTTGTGCTGCTCACGAGCCCCGACCAGCCACTGGCGCTTGGCAGCTGCCTGAGCGGCCAAGGCAGAACGGGCCACCACTAGGCCGAAGTGGTGGAGCTCGGCGAGGCAATCGGGGCGGTAGGCGCCCAGGTTGACAAACCAGAGCCGCTCGGGCCGGGGCGCGGGCGGCTCGGGCCCCAGGCCCACGGCGTAGCCGTCAATCGCCCGCACCGCCATGGTGCTGTCCAGATGCAAACCCTCCCGCCTCCCGCACCACTGCCGCCTTAGCTCCGGGATGGTGTCATCGAGGGAGCGCCCAGCGACAAAGCGCACATCGTGCTGCTCGATGTGGCAACCGGCGCTGCGGCCGCCCAGCACCACAAGGAAGAGCTGGGGGGCGGGCTCCTGCGCGGCAGCGAGTAAATCAACGGCTGCCATCGGCTCTGAGATCAGTTCTGCCGATGGATCGACCAGCTGGTTTGCAGACAGATCTGTGAACTGGTTTGCCATCAGCGCTGGATCAGGGGTGGTGGGGCCTCGCCGGGAATCGGCAACAAGCCAGCCAGGGGCGAACAGCTCGCCCATAGTGAAACCAGTGATCCCATCGCCATGGTCCACCTGGTTTTTGCCAACGGCGACCCCATGGCCAGCCTGGGGCTGGGCACCTGGAAAGCCGGTGCCGGCGAGGTGGGGGGTGCCGTGACGGCGGCCCTGCAGCTGGGCTATCGCCACCTGGACTGCGCCTCGATCTACGGCAACGAGGCCGAAATCGGCGCCAGCCTCGCGAAAGTCTTGGCCGCTGGAGACCTCCAGCGGGACCAGCTCTGGATCACCTCCAAGCTCTGGAACGACTGCCACGCCCCTGAAGACGTGCGGCCTGCCCTGGAACACAGCCTGGCAGACCTGGGCCTGGCCTATCTCGACCTCTACCTGATCCACTGGCCCGTGGCCCATCGCCATGGCGTGATGATGCCAAAGGAGGCCCCAGACCAGCTCAGCCTGGAGCAACGGCCGATCGCCGCCACCTGGAGGGCGATGGAGGAGCTGGTGCGGGCCGGCCTGGTGCGCCACATTGGCCTGTCCAACTTCAGCCAAGCCAAGCTGGCCGCCCTACTGGCTGGGGCCGATCTGGCGCCAGAGGTGAACCAGGTGGAGCGCCATCCCTATCTGCAACAACCGGAGTTGCTGGCCTTTTGCCAGGCCCACGCCATCCAGCTCACCGCCTATGCGCCCCTGGGCTCGCCAGCGGCCGGCACCACCTCGCCCTTGCTAAGTGACCCGGTGATCAGCGCAATCGCGGCGGCCCATAACGCCAGCTCGGCCCAGGTGCTGCTGGCCTGGGGGATCGCCTGCGGCACGGCGGTGATTCCCAAATCCGTCCATCCCCAGCGCCTGGCCGCCAACCTGGCGGCGGCCCAACTTTCGTTGAGCGCGAGCGAACTGGCCCAAATCGCCGCCCTCGATCGGGGCGAGCGCTTTATCGGCGGCCGCTTCTGGGAGCTGCCGGGCGGCACTTACACCGTCGCCAACCTCTGGGATGAACCCAGCCGCCAGTCCGGCTAACAGCCAGGCGGCGCCCCCGCCGAAGGGCAGGTTCCAAGAACTCCGTCCAGCCAGCCTGGTCCAGCCTCCCTAACCAGGCCCTCCACCCGCCCCGATGACCAGCGCCACCCACCATCCCAACCGCCAAAACCCGCAGCCGAACAGCTTGGAGCTCTTCGATCACCAGTGGGCCACTTACCGCGCCTTGGTTGGAGCCGACCTGATGGGACACAGGGCGATTACAGACGCCACCGCTGCCGCCCTGGCCAGCCATCTAGACCAAAGGCCAGCCGGGGCTGGAGCGCCCCAGATGGTGGATCTGGGCTGCGGCGACCTCGCCTTGCTGGCCCCGGTGCTGCGCCAGTTGCCGTTGGGGTCCTACCGGGGGCTTGATCTCACCGCCGCCGTGTTGCCCCTGGCCCGGGCGGCCCTTGGCGATGTGGGCTACCCGTGCGATTGGCAGCAAGCCGACCTGCTCAGCTGGGCCGTCGAGTCTCCAACCAACGGCGCCATCGACATCCTCCATTCCTGCTTCGCCATCCATCACCTCGATGGGGATCAGAAGAAGACCTTTCTGCGCCATACCCGCGCCAAGATGGCCGAGGGAAGCCTCTTTTTATGGGCCGATGTATTCCGCGAGCCCGGCGAAAGCAGGGATCACTATGTGAACCGCTACGCCAAGCGAATTCGCCAGCAATGGCCCCTCAATCCCGAACGCCAAGAGCAGATCATCAGCCACCTGAGCCAGTTCGACCATCCGGCGGATCGAGACGCGATCGTCGCTGCAGCCCAGGCGAATGGCTGGCATTGGCACTGGCTCTGGCAGGGCCCGCACCAAGCCGAAGCCCTAGCACTGCTCACCCCAGCCTGACTGGCGGGCCAATACTATGCACTCTTTTCAATCTAACTTATCAGCCTGATTCACTGGCCCAATTACTTGCGCTAACTGTGCTCACGCAGGAAGTCAATCGCGCCGATCAACTCATCAGCAAAGCGATCAATCTCCTCGATGGTGGTAGTAAAGCTGAGGCTGGCCCGGGCCGAGGCCGCCAGTCCGTAGTGACGGTGTAGGGGCTGGGTGCAGTGGTGGCCGCTGCGGATGCAGATGCCGGCGGAATCGAGCAATTCGGCCAGATCATTGGCGTGGAGGCCCGCCACGCTGAAGGCTGCCAGGGCGCCGCGATCGGGCTGCTGCTGGGGGGTGGGCCCCAGAATCTTGAGCCCTTCGATCGCTTCGAGCCGGGCAAACAAATGGGCCGTGAGCTGCTGCTCCCAGGCGTGGATGCGCTCCAGGCCGAGGCCATTGAGATAGTCCAGGGCCGCCCCCATGGCGATCGCCTCGCCGATGGCGGGGGTGCCGGCCTCAAATTTGTGGGGCAGGGCCGCCCAAGTGCTGCCATCAAGAAACACATCCTGGATCATCTCGCCACCGCCTAGGAAGGGAGGCATCGCCTCCAGCAGGGCTTCGCGCGCCCAAAGAAACCCCATGCCAGTGGGTCCGCAAAGCTTGTGCGAAGAGCCCACCAGAAAATCGGCGCCCAGTTGGCCCACGTCCACTGGCAGATGGGCCAGGCTCTGGCAGGCATCCACCAGCAGCAGGGCACCGGCGCCATGGGCTAGGGGTGCAATCTCGGCGATCGGGTTGAGGCAGCCCAAGGTGTTGCTCACCTGCACCAAGCTCACCAGCCGGGTGCGCTCGCTGAGCTGGGCCTTGAAGTCGCCCAGGTCCAGTTCGCCGCGGTCTGTGAGACCGACATGGCGTAGAACGCAGCCCGTGCGCGCCGCCAGGAGCTGCCAGGGCACCAGGTTGCTGTGGTGCTCCATGACGCTGAGCAGCACCTCATCGCCAGGTTTGAGGTTGGCGTCCCCCCAGCTGCGGGCCACCAGGTTGATCGCTTCGCTGGCGTTGCGGGTGAAGACGATCTCGTTCGGCGAGGCCGCACCGACAAAGGCGGCCGTCTTGGCGCGGGCGCCTTCAAAGCCCTCGGTGGCCCGAGCACTAAGCTGATGGGCGCCGCGGTGCACGTTGGCGTTGTCATGGTCGTAGTAGCGCTGCAAAGCCGCCAGCACCTGGCGCGGCTTCTGGCTCGTGGCGGCGTGGTCGAGGTAGATCAGGGGCTGGCCCAGGCAGGCCGTCTGGGCCAGCAAGGGGAAATCGGGCCGAGTTAGGGCGGCCAGATCGAGGCTGGGGCCGGAGCTGGCGCTGGCATCAGAACTGGGGTTGGGGTTGGCGATTCCAGTGGCACTGGCGTTGGCGATCGAACCCATCAGCCCTTCTCGCCTTCCGGAGCTTCAGGCTCCTGACCAACGCGAGGGAGAGTGCTAGCTGCTAGCCCTGATTGCGCAGCCGGCGCAGGGTCGGCTGCGGCAAGCAGGCGCTCAAACGGGCACCAAAGCCTCGCCGGGGCCGGCAGCTCGCGCAGCACCTCCTCGCAAAAGGCCCGCTTGAGCAGGGCCGAGGCCTGCTCGGCGGCAATGCCGCGGCTCTGCAGATAAAAGAGTTCGTCCTGCTGCAGGCAACTCACCGTCGCCCCATGGGCACAGCGCACGTCATCCGCCACGATCTCCAGCTCGGGCTTGGTGTCGATCCGAGCCCGATCCGAGAGCAACAGGCTGCGGCTGAGCTGGGCCGCATTAGTGCGCTGGGCGGCGCGAGGCACCCGCACAGCGCCGTTGAACACGCTGCGGCCCCGGCCATCGGCCACGGCCTTATGGAGCTGGTCGAGCTGCCCTTCCGGACCTTCAAAAGCCATGTGGCTGTGGGTGTCGGCGATCTGCTCACCCGTCACCAGCTGCAGACCGCGCAGGGTGGTGGTGGCGCTGCCATCCACCTGGACAACCCGAGGCTCTAGCCGGGACAAGCCCCAGCCAGCACTGGCCACCACCAATCTGACCTCACTTTCGGGCTCCTGCTCCAGGGCTAGGTGGGCGAGCAAGGCGGCCTCCGGCGGGCCCAGGGCCACTAGGCCGTGCTCCAGGCGGGCACCCCGGCCCAGGTGGGCCTCCAGCACCAGGCTGGTCAGGCCCGCTCCGGCGGCCGTGAGTCGCTGGCAGAGCTGCAATTCCGCCTTCTCTTCCAGGATCAACAGCACCCGCAAGGGCAGCAAGCCCGTGCCGCCATCGCTGACCAGCTCCAGGGAAACCTTGGCCCGACTGGCGACACGCAGGGCCAGCAGCTGGGAGGCACAAGCATGGTTGAGCTCCACCGGCCAGTCCTGTTCGCACCCGGTCGCAGCCAGGGTGTGGCCCAGGGCCAGAACTAGCTCTGAGTCAGCCAGGGGGGTGACCCCGGCCGGCAAGACCAGCCCAGCCAGGGGATCGCTGCGGCCATCGAGGTGCAGGCAAACGGTCTCAGATCTGGCAGACGTCTCAGATGGACCTGACGAGGAGTCACCAGGGGAATGGCGTCTGGCGTTAGGGGCGCTTGGGCCCAGATCAAGGCTGGCAAGCAAGGTGAGGTCGGTGAAACGCCAGGCCTCCTGGTGCCTGGAGGGCGGAGCCAGGGCCGAGAGGGCCAGCCGACCGCGCCGCTGCACGTCCGTCAAAGGACCCGAGGGGGCCGGCAACTGGGCCAGCAGGTCCCCAGTCCAGCCAGCCAGGGTCTTCGGGGAAGCAGTGCTGGCCACCATCAGCCCAGCTCCAGGGACGCCAGCTCCTGGTCCACCCAGTCGTAGCCGCGCTCTTCCAACTCAAGGGCCAGCTCGCGGCCGCCGGTACGCAGGATGCGGCCAGCGGCCATCACGTGGACGAAATCAGGCGTGATCGCCTCGAGCAGGCGCTGGTAATGGGTGATCAACAAAGTGGCTGTATCGGCGGTAGCGAGCTGGCTGACGCCAGCGGCAACGATCCGCAAGGCATCAATATCGAGGCCCGAATCGGTTTCATCGAGAATCGCCACTAGGGGCTCCAGCAAAGCCATCTGCAGGATCTCGTTGCGCTTTTTCTCGCCTCCGGAGAACCCCTCATTGACACTTCGATCAAGGAAAGCCGGATCCATCTGCACCACAGTCAGCCGCTCGCGCACCAGATCTTCAAAGGCAAAGGTGTCGAGTTCCTCCTGGCCAAGCTCAGCGCGGCGGGCGTTGGTGGCCACCCGCAGAAATTCCAGGTTGCTCACCCCGGGAATCTCCACGGGATATTGAAAGCCAAGAAACACGCCTACCCGGGCCCGCTGTTCCGGCGAAAGCTCCAGCAGGTTCTGGCCCCGGTAGGTCACTGTCCCCGCCGTCACCGTGTAGGCGGGATGGCCCGCCAGCACCTTGGAAAGGGTGCTTTTTCCGCTGCCATTGCGGCCCATCACCGCATGGATCTCCCCCGCCCGCAGGGTGAGGTCGACCCCCTTAAGGATCGCCTTGTCCTCCACGCGGGCATGGAGACCACGGATCTCAAGCAGAACGTCGGCGTCGGGGCGAATCACGGGTGTGGAAACAAACGAATCAGAAAACAGGGACAACCTCTGCCACGCTGAGCAGCGGGGGGAAAGCTCGCAGCGTTAGCCGACCGAACCTTCCAACTTAAGGGCCAGCAGCTTGTCCGCTTCGGCGGCGAACTCCATCGGCAATTGATTGAA
Source organism: Synechococcus sp. UW140 (assembly GCA_945860085.1). GTDB lineage: Bacteria > Cyanobacteriota > Cyanobacteriia > PCC-6307 > Cyanobiaceae > BAIKAL-G1. The sequence continues at coordinate 22,702 of CAMAPJ010000016.1, read as the reverse complement.
CACGTCGCGGCAGAAACCACTCACCATCATCGAAACGGCCTCCTCAAAGGCGATGCCCCGGCTCTGCAGATAGAAGAGCTGGTCCTCGGACATGCGGCAGGTGCTGGCCTCATGCTCTACCGAAGCGAGGGGTTGCTGGGAGCGGATATAGGGGTAAGTATTGGCGGCGGCTTGATCGCCTATCAGCATCGAATCGCACTGGCTGTAATTGCGGGCGCCAACGGCCTTTGGGCCGATCTGGACCAGGCCCCGATAACTGTTGGCGGAATGGCCGGCGCTAATGCCCTTGCTCACGATCGTGGAGCGGGTGCGGGGGCCCACATGCACCATCTTGGAGCCGGTGTCGGCCTGCTGATGATTATTGGTAAGGGCCACAGAATAAAACTCACCTACCGAATCGGCGCCCTGCAGAACACAGCTGGGATATTTCCAGGTAATCGCCGATCCCGTTTCCACTTGGGTCCAGCTGATTTTGCTGCGATCGCCGCGGCAATGGCCCCGCTTGGTCACAAAGTTGTAGATACCGCCAACGCCGTTTTCATCGCCGGCGTACCAGTTTTGAACGGTGGAGTACTTGATTGAGGCATCATCAAGAACCACCAATTCCACCACAGCTGCGTGCAACTGATTGGTATCAAACATTGGCGCCGTGCAACCCTCCAGGTAACTAACAGAAGCCCCTTCTTCCGCCACAATCAAGGTGCGCTCAAATTGTCCGGTATCGCCTGAGTTGATGCGGAAATAGGTGGATAGCTCCATCGGGCATTCAACCCCCTTGGGGATGAACACAAAGGAGCCATCGCTGAATACAGCGGAATTGAGAGCAGAATAATAGTTGTCATTACTGGGCACAACCGTACCCAAGTAGCGCTCGATCAGCTCGGGATGCTCCTTGACCGCCTCACTGATCGAGCAGAAGATCACCCCGTGCTCAGCCAGCTTTTCCTTGTAGGTGGTGGCAATTGAGACACTATCGAAGACGGCATCGACAGCCACGTTGGTGAGACGCTTCTGCTCGCTGAGCGGGATACCAAGCTTTTCGAAGGTTTCCAGCAGCTTGGGATCCACCTCATCGAGGCTGGCCTTCTTATCACGCTGCTTGGGGGCCGCGTAATAAATGATATTTTGGAAATCAATTGGCGGATAGCCAAGGGTCGCCCAATCGGGCGTTTCCATCTGCAACCACTGACGGTAGGCCCGCAGCCTGAAATCAAGTAGGAAGGCAGGCTCCTCCTTTTTTGCCGAAATCAGTCGCACAACGTCCTCACTGAGGCCCTTGGCGATTTTTTCGGTTTCGATGTCAGTGACAAACCCGTACTTGTAGGGCTGGCTGACAAGATCGCCGAGGCTGGCTGCCGTAGTCATGGCCGTCTATCCAAGGGAGCAATGGGCCTGAATCTCTTCCGCTGAGATCGTCTGTTTATCGCAGCGGAAGGCGTTGTCTTCCGTGAGGAAGAGCATGCAATGGCACTCCTTGCGCTCGCGCATCGGCACGCAAGGGCAATTCCAGAAGGCCTGTTGGACCTCGGCTTGCTTGTCCTCGTAATGACGACAGGGGCAGAGGGCGCCGCCGAGCTCGTCTTTGTGGCGGGCCAGCCCTTCCAACACCACCGCTGTCACGCCGGAGTCGATGCAGAAGTACGTGCCGGTGCGCTGGGCGTAGGTCTCGGCAAACTTGCGGATCACCTCGAGGCTCTCACTGGCCTTGGGCGCCTCGGCGGAGGTCGTGGTGTTGGACATGGGCGGCAAGTGAACGGCGAGGTCATGCCAGAACCGGCGCCAGGCCAGGCCCCAAGGGCCCGACAAAGCAGATGGCATCAATAACGAAACCCTGGGGTTTCCTTACCAACGAGCCTAGGGCACCGAACCCGGCGCCGGTTGCTGAACGCCAATTGTGCCCGGCGCCTGACCAGCACCCCTGCCCCGCCCGCGCCAGAGGGCTGCCGCAGCCAGCCTGCCAACGCCAAAGTGCTGTCACCGCCCGGCTCTGACGCCCGGAAGGGAAGCCACCGTTGCCACAACCACAAATTAAACGTGGCATGGTGGTTAACCAGACTGCGGCCAAGACCAGGGCCATGACACTGTCCGCCCAACCCACGCCGGTTTCTGCAGTCCAGCAGGGCTCCTCAGTTCAGATGCCTTCCGCTCCTGAGCCAAGCCAGCCTGGCGAAAGCCCGTTGCCTGGCGAAAGCCCCTTGCCTGTCGAAGGCCGGTTGTTGGGCGAAGGCCCGTTCTTGGGCGAAGGCCCTTTGTTGGGCGAAGGCCCGTTGTTGGGCGAAGGCCCTTTCTTGGGCGAAGCGCCTGTCTCAGCTGGCCCCGCCGGAGCTCCCACCCGGGACGCTGTCTTGAGCCGGCTGCTTCGCCAGGGAGAAGCCACGGCCGGCGACCTGGCCACCCAACTGGAGGTGTCGGTTCAGGTGATGCGCCGTCACCTGCGCTCCCTCGAAGAAGACGGACTGGTGGTGGCTAGCCCCAGCTCCGATGGTCCCGGACGGCCGAGCAACCGCTGGGGACTCACCCGGGAGGGCCGCAGCCGCTTTCCTGATGGCAGCGAGCATTTCGCCCTCGGTCTGCTCAATTCCCTGGCCGCCAGCCTGCCCGCCAACACCGTTGCCCACCTGCTCGGTCAACAGGCGCAAGACAAGGCCGCCATTTACCGCCAGAACATCGGCTCCGGCTCGCTACCTGAACGGATTGAGCGCCTGGTCGACCTGCGTCGCCGCGATGGCTACGTGGCCGACTTTCGTCGCGACAGCGAAGGCAAGGGCTGGGTAATGAGTGAATTCCATTGCTCGGTGATGCGGATCGCCGAGCAATTTCCCCAGGTCTGTGACCAGGAACTGCAACTGATCCGCCACACCTTCCCCGACTGCCTGGTCGATCGGGTGCAATGGCGTCTGGAGGGAGGCCACTCCTGCGGCTTCCGCCTGCAACTCAACCCGGCAGCGGAAACGGCCCCCAACCCAGCGCCCAACCCTGGTCAAACAGCCGGACCTAGCAAAGGGTGCTGAGCCCAGAGGAGCTCTCTGAGCTGGAAGCCAGCTTGCTGCCGTCCCTGGAGCGCCACCATCTGCGGCTCCTTGCCCACAGCCTGCGCAGCCTCCAGGCCGCCGCCGGCCGCCGCAGCGGCCCCCTGCCCCAGAGGGCCGAACTGCTGGCCTGGGCCCTGGACCAGCCAGAACTCCAGGCCGATCCACGCTTTTGCCAGGCCTTCCTCGACCAGCTGCAACGGGCTGCCAGCCAGCTCGCACGGATTGCCGAGGAAACGGCTGAGCCCAACCAGTCCGTCGAGACAACCAAGCAAGCCACAGCGAGCCCCTTGGGCCTGGGCCTGGCGGATCTGGTGACTTGGGCACGTCAGCAGGCGGACCGGCGCGTTGCGAATATCAACCCAACCGAAGCGTCCCCTTGAGCAGCCCTGAGCCGGTCTCCAGCAGCCCCTCTCCCCGCAGCCCCCAGGGCCCAAGCCGCCTGGCGATCCGTGATGCCCTCAGCTTTTTCCAGCTGAGCTGCGGACGCTGGCGCTCCCAGCGCAGCAGCCATCACCTGCTGCACCGCCGCGCCGAGGCCGGCGGTTCCTTGATCGTGGTGGAAGAACTGCTGCTGGAAGATCCCCGCCTAGCAGCCATTGCCCAGCTACATGGCCAGGATCCGGCGGGACTCGTCGGCGGCTGCCGGGTCCGCTGGAGCGGTTCGATGGCCTGGGACAAGGCCGGCGAAGACCACCAAGGAGAGAGTGTCTTTGGCCTGATCCCCACCGATGAGCGGGGCCGGGCCGGGCTGCTGCTGCGGGACCGGGGCTACGCCGAAACGGCGCCAGTGGCTGGCCACTTCCGCATGGACGACCGCGACGACCTGCTGCTGAGCACCGACTACGAAACGATGAGCTCCTTGGAGCGCTTCTCCTTTGCAGGCACCGACGTGCGCCTGCGCACGAGCACGGTGGAGGGGCTCTCCAATACGGCCTCCTTCTGCGTGGAAACCCGCTGCCATGACTCGGATCGGCCGGCGCAGGCGGCGGCTGCCACCGCGGCCGCCGCCACGCCAGACGCCAGCAGCACCCTGTCGCCCCTTGGCTGGTAGGGAACGTTACGGACTGTGAGCCCTGGCCTGGCCCAGCCGGCCCTCACCGGGGTGGACTTCTACGATCAACCGCAACGGATGCTGAAGTTTCGAGTGGCCCTTCCTCTTCTGAAGTACGCGCCCAGCACGCAAAATTCTCGCGTGAAGGCTCTGCGGGTGGGTTCGGATGAGGATCCGAAAGCCGTATCCATGGACAAGGCCATGGACCGGGAAGACCAAAACTTCGTGATCGAAGCGGCCTACCGGCAGATCTTTTTCCATGCCTTCAAGGTTGATCGGGATCGCACCCTGGAATCCCAGCTGCGGGACGGTCAGATCACGGTGCGCGATTTCATTCGCTCCCTTTGCCTCTCTGACACCTTCAACCGCAGCTTCTACACTCTCAACAGCAACTATCGGGTGGCACGCCACCTCGTGGAAAAGCTCCTGGGCCGGCAGGTCTTTGGCAAGGCTGAAGAAATCGCCTGGTCCGCGGTCATCATGACCCGGGGAATCGAAGGCGCTGTCGATGACATCCTCAACAGCCAGGAGTATCTCGACAACTTCGGCTACGACACAGTGCCTTACCACCGCAACCGGGTGGTGGGATCCAGGGATCTGGGCGAAACCCCCTTCAACATCACCACCCCCCGCTACGAGGCCTACCACCGCGGCGTTCTGGGCTTCCCCCAGATCATCTATACCGGTACGGCCCGCAGCCTTCCCGAACGCGCCCGCCAGCGCCGTGGTGGCTATCCCGAGGACTACTTGGCCTGGGTCCGCGCCCTGCCCGCCACCCGCACCCGTGGCTCCTCCGGCGGCAACACCAGCATCGATTACCTGGCGAAGGTCCCCTATCGCAGCCTGGGTCGCTGAGCACTGCAGCTTTTTTACTTCGGATCAGCGGCGGGTTATCCCGCCGCTTTTTTTGTGTCTGGCACTGGCATGAGCCGGGATTGGGGTCAGTGGATCCTGACGACCGAGGGGAGGGTTGGCGGGATCGCCGAAAAGTTGTGCAGACTGATCCTGAACTAAATATGGAGGCGTCTGTGAGTCAAGCTCTGTCGTCGTTGGCCCAAATGACCCTTAGGCAGCTGCGCCAGGTCGCCAGCGACCTGGGCATGTCGCTGTACAGCCGCAAAACCAAGGACCAACTAGTCGACGCGATCACCAGTCGACAGCCCGTAAGAAGTATCAGTAGTGAGGCCAGTGGCCCTGAGCCCCAGGCCTGGCCCGAACCCAGCCTCAGCAACCTCGAAGCCGACCTGGCTCCCGCCCCCCGGCCCGAGTCCGACACCCGGGTGGTGTTCCTGCCCCGCGATCCCCAATGGGCCTATGTGTTCTGGGAGATCTCCGATGAAGACCGCCAGGAGGCCCAGCAGGCCGGCGCCAGCCAGCTGTGCCTACGCGTCGCCGATGTCACCGGCCTGAGCGGCGGCGGCAGCCACCCCCACACGCTCCAGGAAGTGGCCGTCAACAGCCACGCGACCGAGTGGTATCTCCCGGTGCCCCTGAGTGATCGGGATTACCGGGTCGAGCTGGGTTACCGCAAGGGCGGCGGCGGCTGGATCTCCCTAGCCACCTCAGCCGTCGCTCGGGTGCCGGCCCTGCACCCGAGCGAGCAGATCTTCGACCAGTTCGTGCCCTTCTCCCTGGAAACCACGCCGCTGCAACCGGTCCATGCCGCCCAGGCCGGCAACAGCAGCAGCAGCCCAAACCGCAACGACAACAGCCTGCACGAGCGCCTCTACCAAGCCGCCACCCTGCCGGCCACCCGCTGGCGCCACCTAGGTCGCGGCTCCGAAGCCTTCCATGAAAACGAAATGGGCGGCTCAGCTGCCCTCGCCGCTGGTGGCCAATCCTCCGGCGTGGGGGTCTGGGCCAGCGGCCGCAACGAATCTGGGGCCGGCGCGGTCGGTTCGCGTCAACGGGCCTTCTGGCTGGTGGCCGACGCCGAACTGATCGTCTATGGCGCCACCGACCCTTCGGCCCGACTCAGCATCGGCGATGAGGACGTGCCCCTCTCCAGCGATGGCACCTTCCGGGTTCAGGTTCCCTTCCGGGACGGCCAGCAGATTTACCCGATCAAGGCCGTGGCCGCCGATGGCGAACAGAAGCGCAACATCACCCTGGAATTTGACCGGCGCACCCCCGAAGACAACACCAACACGGCCAGCCAGGCTGTGGCGGAGTGGTTCTGAGCCGATGACCTCCCTGATCCCGACCAAGATTCTTAAGCCGATCGTGGCCCTTACCCCGATGGCCGGGGCCGTCGTGGTGCCCCTGCTGGTGCCGATCCTGATGGTTCGCGTCGGCATTGGCGCCGGCGTGGCGGCTGCCGTAGTCGTCAGTTGCATCTGGTTCACCCTGATGCTGCGCACCTCGGAAATGCCCCACCACGGCTGAGTCCAGCCACCCTCAAGCGAGCGACTGCTTGCCAGGGCCTCAGGCAACTACCAGCAATTGCTGACTAGCAGGCTTCAAGGCGGCCCCCTACAACCAACCACCCCAAGAGGCGGGAACCCTTGCAACAGCGACTGCAAGGCCATGACCCGGGGACAGCACTCGAGGCAGAACTGGAGAGAGCCTCAGAATCTCAGAGATCCCGAACAAAGGGCTTGGGCTTGGAGTTTGCCGCTGCGCAGCAAACGGCAGGCCCTGCACTGCCCGGAGCCAGCCCTTCCACCCCGACAGCGCCCGGAACCACAACTCCTTGGCGCCCAGATCCAGTCCGGAACTCTCTGGAGGGTCGAGACCCTGGCTGCCCCTTTTGCCCTGGCCGCCCTTGCTGGCTTGGCCCTGGCCGCTTGCAGCCAGGCTGGGCGAATCATCGGCCAGCCCCCCGAGGAATTACCGCTGCCGCCTGGCTTTGCGGTGGCCTTCAACCACCGGGCCGATCACCATTACCGCAGCCCGATCAGCCAGCAGGAGCGGGCCGGCGATGATCTCGAAGCAATGCTGCTTGCGGCCATTGACTCAGCCAGAAACGAAGTTCTGGTCGCCGTTCAGGAGTTAACCCTGCCGCGGGTGGCAGAAGCCCTGGTCGCCCGCCACAAGCAAGGACTGCGGGTCCGGGTCGTGCTTGAGAACACCTACAGCAGCCCCTGGAGCCAGGAGCACGCCGCCGACCTCAGCCCCCATCTGCGGCTACGCCGCCAGCAATTGATGGCCCTGGCCGACCGGGACCACAACGGCAGACTCAGCCCCCAAGAGATCATCAGAGGTGATGCGGTGGCGATCCTGCAGCGGGGGGCTGTGCCGCTGCTCGATGACAGCGAAGACGGCAGCGCCGGCAGCGGCTTGATGCATTCGAAATTTCTGGTGGTAGATCGCAGGCTGGTGGTGAGCGGATCGGCGAACTTCACGCCCTCCTGCACCCATGGCGATCCTGATGATCCGCGCACCCGTGGCAACGTCAACCATCTGCTGCGCATCGAGAGTGCGGCCCTGGCCGAACGCTTCGTGGCCGAGTTCAACCGCCTCTGGGGCGATGGCCCCGGGGGCAAAACGGATAGCCAGTTCGGGCTCAGCAAGCAGGAGCGGGGCGTCGATACGGTGATGGTCGGCCCCACCCGGGTGCGTCTGCTGTTTGCGCCCCACCGCCGCAGCGATCCCCACAACGGCCTCAACCTGCTGGCCCAGGTGCTTGCTAGCAGTAAGCACCGACTGGATCTAGCCCTGTTTGTATTCTCTGCCCAAAACCTGGCCGACACGGTGGGGCAGCTCAAGGCCAAGGGGGTCAAGATCCGGTTGCTGGCCGATCCGGGCTTTGCCAATCGGCCCTTTTCGGAAGTGCTCGACCTGCTGGGACTGGCCCTGCCGGACCGCCGCTGCAAGTTGGAAGCCGGCAACCGCCCCCTAACAGCCCCCCTGGACGGGGTGGGCACGCCGCGGCTGGCAGGCGGCGACAAACTGCACCACAAGCTTGCTGTGATCGACAACCGCAGCGTGATCACCGGCAGCTTCAACTGGAGCCCCTCGGCCGCCCATCAGAACGATGAAGTGTTGATGATCATCGACTCCCCCCAACTGGCGGCCCACTTCACCCGCGAGATCGATCGGCTCTGGGCGGGGGCGGAGCTGGGCGTCAACCAGAGGCTCCAGCGCCGCCTAGCGCAAGGGAAACAGCAGTGTGGCAGCGGCGAAGCGAGGATTGCAACTAACCGGGGGTGATTGCAGCAGGCGGCAAGTCTGCTGGGCCTGCTGAACGCCAACCCTCTGGCCCATGCCCTAACACGGGGCCAACCCTCAATAATAGGGGCAACAGGACCCATCAAACGATCACAATCGGCTCGCCATTGGCATAGCGATTATGAAAGCGGAACCAATCCTCGGCAGATAGGGCGTTCGGCACGATTATTTTGAAGGCTTCCGGTTCAGCAATGATACCCTCATTCTCAAAATAGAGACACATGTGGTGGAGGTCATTGAGGAACAGCCTGCGTAAGGCAATCGGCATGGCCAAGCGAGGTCGAACGGGCACCCCACTGACGGTTTGCAAGGCTGCTGCGATGGCAGCGAGATCGCCATGCCAAGCAACCACATCCAAGGACTTGCCTGCCCAGTCCTCAGGATGGTGGAGGGCAATTGCCGCAGCACGGCCAATGTCATAGGTAGAGCAAAACTTGCAGGACTTATCCGTCAAGAAACTGACGCGTCCCTTCTTGAGTGGATTCCAATTGGCGGCGTCATCGAGATTCTCAAAGAAGGCGGCCGGTCGCAGAATTGTGTAACGCACACCCGACTGCCTGAGATAGTCCTCCAAGATCACTTTAGCCTTGATATGGTGGGTTTTTGCGTCAAATCGCTCCGCATCGGCAACGCTCATAAAGATCAGGTGATCGACACCGGCTGCCTTGGCCGCATCAATCGCCTGCCTACCCTGCTGAACCTCAAGCTCGATCGAATGTCTGGCAGCCTTGAAATAATCGGTGAGCACGAAGGCTTTCGTTGCCTTAGTCTCCGCAAATGCCCGTTCCAGATCGGCGCGCTGGGTGTAGTTGGCCACAACAGGGATGACCCCAGGGGCCGCAAGGGGTCCCGAGACCGATCGGGTTGTGCCGTACACCTCAAAATGTGACTCGACAAGGGCACGACAAACATTGCGCCCCACCTTTCCTGTGGAGCAGAGCACTAGCACCCTGTCGTTCACCATTGCAACCTCTGACAACTTGACTGCAAGCATGAACAGGCGGCGCCCAGCCGTCAAGCAGGCACTAAAATTACACAAACTTACGCCAAGGAAACCATGGCAACTCTGGGAACCATAAAAAACATGGAATCTCTAGAATCGATCGCAAAAACCGAAATCCAGCAAGCCCAATCCGACAGCCCAACGCCCCTTCGCCCTCCCCTGATCCGCCAGGAGGGCAGCCGCCGTTTCATCAAAAAGGGAGAGAGCTTGGAATGCTTCTACTTCCAGGAGGCAAAGAAGCGGATCGGGGATAAATGGTCGCTGCTGGTGCTCTTTATCCTTAAGGATGAAAGCCTGCGCTTCAATGAGTTGCTCAAGGGCGTGCAGGGCATCTCTCAGAAAGTGCTGTCAACCACCCTGAGAGACCTCGAACGCGATGGCTATCTCTGCCGCCAGGTGATGGCCACCAAACCGCCCGGGGCGGCCTATTCCATCACAGAGATGGGCCTGGGATTCCTAGGTGTCCTCGGCACCCTGTCCGCCTGGGTGGAGCACCATTGGCAGCAAATGGAGGTAAGCCGTCAATATTTTGACCTCCAAACTCCAACCAAGTAAAACTAAGAGACCCACAAGCCGGAATCAGCGGAATGATACTTCGACGACTAAAATTCCGCCTCAATCAAGGCTTAATAGCTGCCAAAACCATACTCCGTAACGCCTCAAGAAGGATTACAAGCAAGGGAGGCAGTCGGCCTGGGTCTAGGACGTCGGCAGGAGAGGCACCTCTATAGCTAGGCCGAAATCAACAAACAATCGAAGAATTCAGGCCCCGACTGCAAACAAATGCTCGTCGATCTACACTTTATAAAGCATTGCATTTGCCTATAACTATGGATGTTATTTCCCTGCTGACGCTGCTGCTGAACGATGGCAGCCAACGGGTTGCCGGACGACTGCCCGCCAAGGTTGATCTAAGGCCCTTAATGAGCCCAGTGGAAACCAAGGGCGAGACCCAAAGCTCTGTGGCCAATGCCGCCGCTGGCGCCAACGAATACCTGCAAAAGCGCCATCTAGGCGAAGCGGGTTACGACGTCAGTCGCCTGTTTGTCTATTTCAACGCCAGAAATCGCGAGGTTGAAGGCGATGGAGCGATCACCGACTCTGGCTCCTGCATCCAGGATGCCATCGCCGGCCTGCAAAACGATGGAGCCTGCAGCGAAGACACCTGGCCGTTTGATCCCGAGCTGGTCAATGAGCCCCCCAGCGACGAAGCCTATGAGAAGGCCAAATCCTTAATGGTGGAAGAGGCCCAGTTCCTGCCCCACGACCTCAACCTCCAGAAGAGTGCCCTAGCAGAGGGCCAACCGATCATATTCGCGGTCAAGCTGTTTCAATCATTCAATCAACTGCGGCGGAGAGTGGTGCCAACCCCAACACCAATGACCTGCAGGGTGGCACTAGCAGCGGCCATTGCATGCTCTGCGTCGGCCATTCCGATCCCGATCAGGTCATTGTTGTGTGCAACTCCTGGGCGCCGATTGGGGCGAGAAGGGCCATTGCTATATCCCCTATGGCTATGTGATGAATGAAGAGCTCAACAATGGTGATGCCTAGATCATCAAGCGGGTCGATCCGATCGAGCCGAATGAATGCAGCTGGAGCCAGGACGACGACTCGATCCTGGAAGCCCTTAACGGCTACCTCCATGACCTCAGCGAAGGGGACTACAACGACCTAGTCGGCTCCATGGAGGAGGTGCCCCTGGAAGTGCGCCTAGAGCTTCTCTTCCTCAAAGCAGCCTGCAGTGATAGCCATCTGGACGCCATCGAGGTGGACACCATTGCCAGTTACCTGCAGCCGGTGCTCGACCAGCTCGGCTCGACTGTGTCCACCAAGGCCCTGATTCAAATCAGCAAGCAACGCCTGGCCGACCATGGCCTAGTCGACAGCAGCATCAAACAGCTGAGTGAACAACTCTCCAACGTTGTTCTGGCTAGAATGCTCAATCAGATCATCGCCCTAGCCAGCGTTGGCGACAACGAAGCCAACCAGGAAGACCGCGGGATCGAGCGTCTAGCCTCCAGCTGGCAACTGGAGATTAGCGAGATCGACGTAACCAACGAGGGCAGCCGCACAAAAGACGAAGCAGCCGAAAGCAAAGCAGCTGAAAGCGAAGACACCGAAAGCGAAGAAGCTGCAAAAGATGCTGAAGAAGAAGAGAACGATGACAGTCCTGAAGGCGAAGCAGTTGCCTATGAGGATGGCGATGATGGGGAAACTGACGAGCATACTGAACAAGATGAGGACATTGAAGAAGACAGCGAAGAAGACAGTGAAGCAGAACAAAGCGAGGCTGATCTGCTAGTCGAAGACGAGGGAGACGACAGCGAGCAAGACGCTTTGGCAGAGGAACAGGAGCTGGTCGATGCTGGAGATGGGGAGACAGATAGCGAATCAGAAGCTGACTTCGCTGAGAACGAAGACATCGAGGGGAAAGAAGTCGAAGAAGAAGAAAAGAGCACGGAGGACAACCAAAACGAGCGCTGAAACCCTCTGGTGGGTGGAAACAACCGCACCGGGCCCATCGCAATGGCCCACCGTTAGCGCTGTTGGCAGCCAGCCCAGCCCCAGGTCCTGCGCTGAGGGGCCTGCGCCGAGGGGGCTTCGCCCACCATGGCCCGAGCACGGGCTAGGCCCTCCCGGCGATGATGGGATCCAAGTGCAACCGGTCCATGGATTTCCCCGCCCGCTCCCTCCAGGCCAATGGACGCCGGCACATCACCGGCCTCCTCCTGCTGCTCGCCAGTTGCAGCGGCCTGGCAGCGCGGGCTGGGGCCCCTGCGGAGATCCCCTATCCCAGCAATGAAACCCTGCGCAAGGTGCAGCTAGGAGCCGTGGCCTGCGCCCGCGAAAACACAACCGCCAGCTGCGGCCAGGCCAAGGCCCTGGCCGATCCCCTGATTGACCATCCCCAGCTGCCTTCAGGTTGCAAGGACCTGCTCTGGACAATCACTTACCGGGCCAAACCGTCCGAACGCAACACCTACCAGCGGCGCGAGGGGCTCGAGCAACCGGCCGAGGCGGTTGTACGCAGCTGCCAATTCCGAGAGCCGCCGGCCCCGGCCAGCAAGGACGGCAGCAAGCCCGCCGCCAAGGACAGTGGCTTCAAATTCGGCAGCTGAATCCCCAGGCCGACTGGCCAACGCCACGGTCTGCTGGCGGCCGTAACGGCGCTTGCCTCGAGGCATCTGCCATTGAAGAGATGGCTTGTCAGGCCATGGGGGCCTGGGCCCGGCGAGCCGCGTCCCTGACAGGCGTAACTTGAGGCGACCTTGGCCTGCCCCGATGACCAGCAGCGTGCTCCAGGTGGCGCTCGACCAGCCCTTCAGCGACCAGAAACCCGGCACCTCCGGTCTGCGTAAAAGCAGCCGTCAGTTCGCCACACCCCACTACCTGGAAAGCTTCATCGAGGCGATTCTGAGGGTCTTGCCAGGCGTTGCCGGCGGAACCCTGGTACTCGGCGGCGACGGGCGGTATGGCAATCGTCCGGCCATCGATGTGATTCTGCGCATGGCCGCCGCCCACGGCGTGGCCAAGGTAATTACCACCACGGGCGGCATCCTCTCCACCCCCGCCGCCTCCAACCTGATCCGCAAGCACGGTGCGATCGGGGGCATCATTCTCTCGGCCAGCCACAACCAAGGCGGCCCCGATGGGGACTTCGGCGTCAAGGTCAATGGCGCCAACGGTGGCCCCACCCCGGAATCGCTCACCGATGCGATCTACGCCTGCAGCCTGACCCTGGAGGGCTACCGCATCAGCGAAGCGGCGCCGATCAGCCTGGAGGCTCCCGGCAGCCATCCGATCGGTGAAATGCAGGTGAAGGTCATTGATGGGGTAGAGGATTACATCACCTTGATGCAGGGGCTGTTTGATTTCGATCAGATCGCCGATTTGCTGCGGGGCGATTTCCCGATCGCCTTTGATGCCATGCATGCGGTCACCGGACCCTATGCCAAACGACTGCTTGAAGGACTGCTGGGAGCCCCCGCTGGCACGGTGCGTAATGGCACGCCGCTTGAGGATTTTGGCGGCGGCCATCCAGATCCGAACCTTACCTACGCCCATGAACTCGCCGACCTGCTCTTAGGCGGGGATCGTTATCGCTTTGGCGCCGCCTGTGATGGTGATGGTGACCGCAACATGGTGATTGGCCAGCGATGCTTCGTCAATCCCAGTGACAGCCTGGCCGTGCTCACCGCCAACGCCTCCTTGGCGCCTGGCTACGCCGCTGGCCTCGCCGGCGTCGCCCGCTCGATGCCAACCAGTGCGGCGGTCGATGTGGTGGCCAAGGAGCTAGGGCTCAACTGCTTTGAAACCCCCACGGGCTGGAAGTTCTTCGGCAACCTGCTCGATGCGGGGCGAATCACCCTGTGCGGCGAAGAAAGCTTCGGCACGGGCAGTAACCACATCCGCGAGAAAGATGGGCTGTGGGCTGTGCTCTTCTGGCTGCAGATTCTGGCTCGCCGCGGCTGTTCGGTTGCCGAAATTATGGAAGGCCACTGGCAACGCTTTGGCCGCCATTACTACTCACGCCACGACTACGAAGCGATCGACAGTGGTGCCGCCCATGGCCTCTATGACCGCCTGAGGGCCATGGGCCCTGGCCTGATCGGCGCCGGCTTTGCCGGCCGCAGCATCGAGATCGCCGATGATTTCAGCTACCGCGATCCCGTTGATGACTCCCTGACCACCGGCCAGGGGCTGCGCCTGCTGCTCAATGACGGCAGTCGGGTCGTCTTCCGCCTTTCAGGCACTGGCACCCAGGGAGCAACCCTGCGCCTGTATCTGGAGAGCTATGTGGCCACCGGCGGCAACCTCAACCAGGACCCCCAGTTGGCCCTGGCCGATCTGATCAGCGCCGCCGACCAGCTGGCCGAAATCAAAACCCGCACGGGGATGGATCAACCGACCGTGATCACCTGATCGAAGCCCAGGTTCCAAAGGCAAGGCCCTGATCAGTTCTACACTGATCAGGGCCATTTTCATGCATCAAGTGTCATTTATTGCAAGGGCCCGCTGAATAGAACTCCCATAACAGGAGATAACCAAGTTACCCAGACAGGCATGCATGGACGGGGGCGCCTCGTCATGGTCTATCGGTGAAAACCTGGGGTCAGGCCTGGCTGCTGACCGGCTTGGCGGACCGGGCCTCAAGGTGTTTGATCGCCACATAAAAGGGTGGCACCACCCCAAGCGACAGGACTGTGGCCACTAGCAGGCCGCCGAAGATCACCGTGCCTAGGGATTGCTGGCTGTTGGCACCGGCCGTGGTGGCCACCACCAGGGGTAGGAAGCCAGCCAGGGAAGCAATGGCCGTCATCAAAATCGGCCGCATCCGTGATTCGGCAGCGGCGATGGCGGCCTCGGCAGCTGTCATGCCGGCTTCGACATGTTGCTCGGCCACCTCCACAATCAAGATCCCGTTTTTAGCCGCCAGGCCAATCAAGGTGACCAGGCCCACCTGGGCATAGATGTTGAGGTCGATCGAGCGCACGGCCAGGAAAGCCAGGGCCCCCAACATCGCCAAGGGCACGGTCATTAGGATGACCACCGGGGTGACATAGCTTTCGTACTGGGCCGAAAGCACCAGGTAAACCACCAAGATGCCTAAACCAAATACCAGCACGCTGGCATTGCCCGCCGAGAGTTGCAAGGAAGCCAGGCCAGTGAAGGCATAGCTGATGTTGTTGAAGTTCTGGGCATTGAAGATCTGCTGGATCTTATCGAGCGCCTGGCCAGAACTCTTACCGATGGCCTCAGCGCCCTGAACCAGAATCGTGCGATAGAGGTTGTAGTGGCTGACAACCGGCGGGGCGCTTGTCAGCTCTGCCTTGGCGAACTGGGAGACCTGAATCATCTTGTCGTCCTTACTGCGGACGTAATAGCTCAAGATGTCATCGAGCTTGCTGCGTCCTTGCGCTTCCGCTTGCACATAGATATTACGTACCTGACCGTTCTCGTAGGTGAGTCCGGAATAATTGCCGCCAGCAAGAATGGCAATCGTCTGCATTGCCTGCTGGAAATCCACATTCAGGGCGCCCATGATCGAGCGATCGATCTTGAGGCCAAAGGCCGGCGCACTGGGAATGAACTGGGTATAAAGGGTTGAGAAATCTTCGCTGGCCGTACCCGCCACCACCAGATCCTTGGCTAGGTCATTGAGCTGGTTGAAGCTATAGGCCCCATTGCTGAGGTCATTGAACTGGAAGTAGAAACCGCCCTGGGCCGAGAATCCAGGAATCGCCGGTGGCTGGGCCGCCACGGCCAAGCCGGAGCTGATTTTCTCCAACTTGGCATTAAGGCGCGCCACGATGGCCGGGGCCTTGTGCTCGGACCCGGAACGTTCATCAAGGGGCTTAAGACCAAAGAAGAACACTCCCTGATCTGGACTGGAGCCGTTAAAGCCGTAGCCACTGATCACCGAACCGGCAATGATATCGGGCTCACTTTTGAGCACCTTGGCGACCTCCTCACCGGTCTTCTGGGTCTGGCTGAGGGACGCCCCATTCTGCAACTGGAAAATTCCCAGGCCATAACCTTGATCCTCTTCAGGGATGAAGGCGGTGGGCAGGGAGGAGAAGGCCATGGCCGTGAGCACGATGCCCCCCGCCAAGCCAGCCAAGATCAGCTTCCTGCGGGCGATCAAGACAACCAGCAGGTTGGCGTAGCCCTTCTCAAGACGCGCAAAGTAGTGGTTGAAGCGTTCAAAGATCCAGGCCAGCCGGCTGCCGGCAATGCCAAAGACGATGACGCCAAAGACGTAGGCCCCATTGCCGAAGGAGGCGGCGCTGAAGCGGCCAAAGGCCAGACCCACCACAATGCCACCGATCGCCCAGCCCCAGCCCTTGGGCAGGTGTGGACGCTCGGTTTTAAGGATAAGGGCCGAAAGCATCGGCGAGAAGGTGAGGGCGTTGAAGGTAGAGATTGCGATTGCAAAGGCAATCGTGAGAGCAAATTGCTTGTAGATGATGCCGATGCCGCCCGGATAGAAGGCCACTGGCACAAACACCGCCATCAACACCAAGGAAGTGGCGATCAGGGCCCCAATCAATTCGCCCATGCACTCCATCGCCGCCTGGCGGGGCTTCATGCCCTTCTCCAGGTTCTTGGAGACGGCCTCAATCACCACAATGGCATCATCCACCACTAAGCCCGTGGCCAGAACTAGGCCCAGCAAGGTGAGCTGGTTGATCGAGAAGCCAAAGGCTTTGATGAAGGCAAAAGTACCAACCAAGGAAATCGGGATCGCCAGGCTGGGCACGATCGTGGCGCGCCAATCCTGGAGGAACAGAAACAGAATCAGTAGCACCAGCACAATCGCCAGCCCAAGGGCATCGACCACGCCGGAGACGGCCGATTCAATGAACTGACCGATGTTATAGATCTCCGTGACAGTGACCCCAGGAGGCAGCTGATTGCTGAAGGAGTCGATCACCTTCACCACCGCTTCTGACACATTGAGAGCATTGCTCTCAGGGGTCTGGAATACCGCTACCGTGATCGTGGGATGGCCCTCCATACTGATGGCCTGTTGGCCGAAAGTATTGAAGCCGTAGGTGGCTTCACCCACATCCTGGAGTCGCAGCAGGTTGCCCTGGGGCGTCTTACCGACGATCAGGCGATTGAGATCATCAATCGAGACGAGGTTGCCATTATTCTCAACTAGAATCGGATAGGCAAACTTCTGATTGCCGCCCGCCGGGGGCCCGCCTACCAGACCGCCAATCGCCACGGAGTTCTGATTTTTAACGGCCGCCACCACCTGGTCGGCCGTGAGCTGGTTGGCTGCCAGCTTGGCCGGATCCACGAACAGCCAGAATGCCGGATTACTGCCGCCGAGCAGGCTGATGCTGGCCACGCCAGGCACCCGACCCAATTGATAGTAGAGATTCTCGTAGATCAGGCCATTGAGATAAGCCGCGTCATATTGCCCCTGCGATGAAGAGACCTGATAGGCCAACAGGATCGAAGGGGTGCTCTGCATCACCGATATCCCGGTGGCCTGCACCTGCTGAGGCAGCTGGGGCATGGCCAGGGACACCCGATTCTGCACATTGACCTGGTCAATGTTGATATCGGTGTCTTCGTCGAAGTAGACTTGGATCGTGCTTTGACCCTGGCTGGTGCTGTAGGAGGAGATGTAGGCGGCCCCCGGCACGCCATTGATCTGCTGCTCTAGGGGGTTGGTGACTGCCTGCTCCGTCACCAAGGAGTTAGCGCCTCCATAGTTGGCAGTCACTGTAACCAACGGCGGCGCAATATTGGGCAGGTTTTCGATCGAGAGAGTCGGGATCGCAATGATGCCGATCAAGACGATCAAAATACTGCAAACGGTCGTAAGAACAGGCCGTTTAATAAACCGATCAGACAAAGACATGATCGGTCCTCAGTTGGAAGCGCCGGTGCTAGAAGCAGCGGCGACTTTGACGGGCATGCCAGATCTCAAGAGGGCCGTGTTGCTGACTACCACCTGATCGCCAGCCGCTAGGCCGGAAATCACCGGGAAACGATTGTGATCCAGAGCGCCTAGACGAACCGGCGTTTGCACCACGATCGGGGTCGTGGGCGGCAGGGACTCCATCATCGCCTTCTGGGCCGGCAACATCTCTGTGGAGGCCTTGATCTTAGGCAACATCACCGAGAGGGGGAAAACCCGGTAAACAAAGGGCTGCTGGGCCTGCATCATCACCGCCTGCACCGGTACGGACAACTGGCGGTTGGTGCCTGTGACGATGCGATTGCGCACATATTGGCCTGTCTTCAAGGTGCCCGTAAGGTTGGGGAACGAGGCCTTGACAAGCACCGTGTTGGGAGCGTTCTGGGTGCCGCTGACGCCAAAATAAGGCGAAATGAACACCACCGTTCCCGTGCCTTTCACCGCGGGCGTGCCCTGGGTAACCAGGTGAACTGGCTGGCCAAGCTTGACGCTGCTGGACTGGGTCGCCGGCACATCCATCAGGGTCCAGAGGACACTGTTATCAACAATGCCGGTGATCGCCTGACCCTGGCGAATGTAATCGCCTAACTTGACCGAGTCAAGATCACCGATCTCGCCATTAATTGGCGATGTCACATATTTATAATGGAGAGTGGCCCGGTTGGCCGTCACCTGATCGCGACTCTTGATCGCTTGGGTAATGTAGTAATCACGATCTTTTGTTGAAACTGCTCCTTGATTATTCAAAAAGACATAGCGCTCGGCATTAAGGTTATCCTTGAGCGATTCGGCCTTACTGGCGTTGAGTGAGGCCGTTTCCTGAACATTGTCGAGAACAATGATCGGCTGGCCTGCCTTCACCCGCTGGCCCTGGGTGGCCAGGATCTTGACCACCCGGCCATCGGCCTCGGGCCGCATCGCCACGTTTGAAGTCGATTCCAGGCGGCTGACCACCTCAATTCCGGGGCTGAAGGAGGCTTCGTCGATGCGCTCCACCTGAACCGAAAGGGGCTCCCGGGCAGGGGGTTTGGCAGCACAGCCCCCGAGCGCAACCAGCCCGAGCAACGCGAGCAAGGGTCGTGATCGCCGCACAGAAATCATTCGGATTGCCTGCAAGTTACCGGATGGACAGGGGAACGACGCCACCCTTGACGATGGGATGGGAAGGTTGTGATCACGATCGGGGCCTTGCCCCCTGGGGCCTTGGCCGACCTGTTCAGCCACCACCGCGAGATCCAGCTGGCCCAGCTCGCCCCCCTGGCCGACCGGATGCGGCCCCGCAGCCTCGAGGAGTTCCAAGGCCAGGAGGCAATCCTGGGGCCGGGTCGGCTGCTGCGTCGGGCGATCAGCGCCGATCGAGTCGGCAACCTGATCCTGCATGGGCCGCCCGGGGTGGGCAAAACCACCCTGGCCCGCATCATTGCCGCCACAACCCGCGCCCATTTCAGCAGCCTCAACGCCGTGCTCGCCGGGGTGAAGGACCTGCGCACCGAGGTGGACGCGGCCAAGCGCCGCCTGGAGCAACACAGCCTGCGCACCCTGCTGTTCATTGATGAGGTCCACCGCTTCAACAGCGCCCAACAAGACGCCCTGCTGCCCTGGGTCGAGAACGGCACCGTGACCCTGATCGGGGCCACCACCGAAAACCCCTATTTCGAAGTGAACAAGGCCCTGGTCAGTCGCTCGCGGCTGTTCCGCATGCAACCCCTAGAGCCACGGCATCTCCATGCCCTGCTGCAACGGGCCCTAGTCGACCCGGAGCGAGGCTACGGCAAACGGCGGGTGGACATCACCGCCGAGGCGGCAGCCCATCTGGTCGACGTGGCCGGTGGGGATGCCCGCAGCCTGCTCAACGCCCTGGAGCTGGCGGTGGAAACCACCGACCCCGACCCCCGCTCCGGGCCCAATCCCCCACCGGAGCCAGCACCAGCTCCGCAAACGGGCGATGACCGCAGCGTGGGCGCCGAGAACCCTGGTGTGATCCGCATCGACCTAACGATCGCCGAGGAATCAATCCAGCAGCGGGCGGTTCTTTACGACAAGCAAGGCGATGCCCACTTCGACACGATCAGTGCCTTCATCAAATCCCTGCGGGGCTCCGATGCCGATGCCGCCCTGTTCTGGCTGGCGCGCATGGTGGAGGCCGGCGAGAACCCCCGCTTCATCTTCCGCCGCATGCTGATCTCCGCCGGCGAGGATATCGGCCTGGCCGATCCCCAGGCGATGGTGGTGGTGGAAGCCTGCGCCGCGGCCTTCGAGCGGGTGGGTCTGCCGGAGGGGCTCTACCCCTTGGCGCAAGCGGCCCTGTATCTGGCCAGCACCGAAAAAAGCAACAGCCTGCTGGGTTTTTTTGATGCGCTAAAAACCGTCAAGGCCAGCAATCGCCAGGAGGTGCCCTCGCACCTGCGCGATGCCAACCGGGACGGCCAGGCCTTTGGCGATGGCGTCGGCTATCGCTATCCCCATGCCTACGCCGAGCACTGGGTAGCCCAGCAATACCTGCCCAGCGCCCTGCAAGGGGAGTTGTTCTGGCAGCCGGGCCAGCTGGGCTGGGAAGGGGAGCGACGCGCCCGGATGCAACAACGGCGTGCCGCCCAGTTGGCCGCCGCCGCCGAACAGGAGGCCGAGCAGGGCACCGTGCTCAGCGGCGGCCCCGACAATCCGCTGTTGACTCGCTGGCTGCAACGGCAACTGGGCAGCGAAGGCCAACGGCTCGATCTGCTGCGCCAGCGCCTCTGGCAGGACACGGCCCCTCGGCGCCAGGACCGGGTCTTGATCCTCGAAGCTCGCTCCCTGCTCTGGGCCCTCGATCCCCTGGCCGCCACTCCCGAAGGGGGCGTGGTGATCCAGCTGGCCCAGGGCAGCGACCGGCAGCGGCTGCAGGCCCAGCTCCAAGTGCTCGACAGCCTCAGCCAGCCCCAGCTTGTGGCCGCCTGGGAGCCGCAGGCTGGGGGCCAGCCCCAAGAACCGGCCCCCAGCCAGGTCTCGACCCAGGACCCAGCCCAGGGCCAAGACCAGACGCCTACCACGGCGGCTGAGGCAGACGGTGGGACAGATCCTGGCGGCCTGCAGGCCCTGGCCCGCCAGCTGGAGCCCGGGCAGCAATTTGAATGGATCGCCGGCCGCCATCCCTTCCGGCCCCTGGCTGGTCAGGCCTTGGACGCAGCGATTGCCGGTCTCGATCAGCTGGCGGCCCCCCGCTGCAGCCTGCGGCTGCTGTTCTCCAGTCCGGCCCTGGGCCCAGCGGGGGCGCTGCTGGCGGCTGGGCGCTGCCTGAGCGAGACCGAAAGCAGCCTGGTGCAGGCCGCCGCCGCCTGCGAAGGCGCCAGCTTCAGCGCCCTGGCCGGGGGCCCCGACCTCCTAGTACTGGATCGGGCTCTCCAGGCACGCGCCTGGAAGCTTGTCTGGCAGCGCTGGCCAGAACCGTTGGGATTGGAGATCAGCGAAGCCCTGCTAAGCCGCTGGTTTGGGCCCCAGGCCGCCTATCGGCAGCAGCTGCAAACCAGCCTGCCCGGGTCCGAGATCAACGCCTTGGCCAAGCTTCTGCAAGGTCTGCTGGGCCAGCGGCTGCCCCAGCGCCTGCAGCATCAATTACTGATCGGCCAGCGCCGGCCGATCCGTTAGGAGCTCGGCTTCCTGCCCAGGGGGAGCAAAGGCGCTGGATCCAGCTGACGGGCCTGGTTGGCCTGGAGACAGGCGGGCAGGAACACATACCAGGAGAGCAGGGAGGTGCACTGGTCCTCACCGATGCACAGGCCGGCGGCGCAGACGTTCTGGCTGCCGTCGTAGCGGCCGCAAACCCGGACAGAACTGAAGTCGGTGGGCAGATGGGCCATGATCGAAAGGGCCGAGATCTGGCCGCCGGCCGCCGCCGCGATGATCGCCGAGCGCAGCGCTTCCACGGCAAAGCTGGACCTAGTGCTGGAGGGGACGTAGCTGCGGGTCTGGGTGCGCAGGAAGGCCTGGCCGTCGCTGGAATAGAGGAAGCGGGCCAGGGCCACCAGATCCACGCCGTAGGACTTCGCCAAGCCCAGGCGCAATTCCTCAGGGCTCCAGCCGGAGCGGGCGATGGCGCTCTCCAAAGAGCGGTCGCTGACCACCCCAGTCTGGACGAACCGGCGAATCGCCTCCGGCTGGAGCGACCAGGTCCCAGCGCTGCTGGTCCAACGCACTGGGGTCACCTGGCGGGAAGGTTCCACCTGGTGGAGCGGGCTCATCTCACCTGCCGGATTCACCTGTCCTGCCGGCGTTCCCTGGAACCCGGTTGGGCCCCCATCAACGCGACTGTCAGTGCCGCCAGCCTGGAGCGGTTGAGCCCCTGGCCCAGGGAACCCAACTTGGGCTCGGGCCCCCATCGGCGCCAGGCCAACCAGGCCCCCGGCCGTGATCACGAGTCCAGTGGTCAGCACCGAACCGAGAAGTGGGGAAAGCGTTGCCTTGAACGCGGGCACCATCGCTGAGGCGGGCATCTGCATGGCTCTGATCATCGCTGGCCAGGGCCAATGGAGCCGCTCCAAAGCCGCCACTCCCCTGCACTCAGCACGAGCGCTGGCGGCACGAGCCGACATCCAGGACTGCCAAAGCCAGGTCAGCGGTGCGCCAGCCGGAAAGGCATCTGCTGCCAACCCGGCGGGCAATCGAGCTGATCGCCCCGCAGCGCAAAAGCCCCGACCGGCCCCCAACCGCGGCAGGCGACCCCATGGGGAACATTGCCGGCGGCCACCACCCGAGCCAGATAACGCTCGCGTCCCTGGTGGGGCGTGAGCTCCAGCTGCACTGAGGAAGTGAGGGCGGGGGAGGCGGCTGGTGCGGTGGAAGTGGCCGGCCTCGTCAGATGCACCGCCATGTCCTCGGGCGGCACTAGGAGTTTGTCGCCTATAGGGCATAGAGATGCAGGCCACAGCGAATCGATGCTGAGCTGAATGACCGCAGCTCTGTTCTTCCGCCTTTTGGGCTCAGTCGATGTGGAGTTCACTCAGCCTTGGCTCAATTGGCCAGGGCCGCTG